>JAQGPC010000097.1 GCA_028293285.1 Pedosphaera sp.
AGGAAGTAGGAGTCGATTTTGAACGGGTGAAGGAATGTGGCAAGGAACTGAAGAATGCCGCAGCGTATCTGGAATTGCACATTGAACAAGGGCCGGTATTACTTGATCTCGACTTGCCGTTGGGCGCGGTGTTGGGAACATTTGGTGTCGAACGTCACGCCATCACTTTTCACGGCCAGGCGGCGCACTCCGGCAGCACGCCGATGAACCGGCGCAAGGACGCTTTTCTCGCCGCCGCGAAGATGAGTCCGGAAATTTATCGCATTACTGATCGCAACGGCGGCGTTTGCACGATTGGTTCCTGCATCACCAAACCGGGAATTGTCACCAGCGTTGTGGAAGAATGCCGCATCACGCTCGACCAGCGTCATCTAGATGCCGCTGCGCTCGCACGGATGTTGCAGGAAGCAAAAGAGGCCAGCGAAAAATTTGCCAAAGAGGGGAACGTGAAGGTTTCCTGGGATCGGCTATGGCAGATTGAGCCGGTGCTGTTCAACAAGGAGCTCATTGATATGTGTGACGAGGCTATTGGGGAAACCAGTGGCAATCGACATCGTCTGCCGTCTGGCCCACTCCACGATGCCGCCGAAGTGGCGCGCGCGGGCGTGCCCACCGTGATGATGTTCGTGCAAAGCCTGCACGGCATCAGTCACAACAAAATCGAGGACACGAAGGAGGAGCATCTGGAAATGTGCGTCACCGCTTTTGATAAACTTGCGGAGAAAACGATGAGGTGGATGCAACGTTCCATTGCGTGAATTGAATATCGCTTAGCCTGTTTGGGAACACGCTGGATTCGGCCTAGCATGGCGGTCGGCTATTGTGGTATTTTGTGCACGTGAGTCATGAAATGCATGATTTGGTGAGTCTTGAATTGGCGCGACATATTGCAGCCGGATTGCCACAGCATCCCGAATGGCTTGCTATTGCCTGTGTGAACCTCGAACGGTGGTCTCGTTTAAATGCCAGTGTGCCTTCTTTGATTCGTTGCTATAAAGAGTGGCAAATCTTGTTGACCCAACCGGTGTCCGAGGTCTGTGCAGCTTTAAGCGCTCCAACCGATGAAGGCCAGTGCCTGCGTCAAAATTCACCATTTGCAGGCATCCTCTCGGCCAAAGAGGTCTGGGAAATTAAATCGCGTTACCGCTATGCAACGACCATAGCTTGAACATATTTAATCCCAGTTAAAAGGGGCGTATCCACATGCCGCAATACACCTTCAACCAACTCAATCCCTTCTCACGCGATGAATTCGTCCGCGTCGTTGGGCCGGTATTTGAGCATTCACCGTGGATCGCAGAGGAGACGTGGGGTCGGCGACCATTTGCCAGTTTGGAACAGTTACATGAAGCCTTGAATCGGACAGTAGCGAATGCGGGGGAAGATAAGCAGGTGAAATTAATCCAGGCGCATCCCGACTTGGTGGGACGAGCGGCCTTGGCGGGGACGTTGACGCCGGAATCGAATCGCGAACAAGCCAGCGCTGGACTGGGGCAACTCAGCACCGAAGAGATTGCCTTGTTTCAGAAAAATAATGGCGCGTATCGTGAGAAGTTTGGCTTTCCATTTGTGATTTGCGCGCGGCTGAACAAAAAAGAGGCAATTCTCAAAGGATTTGAAATGCGCCTAAAGAATTCGCGCGAGCAGGAAATCAAGGCTGCGCTGGAGGAGATTTCAAAGATTGCGCGATTGCGGCTGCAGGATTTGATTGCAGTGTAAAATTTGAGAATATATTAAAGTACATTACGACAATTGAGAATTGTGGTTGCCGAGAGAATTTAGAATCCCTAGGTTCGCACTGAAAATGCCCGCAAAATTAAGCACACATGTTTTGGATACCGCGCACGGCTGTCCGGCGCAGGGGATGCAGATTGAATTTTGGTCGCTGGCTGGAGGGGGGCGGAAGCTTTTAAAGAACGTTCGCACGAATGCGGATGGCCGGACGGATCAACCCTTGCTCGGACCGGACGAAATGAAGGCGGGAAGTTACGAACTGATCTTTTTTGTAGGAGATTATTTTGCGCAGAAGAGTTCCACAGCCAAAACTCAAATCCCTTTCCTGGACCAAGTGCCGATACGCTTTGGAATTGTGGACGCAATGGCGTCGTATCACGTTCCGTTGCTGGCTTCGCCTTGGTCGTACAGCACTTATCGGGGAAGTTGATTTGGCACTTCGTGAAAAGTGCGCTTAACGTAACAATAATTTTCGCTCCCGTGGCGGTTTGGCATCTGGCCGATTAGAAAACCTGCTGCGATACGAGTGCAGACCAGAATTTGAGCGTCAATTGATAATTTGGCCCGACAAATGCTGATTTTATTCCGGAAAATAAATTTTTTTAGCTCATGAGTAACATTGACCCCGCCGGGACAGTGATGGAACGCATTGAGGCGCTGGCACGTATCAGCGAAGAACCGGGTCGTTTGACGCGGACGTTTTGTTCGCCGGCGATGCGTCAGGCCAATGATTTGGTCGGTTCCTGGATGCGTGAAGCTGGAATGACTGTCTCAGAAGATGCCATTGGCAACCTGATTGGACGTTATCCGGGACGCGATGAGAGGGCCAAAACCTTCCTCCTCGGATCACATCTGGACACGGTGCGGGATGCCGGAAAATTTGACGGGCCGCTGGGAGTCATTACCGCCATTGCCTGTGTGCAACAGTTGCACCAAAATCAGGTTCAGCTTCCTTTTGCCATTGAAGTAATCGGATTTGCGGATGAAGAAGGGGTGCGTTATCAAACTACCTACCTGGGAAGCAAAGCTCTGGCTGGAACTTTCAATGAACAGGATTTGAAGCGCGTCGATTCGCGCGGCGTCTCCATGGCCGAGGCGATTAAGAGTTTTGGGGGCGACCCGGGAAAAATTAATTCAGCAAAGCGTGACCCACATAATTTACTTGGTTATGCCGAGGTACATATTGAACAGGGACCAGTTTTGGAGAAGAAGTATCAGCCGGTGGGGGTGGTTTCAGCCATTGCGGGTCAGACTCGAATCAAAGTGCGTTTTACCGGTCGGGCTGGTCATGCCGGAACCACGCCGATGAATCTGCGCCAGGATGCGCTGACGGCTGCGGCTGAATTTATCACGGCGGTTGAATCCAGTGCGCGTGCGCAGGCGGGACTCGTAGCAACGGTGGGACAGATTGAAGCCAAACCGGGCGCGTCCAATGTGATTCCCGGCGAAGTTAATTTAACCCTGGATGTGAGGCATCAATTGGATGCCATGCGCACGGCAGCAGTGGAACGTTTGCAAAATCTTGCCAATCAGATCGGTGAGAAACGCGGTTTGACGATGGATTGGGAAATAGTCCATGAAGCCCAGTCTGTGCCATGTTCGCGCGAATTGAGCGATATGCTGGCCAAGGGTGCCCGCCAACATTTGATGGAAGTAACTGAACTTCCCAGTGGCGCGGGACATGATGCTGCGGTCATGGGAGATATTACGCCTGTTGCCATGCTGTTCGTGCGCTGCAAGGGCGGAATCAGCCATCATCCGGATGAATCGGTCGAGGTGGATGATGTGAGAGTTGCCATTGAAGTCATGAACGGTTTTCTCTTATCCTTGGGGAATCAAAAGCATCCGAGCCCAAGTAAAAAGAATGTCTGAACTGGATCTCCTGATACAGGGGGGAACCGTGGTGACGGCCACAGAGTTACAAACCCTGAACATTGGAATCACTGGTGGGAAAATTGTCGCGCTGGAAGCGGGCTTGGAACTGCCGAGTAGGGAAGTGATTGATGCCAAGGAGTTGCATATTTTTCCCGGAGTCATTGACGCCCATGTTCATTTCAATGAACCAGGGCGTGCGCATTGGGAAGGTTTTGAAACGGGCACTCGCGCCTTGGCAGCAGGCGGTGGCACTTTGTTCTTCGACATGCCGCTCAATGCCCATCCGCCGACGGTGGATGCCGAGAGCTTCGATCTGAAACTTCAAGCGGCCCGTGCCACGTCACTGGTGGACTTTGCTTTCTGGGGTGGATTGGTACCGGGCAATCTTGATCGTCTTGAGGAATTGGCCGAACGCGGCGTGGTGGGGTTCAAAGCGTTCATGTCGAACAGCGGTATTGATGATTTTCAAAGTGTTGATGACCATACCTTGCGCGAAGGAATGAAGCGGTCGGCAAAGCTGGGAAAAATTGTAGCCGTTCATGCCGAGAGCGACGTCATAACGCAGGAACTGGCGCAGCAGTTTATTCGCGCAGGAAAGACATCCATTCGTGACTATCTGGATTCACGTCCAATTGAAGCCGAATTGGATGCTATTCAACGTGCGCTGACCATGGCGGGCGAAACGGGTTGTGCGTTGCACATCGTGCATGTGAGTGGTGGCGCGGGCATTGCACTGATTGCGGCCGCGCAAAAATTAGGATTGGATGTTACTTGTGAGACTTGTCCTCATTATCTGACGCTAACCGAGGAAGATGTGGTTCAACTCGGGGCAGTGGCTAAATGCGCGCCACCTTTGCGGCCCACTTCAGCGCAGGAATCACTTTGGAGTTACGTGAAGGCAGAGCAGGTGACTACCATTGGATCGGACCATTCCCCCGCGCCGCCGGACATGAAACTGGATTCGAATTCTTTCAAGGTGTGGGGCGGCATTAGCGGGGTTCAACATACGTTGCCATTATTAATTACCGAGGGCTATGTGAAGCGGGACGTGGCACTGCCACTCTTGAGCCGATTGCTTTCGTATAATGTGGCAAAGCGATTCAAGCTGCCGTCGGAAAAGAGCGGAATCAACATCGGAAGCGATGCTGACTTTGCGTTGGTTGATTTGAATCAGGAGTTCACCATTCAACGGGACGATTTATTGTATCGCCACCAGCAAAGTCCGTACGTTGGACGCTTGTTGAAAGGCAAAGTTGTGCAAACGTTGTTACGAGGCCGAACGGTATTTAAAGATGGCAAAATTATGTCAAAGCCGTTAGGACAATTGGTAAAATCTGAAAATTAGGGAATTAAAATGACTGGATTATTTGGAGCTACACGGACTGTTATCAAAGGTCGCTACGGATTAATAACCCCGGATGGACATGTTGCCAGCAATCTACCTGGCTGGGAAAATGCCGTCTGTATCGTGCAAATCTCGCCGGCGATGGGCGCAAAATTTTGCCAGTTATTCATTACCTTGAACAAGGATGGCCAAGGGCGCGGTAATACCGGGGAGAACCAATATTTTATCTACGTTGTGGAAGGCAACGGCAGCATCCTGGTGGATGACAAGAAGCATAGGCTCGAAGCTGGCAATTATGCTTATATTCCCCCCGGCAAAGACATTCATGTGCAAGGCGCAGGCGAGGGAGCCAAGCTGCTTATTTTTCAGAAGCCTTACCAAGCGCACGCCGGAGCTGGAAAGCCGCAGCCTATCATCGGGCATGAACGTGAAGTTAAAGGGCAGCCATTTCTAGGCAATGAAGACGCGCGGTTGCAAGTGCTGCTGTACGACACGCTGGCGTTTGACATGGCGGTAAACATTTTTACTTATCAACCCGGAGCGACCTTGCCATTCGTGGAAACCCATATCATGGAGCACGGTTTGCTGATGCTAAAGGGCCAGGGTGTGTATCGTCTTGAGGGAGATTATCATCCGGTGCAGGCAGGGGATGTTATCTGGATGGCGCCTTATTGCCCTCAATGGTTTGTAGCCATGGGCAAAACTCCAGCGAGTTACATTTATTACAAAGACGTCAACCGGGACCCCATCTAAGTAACCAAAGTTGTAGTTAAAAGATAGGTTGATTTAGCCGCATGAAGACCTATCATGCGGACTAATGCTTTGTTATTAGGAAACCCATTAGAACTCGACGCTCCAATAAGAATTATTTCATAGCCATATCATGATTTTCCCCACTCCCAAGAACGAGAAGAAGCGACTCGAAGTTCTGTGGCAATACGACGTGCTGGATACCGTTCCTGAAAAAGTATTCGACGAGTTGGCCGAATTGGCGGCGAGCATCTGCGAGTCGCCGGTCGCCATGATCACGCTGGTGGATAAGAAACGTCAGTGGTTCAAATCCAAGGTGGGAACGAATATCAAGGAAACTCCGCGCGATGTTTCCTTCTGTGCCCATGCAATTTTGCATGAGGATCTTTTCATTGTGCCTGACGCCACCAAAGACAAGCGTTTTGCGCGCAACCCGCTGGTCGTATCCAAGCCGCGCATTCGTTTCTATGCGGGCGCACCGTTGGTTTCGCCAGACGGCCATGCTTTGGGCACGCTGTGCGTGGTTGACACGGTGCCGCATACGCTCAGGCCAGACCAGAAACGTGCTTTGCAAATCCTGAGCCGTCACGTGATGACGCAGTTGGAATTGCGTCGGCGTTCTTCGGAACTGGTGCGGGCGAAGGAGGAGCGGCAAACGATTTTGGAAGAGTTACAACAAGTGCGCGCAGAATTGACGCAAGTTCGTTGTGAACTGGAAGGGCAAAGCGCTTCCGCCCGCAAAGCCCCAGTCAAACTTAAACTGTCCCGCAGAACTTCCCGCCGGTGAAGCAGACCCTGCCTATAAATAGCGAGCGATTGCAGCGGCAGATTGATGAGCTGGCTGCCATTTCCGCCGCACCCGCCCCGGTGGTGACGCGCGTATTGTTTTCCGAAGCGGATCTTCGCGCGCGCGAGTATGTGAAGAATTTATGCCGCGAAGCCGGGTTGACGATCCAGGAGGATGCGGTTGGAAATATTTTTGTGCGCTGGATTGGAAAAGATTCCAGTCTGCCGCTGGTTGCTACCGGTTCACACATCGATGCCATTCCCAATGCCGGCCGCTATGATGGCGTGGTGGGAGTTTTAGGAGCGCTTGAAGCGATTCGGGCATTGCAGGAAAGCGGGTTTGAACCGCAGCGTTCGATTGAATTGATTATTTTTACCGCTGAAGAACCGACGCGGTTTGGCATTGGTTGTTTGGGCAGCCGACTTTTGGCAGGCGCACTTTCGCTGGAGAAAGCAGCTTCGCTACGCGACCCGGAAGGAAAATCGCTGGAAGAATTACGTGGTGACGCTGGTTTTGGCGGTCAGGATTTGAAGAAGGTCAAGCTCGCTGCAGGAAGTTACTCGTCGTTTGTAGAACTGCACATTGAGCAGGGACCATTATTGGAAAAGGAAAATATTCCCATTGGTGTGGTGGAAAAGATTGCGGCGCCGAGCACGTTGCGGGTGCAATTAACTGGTGTCGGCGGACACGCAGGGGCGGTATTGATGCCGGAGCGGCACGATGCCTTGCTCGCGGGCGCGGAAATTGCGCTGGCCGTGGAACAGGCGGCGTTGAACAGCGGCAGCCCCGATACGGTGGGCACGACGGGAGTTTTTCGTATCGAACCCGGAGCCGTAAACAGTGTGCCGTGCCGCGCGTGGCTGGAGATTGATTTGCGCGATACACAATTGCCAACGCGGGATGGAGCTTTGAAAAAAATTGAGCAGGCCGTTCCTGAAATTTGCAAAAAGCGCGGCGTTACTTTTGAGCTACAACGGCTGAATGTAGATGCTCCTGCGATTTGTGATCCAAGCCTGGTCAATGCGGTTTCGGAAGCGGGTCGCGAGTTGGGGCTGGAAGTCAAAAAGATGATCAGCCGCGCCTACCACGATTCGCTTTTCATGGCGCAGATTTGTCCAACCACGATGATTTTTATTCCATGTCGTGGCGGGGTTAGTCATCGGCCGGATGAATATTCTTCTCCCGAACAGATTAAAAATGGTGTGGCTGTATTGGCTGCTACGCTGGCGAGACTCGCCAGTAACTCCTAAGTCGATGACCTCCAAGGTGGATAATCACATCGCTGCTTTGCCGCATCTCAATTTCTAAAACCAAAGAAAAAGCATGAACCCAACTCTTACCCTGCCAACTGGTGTTGAAATCAAAGGTCCGGTGGATTCCCAGGCTGCAACCATACTGACGCCCGAAGTGATACGTTTCATCGTGAAGCTGGCGCGTCAATTTGAAGGCACACGACAGCAGTTATTGGCCAAACGGGTAGAGCGGCAGAAGGAAATTGATGCGGGTGTGCTGCCGGATTTTCTCAGTTCGACCAAACATATTCGCGACGGGGATTGGAAGGTCGCCCCAGTTCCGGCGGATTTACAGGATCGCCGCACGGAAATTACCGGGCCGGTGGACCGCAAGATGATCATCAACGCGCTGAATTCAGGCGCGAAAGTGTTGATGGCGGATTGTGAAGATGCGACTTCGCCGACGTGGGCTAATTTGTTGCAGGGCCAATTCAATCTGCGTGACGCGGTAAATCGCACGATTGATTTTACCAGTCCGGAAGGGAAAAAATATGCGTTGGGCGAGAAGATCGCCACGATGATGATCCGTCCGCGCGGATGGCATATGGCCGAAAAACATTTTCTGGTGGATGGCCAGCCGATGTCTGCGAGCTTGTTTGATTTCGGCCTGTACTTTTTTCATAATGCCCGCACGCTTGTTGCGAGAGGTTCCGGTCCTTATTTCTATCTGCCGAAGATGGAGAGCCATTTGGAAGCGCGTTTGTGGAATGATGTTTTTAATTTGGCGCAGGATGAATTGAAGGTGCCGCGCGGCAGCATCAAGGCAACAGTGTTGATCGAAACGATTTTGGGAACATTTGAGACGGAGGAGATTCTTTACGAATTGCGCGAGCATTCGGCGGGGCTGAATTGCGGACGTTGGGATTATATTTTCAGCTTCATCAAAAAGTTTTGCAATCGCCCGGAGTTTGTCATGCCGGATCGCTCCCAAGTGACAATGACCACGCATTTCATGCGGTCGTATTGCTTGAATGTGATCCGGAGCTGCCATCGTCGTGGCGCGCATGCGATGGGTGGCATGGCGGCGCAGATTCCAATCAAGAATAATCCGCAAGCCAATGAAGAAGCGATGGCAAAGGTGCTGGCCGACAAGGAGCGTGAAGCCACCGATGGTCATGACGGCACTTGGGTGGCGCATCCGGGGTTGGTGCCAATTGCGTTGAAGGCATTCGACAAGCACATGCCGCAGCCGAACCAGATCTTGAAGTTGCGCGAAGATGTGAACGTGACGGCGGCGGATTTGTTGAAAGTGCCGACGGGCACCATCACTGAGGAGGGGCTGCGCAGCAATATCCGGGTGGGTTTGCAATATCTGGAAGCATGGCTCGGTGGGTTGGGTTGTGTGCCGCTATATAATTTGATGGAAGATGCGGCGACGGCTGAGATTTCGCGGTCGCAGGTTTGGCAATGGATTAGATACGGAGCCAGGCTGGCGGACGGTCGTCAAATAACTCCCGAGTTATACGACGAGATACTGCCACAGGAATTGGCCCGCATCGAGAAAGAGATAGGAACGCCGCGCTTCAAGGGTGGCCATTTCCAGCAAGCAATTAAGTTATTCAGTGAGATGTCAAAGAGCCCGACTTTTTCGGAGTTTTTGACACTGCCAGCTTACAGCTATCTTGATTAACGCGGTATTGCGCCCACTTACTTTTCAGGTATGATGGGGGATAGTCTATATGGCCAGCGCGCTTGAATTTATCCTGAATGGCCGGGCCGTCCGGGTCGAAAACTACTCTCCCAATACCACCCTGCTCGAATATCTCCGCGGCATCGGCCAAACCGGGTCGAAGGAAGGTTGCGCGGAGGGCGATTGCGGTGCCTGTTCAGTGGCCATCATTGACCGCGATGCCCAGGGAAAAACCTGTTATCGGGCGATCAATAGTTGCCTGGTGCCACTGCCGTTGATGGCGGGGCGCGAAGTGGTGACGGTGGAAGGAGTCGCCTGCGAGCAAAAGCTGCATCCGGTACAGCAAAAAATGGTGGAATGCCAGGGTTCGCAATGCGGTTATTGCACGCCGGGATTTGTTGTCTCCCTCTTCGAAGGTTATTATCGGAATGATTTGCAGGAAGAATGGCAACTGGACGATCAACTTTGCGGGAATCTCTGCCGATGCACTGGATATCGTCCGATTCGGGAAGCGGCCAAAGAAGCTTTTGCCCAACGCGGCGCGGTTGATGGGCAGGATGCGTTTGCCAATCGGCTCAAGCAGGGTGACGCGAAACTTGGCGCGGCACAATACGAAGCTGATGGGGAAAAGTTTTTCCGGCCAACGTCGCTGGAGGATTTGCTCAAGTTGCTGAAAGAGCAACCGGAAGCGCGGATGGTCGCGGGTGCGACGGAATTGGGATTGGAGATAACGAAGCGGTATAAGAAGTTTTCCATACTGGTGTCGGTCGAGGCCGTGCCGGAATTGAAAGAGATTAAATCCACGGATTCCGAGTGGCATGTAGGGGCCGCCGTTACGTTGACACAGTTGGAAGAAGCATTGGGGAAGGAATATCCCGCGCTGGGAAAGATGCTTTGGGTTTTCGGTTCGCGACAGATTCGGAATCGTGCAACTCTCGGCGGTAATTTGATGACGGCATCGCCGATTGGCGACAGCGCGCCGGTGCTGCTGGCGTTGGAGGCCAAGGTGGTTATTGCATCGTTGCAGGGCGAGCGGGCCATCCCTTTGGAGCAATTTTTTATTTCATATCGCAAGACGGCGCTGCAGGCGGGAGAGGTTCTTAAAACCATCATTGTGCCACGCGGTGTGAAGGCCGGACTTACACGGAAATTTGAATGGTACAAAGTTTCCAAGCGGCGCGAGATGGACATCAGCACCGTGGCGGCTTGCATGTTGGTGGATTTGGATGCGGAGGGAATTGTTCGGCATGCTCGGATGGCTTATGGCGGTGTGGCGGCGATGCCGTCGCGTGCAAAAAAAACCGAGCAGGTGCTGATTGGCAAAAAGTGGAGCGGGGAATTAATCCAAGCGGTGTTGCCGATTTTGGGAAGCGAATTCACTCCCATTTCCGATGTGCGCGGCGATGCGCGATATCGGCAGGGACTGATTACGAGTTTGTTGGAGAAGTTTTATGCGGACACCATTGACGAACAAAAAGTTGATTCAATAAAGAATCATCGAAAGCTGGCTTCGACAATAGAGGCTACGGTCAAACGTCCTGACCCGCATGAAAGCGGGCACAAGCATGTCACGGGAGAGGCGATTTATACGGATGACCAGACGCAAGGAATGTTGGAGGTCTGGCCGGTGTGTTCGCCGCATGCGCGTGCGAAGATTTTGAAACGTGATGCCACCGAAGCCCGCAAGATGCCTGGCATCAAGGCGGTGTTGTTGGCGGAAGATATCCCGGGGCACAATGATGTCGGCGCGGTGAAGAAGGATGAGATTCTGTTGGCGGACTGCGAGGTTTCGTTTCATGGACATCCTGTGGCTTTGGTCGTCGGTGAATCGCAGGCGGCATGTCGGGCGGCGGCGGAAAAGGTGATAGTGGAATATGGACCGCTGGCAGCGGTGCTGACGTTGGAGCAAGCTGTGCGGGAAGGGAGTTTTCATAACGAACCAAATTTCATTCGTCGTGGCGAAGCGGAGCAGGCGTTGAAGGAAGCTCCGAAGACTTTGGAAGGCGAATTTGAATTTGGCGGGCAGGAGCATTTTTATTTGGAAACGCATGCGGCTTGGGCAGAGCGTGGCGAGGATGGTTCGTTGCACGTAGTTTCTTCGACGCAACATCCCTCGGAAGTGCAAACAGTGATTTCGCATGTGTTGCATTTGCCGATCAATAAAGTAGTCGTGCAGAGTCCGCGCATGGGCGGCGGGTTCGGCGGCAAGGAAACGCAGGCTAATACTCCGGCGGCATTGGCAGCGCTGGCAGCGTACAAAACCGGTCAGCCGGTGCGTGTGCGATTCAATCGCGACCAGGACATGATGCTCACGGGGCATCGGCATCCGTTCCTGGCACGATTCAAAGTGGGCTTCGATGCGGAAGGAATGTTGTTGGTGGTCAAGGCGCAGCTTTATTCCAATGGCGGATGGTCGCTGGACCTTTCGCAGGCGGTGACGGACCGCGCGTTGTTCCACATGGACAACAGTTATTATATTCCGCAGGTTGAAATTCAAGGACAAGTCGCGAAGACAAATCTTTCGTCGAACACCGCCTTTCGTGGATTCGGCGGGCCGCAGGGAATGCTGGTGATTGAAGAAATCATTGATCGCGTGGCGCGACAGGTGGGATTGCCGCCGGAGGTGGTGCGCGAGAAAAATTTGTATCGCGGCAAAGGCGAAACCAATACAACGCATTACGGCCAGGAGATTGAGGATAATCGCATTCAATTCATTTGGCAGGAATTGAAGAAGACGAGCGACCTTGTGAAACGGCGGGAAGAACTTAATCTTTGGAACGGGAAGAATTCGCACCTGAAACGAGGTTTGACGATGACGCCGATGAAGTTCGGAATTTCGTTTACCGTGACTCATCTCAATCAGGCTGGTGCGCTGGTGCTGGTTTACCAGGATGGCACGGTGCAGGTGAATCATGGCGGCACGGAAATGGGCCAGGGGATTCACACGAACATGATGACCATTGCCGCGAAGGAGCTTGGCATTAATAAAGAAAACATCCGGGTGATGCACACCAGCACGGACAAGGTGCCGAATACTTCAGCCACGGCGGCATCGAGCGGGTCGGATTTGAATGGCGCGGCGGTGAAGAATGCGTGTGAGATTATCCGGGGACGGATAGCGCCGGTGGCCGCGAAATTATTGAAAGAGAAATTGGGTCACACGCCCGCAACGGAAAATTTGATTTTTGCGGACGGTCTGGTCTGCGAACCAGGGCAGTTGCAAGTTACTGTTTCCATTTCTGAAGTATTGCGTGTTGCGTATATGGAACGGATCAGTCTTTCAGCTACAGGCTACTATAAGACGCCGGATATTCATTGGGATCGCGTGAAAGGGCGAGGCAAGCCGTTTCATTATTTTGCGTATGGCGCGGCGGTGACTGAAGTGGAAGTGGATGGCTTTACCGGAATGACGCGGGTATTGCGCACGGATATTTTGCAGGATGTGGGAGATTCCATTAACGCAGGGATAAATCGCGGGCAAATTGAAGGCGGTTTTGTGCAGGGCATGGGCTGGCTTACCGGTGAGGAGTTGAAGTGGGATGACAAGGGCAGGTTGCTGACGCATTCACCGGACACATATAAAATTCCAGCCATTGGTGATATGCCACAGATTTTCAATGTCTCATTCTTGCAGAATGCGACGCAATCGAATGTGATTCACGGCAGCAAGGCCGTGGGCGAGCCGCCGTTGATGCTGGCGATTTCGGTGCGGGAAGCGATACGGGATGCAGTGGCAGCATTTGGCGCGCTGGGCGGGGAAGTGGCTTTGGGTTCGCCAGCGACTTGTGAGGCCATTTTTATGGCAATTCAGCGGCGGTTGGAGAAGAGGAATGGAGTCGCCCATATTGAAGCAAAGGCAGCGGCTTCAGTTTAGAATCTGGGCGACAGAATGTGGGTCAACCCTCGCTAACCAGTTCACTGCGTGCGGCGGGTGAACCTTTCTTTTCGTAAACGAGTTCCGCCCGTTTCTGGATGAACTGGCCCATGATGCTGACGGCGATTTCCTGCACGCTTTGAGATTTGATGGGGATGCCTACAGGGCAGGCGACGCTTTGGAGTTGTTCCGACGTGGCGATTTTTTCCTCAATGAAATGCTCGAAGATGGTGCGGGCTTTGCGCGAGCTGCCGATCATACCGAGAAACAAGAACTGCTTCTGAATCCAATCTTTCAACACAAGCGCATCGTGACGATGGCCGCGCGTGACAATTAGACCGAAGCTGGGAGTGGCTGGTAATGGCGCGGCGAGTAACTTTTCCCACGCGTCAACCTGCAAAGAAATTTCTGGCGGGAAATAATGGTGGTTCGCGAGCGCGGGACGGTCATCGAAGACGGTGACACTAAAGTCCAACTGGGCGGCAAGTGGGGCGACGGCTTGGGCGATATGACCGGCACCGGCGATCCAGAGCGAGCAGGGGGGCGTGATAGTTTCGAGGTAAAGGAATTCTGAGTCAGGCGAAACGCTTGAATTATTTTCGATTTTGGCGATGGAGAAGTCTTTTTTAATGCCCCAAGTGAGCGTGGACTTTCGTTCGACCAGTTCATTCCAGAAATCAACTCCAGCAGCAGTGGCATCGGGGATGATGAGACCGGAAACTTTTCCGCCGCAGATGAGGCCGTCGTCCCAACCGAAGTCGTGGTCGAGAAGGAGATCGAAGGTGGAAGGTTGATTGGTTTGCAGAGATTGGATGGCACGATGCTGGATTTCCGCTTCGAGACAACCACCGCCCAAGGTGCCTTTGATGCGGGCATCGGAGTAAAAGAGCGCTTTGGCGCCGACCTTTTGCGGACTGGAACCTTTCACGCCGGAAATGAGGCCGAGCGCGACGCGTTCACCGGCGTGAGCCGCATCGGCAAGGGCTTGGAAAACGATGTTCTTCATTGCTGCGCCGGTAATCTGCTTGTTTGTCGGCTCAAACTATTTATCAATTAAGGACCGTTGCGTAAGGATAGGTTGCGCGGCGGAATACAGCAAGCACACGGAAACTCAGAACCTGACTATGCTTGAACGATTTTTTCGACTTTCAGAAAATGGAACCACGGTGCGGATCGAGTTGCTCGCCGGGCTGACCACGTTCCTGACGATGGCTTATATCATCGTCGTGCAACCGGCGGTGTTATCGGGCGCGATGTTCGGGATGAAGACGGGGATGGACATTGGCGCGATCACGACGGCGACATGCCTCTCGGCTGCGCTGGCGACAGCCATCATGGCGTTGTATGCGCGGTATCCCATCGCACAAGCGCCGGGGATGGGGCAGAACTTCTTTTTTGTTTTTTCGGCGGTGCCCGCAGCAGTGGCGGCAGGTTACGCGAATGGATGGCAAGTGGCGCTCGGGGCGGTGTTCATTTCTGGTGTGCTGTTCCTGATCATGTCGTTGTTTGGGCTGCGGCAAATGATCTTTGATGCGGTCAGCCCCAGTTTGAAGAATGGGATTGCGGTTGGGATTGGATTGTTCATTGCGTTCATTGGATTGCAAAACACGGGGTTGATTTTGAAAGACCCCGGCACGGCGGTAAAAATGAACGTCCACTTTGCCTCGCCGGACCTGGTGGTATTCTTCTTCGGGCTTTTGCTGACAGCGGTGCTGCATGTGAGAAAGGTGCGAGGCTCGATTTTGTGGGGAATTGTCGGAGCAACACTTTTGGCAGTTATACTGAAATTGTTTTTGCCGCAACTGCCTCAAAGCATTGCCGGCTCGCCGCTGGTCACGGAATCGATGTTGAGCAAGCGGTTTGAGTTTGCGAAGGGCTTTATGTCCGCACCGCCATCGCTCGCACCCACGTTCATGAAGATGGATATTGTCCATGCATTGTCCGCGCCGATGCTGCCGTTCGTTTTCGTGTTTTTGTTCATGCTGGTATTTGATGCGATTGGGACATTGATCGGCGTGGCGGAACAGGCGGGCTTTATCAAAGACAACAAATTGCCGCGCGCGAAGGAAGCGATGTTGTCTGATGCCGTGGGCACGGTGGCGGGTGCGGCGTTGGGGACGAGCACGGTGACGAGTTTTATCGAGAGCGCAGCGGGAGTGGAGCAGGGTGGTCGAACCGGACTGACGGGCCTTACGACAGCCGTGTTATTTCTGCTGGCGCTGTTCTTTAGTCCGCTGATTGCAATGATTGGGAGTTATCCGGCCATCACTGCGCCAGCGTTGGTGATTGTGGGTGCGATGATGTGCCAGAACGTGGGAAAGATTGACTGGAGGGATTACAGTGAATCGGTGCCGGCCTTTTTGACGATGATCGGAATTCCACTTTCCTATTCCATAGCCGATGGCATGGCTTTGGGATTCATCAGCTATCCAATCATCAAATTATTCAGCGGACGCGGAAGCGAGGTACGCTGGTTGACCTACACCCTGGCAATCGTGTTACTCGCCTATTTTATTTTAATTCGCAGCCGGATGGGATGAAGGCAGGTTCAATCACGCTTCTGGAGGGCCACCATGTAGGCAGCATCGGGGAGTTCGAGCCAGAATGTGCTGCCGGCTCCAGGTTGGGATTCCAAGCCGACACGTCCGCCCATGCGTTCCAGGCTCTTCGCCACAATCGCCAAGCCAATGCCGGTGCCGGGATAATCTTCCGGCGGATGGAGCCGTTCGAAAACACGGAAGACACGTTGGTGATGTTCCGGTTCGATGCCAATACCATTATCCTGAATGGAGAGCCGGAGTGTCTCGGCTTTCGATTCAGACCAGATGTTCAGAGTCGGAGTGACACCCGCCGGGACATATTTCAAAGCATTGGAGAGCAAGTTAACGAGCACCTGTCCGAGCAATGTTTCATTGGCCCAGACAGGGGGTAATGGTGTTTGGAGGCGTATGGTTGCGCTTTTGGCCTGGATTTCCTCTTCCAATAATTCCAGCGTAAAACGCAAAAGCTTTTCCAAATCAACCTGACGACGCGGAACGCTTACATGGCCGAGGCGTCCGAACGCCAGCAGATCGCGAATAAGACCGTCCATGCGTCCGGCAGAAGCCACGATGCGCTCGGCGAAATTCTTTCCTTCCGCATCAAATTGCGGAGCATATTCCTCGAGCAACAAGGTGGTCAGCCCTTCCATGGCTCGCAGCGGGGCGCGCAGATCGTGAGCAACGTGATAAAGCACATCCTCCAGAGATTGCAGACTTTCCTGCAAATGGGCAGTACGTTCCTGAACTCGTTTTTCCAGGTCCTCCGCGTGATGGCGAAGTTTTTCTTGGACTTCCTCCAGCGCGAACGTGATCCGCTTTTGTTCATCAATATCCGTGGAACTGCCAAACCAGCGAGCAATGTGCCCCTGTTCATCCCTTACCGGCACGGACTTTATCAAATGCCAGCGGTATTCCCCGGTCTTGCCATTCTTGAACTGGTACTCAGCTTGAAAAGGCTTCCCTGATTTGACTGACGCATACCAGCCTTTCCGGCACTCTTCGAAGTCCTCAGGTGTAAGCGCCCCTTTCCAACCGTCTGGTGCAAGCGATTCCTCCCAGGTCAAACCGCTGTAATCGAACCAGCGTTTATTATAATAATCAAGATAACCATCCGGCCGCGCGGCCCAGATGATTTGGGGCATCGAGTCCGCCAGTTCGCGGAACCGCTGCTCGCTCCGGCCCAACTGTTCCTCGAACCTTTTTCGCTGAATTGCAGCGGCCAGCACATTCGCCACTGATTGAAGAAAGGTGATATCGTCCGGTGAGAACTTTCGCAATTGCGACGAGCAGGCACCCAGCACGCCGTAGGGATGATCGTCATCCGAACCCCGAATGATGACCGTGATGGAACTCTGGACATCGTGCTCCTTGAGCAGGTCCAAAACTTTAAACCGTGTCTCCCGCGGTATGTCATCCGCAATGACCGGCTGGCCGGAAGCCAGCGTATGTCCAGCCTGAGATTCGTTTCCCGTGGGCACAAGAGCATGGCCAACCTTGCCGGGTTTCCAGCCAATACCCGCCCGCAACAGCATCTGTTTGTCCCCGGACAACAGTTCCAACACTCGAACTAATTCAATCTTCAGCCCCTGGGTCACCAAGGCCATCGCCTCATCCATCAAAGTTTGTTCATCGTCCCCGGCCAAAGCCGTCTGGCCCAATTGCGCCACCGCCGCCTGTTGTTGCAGGCGCGCTTTCAACTGTTCCTGCACCCGCTTGCTCTTCGTCGTCTCCGTCACCGCGGCATTAATCCCCAACACCTCCCCCTCCGCGTTCAGCACCGGATTATAACTCGCCAGCCAAAAACGTTCCACGCCCGGCGCGCTGGCGGTCTGCCCGCGCACCTCGAGGTTTTCCACTCCCCTGCGGGTAGCGATGATCTGCCGCATCATCGGCTCCAACACCTCCGCCAAATGCGGCACGATGTCCCGCAAATGGCGGCCAATATGCCCGGCCACCGCCACGCCATTCATCGCCGCCAATTGTTCGTTGATCTTCACGTAGCGCAAATCCCGGTCGAAAAAAGCGAGACCAATCGGCGCCTGTTGATAAATCGTTTGCAACTCGGAAAATTGGCGCTGGATAATTTGCTCATTCGCCTGCAAGGCCCGTTCCGCCCGTTTGCATTCGCTCAAGTCCCGTGCCATGCCGATCCGCGCGTCCCGGCCGTTGAACGTCGTGCGACTGCAATAAACCTCTACGTCAAAAATTGTGCCATCCTTCTTCCGGTGTTTCCATTCACCGGCGGGAGAAGCCAGCGTGAACGAATCCCGCTGATCCGTCGCTGCCAGCGCATCCAGGAACGGCGCGACAAATTCCGGTGGCCGAACCTCCAACAACGTCATCCCCAGAAATTCCTCCCGCGAAAAACCGTACAACCGGATCGTCGCCTGATTGACGGCTAAAAAATTCAACGTCTCGCGATCAAACACCCACATCGGTTGCGGATTTTGCTCGAAGAGCAGCGCGTATTCGTTATCATGACTCGTGTGCGCGAAGCCGGACGCGGCGGTCGGGGGGGCAACTTGTCGGTATTGCGGCCGGTTCTGGCGAAAACCGGTTTGGGCGGCGACTCGGCGATGCATCATTCAAATTTCGAATTGCGGGGACAGTTATTCCCTCATTACCGGCCATCTGGCAGAGGTAATTATTTAAAATTCCCAAAACAGTTTTCACCAACCCTTTTCCCCGCGCAAGGGCACGCCGCGAGTTTCCTTTCCTCCCGGAACATTGTTGAAAGTCCCGGGACTTTCCTCGGAAGGGAGGAAGATTCCCGAACCTCTGGGAATGACTCCCTCTCTGACTGGTGAAAAGGGGCGGTTTTAAATGCCAGCCTCATTGGCATAAGTTGTTTGTGATGAATTCACTGCAAAAGGGGAGGAAAGGGCGTTTTTCACCGAAAAGGGCGGGCGTGAGTAGATGGGAGGGGTCGGTTTGTGATTGGTATTGGGTAATTAAGGTTTTTGTGCTAAGAAGAAACATTCAGAGAGGGATTATTTATGAGAAATTTACAGCAAAAACTTAGCATCGCTCGCGGGGAAAAGCCGGCGGAATTACTCTTCAAGAATGTTCAATTGGTGAATGTCCTGAGTGGCGAGATTTATCCGACGAATGTGGCGGTGACTGATGGCCGCGTGGTGGGCATCGGGGATTACGCGGGGGAGAAGGTGATTGATCTGAACGGATCGTATCTCGCGCCGAGTTTGATTGACGGGCATTTTCATGTGGAGAGTTCGATGCTGACGATGCCGGAGTTTGTGCGGGCAGTCGCGCCGCATGGCACGGGGGTGGTGGTGATTGACCCGCACGAATACGCGAATGTGCTGGGTCTGGATGGAATTCGTTACGTGTTGGAATCGAGCAAGAATTTGCCGCTGGATTTTTTTATCATGCTGCCATCGTGTGTGCCGGCAACTCACCTTGAGACGGCGGGTGCGCGACTGACGGCGGATGATTTGGCATTGATGATCGCAGATGAACGGGTGGCGGGAGTGGCGGAGTTGATGAATTATCCGGGCGTTTATCTTGGGCATGAAAGCGAGTTGGATAAAATCAAGGCGGGGAAAGGCAAGGCGATAGATGGTCATGCGCCGGGGTTGCGGGGCAAGAATCTGAATGCATATGTGCTCGCGGGCGTGCGGTCGGATCATGAGTCCACGGAGATCGAAGAGGCGGAGGAAAAGCTGCGGTTGGGAATGCATATTCTTTTGCGCGAAGGGAGCACAGAACGGAACCTGGCAACGCTCGCGCCGTTGATCACACCGCATAATGCGATGAATTGTTCGTTCGCCACGGATGACAAGCTGGCCGGGGATTTGGTTTCGGAAGGACACATTGATCATTGCGTGCGGAAGTCGATTGCGATGGGGATGCCGCCGATTACGGCGTTGCAGATCGCGACGATCAACGTGGCGCGGCATTATCGGTTGAGGAATTATGGCGCGATTGCTCCGCGTTACTGGGCGGACTTTATTGTATTCGATGATTTGAAAAATGTAGTCGTGCGGCAGACTTACAAGAAGGGCGTATTGGTCGCGGAGAATGGGAAATATTTGGGCAAGCATCCGGAGATTGTGCCGCAGCCGCGCAGCACGATGAACCTGCGTTACAAACCCGCAGACCTGGAGGTGAAGTGCGAAAAGCCGGGGAAGATCAAGGTGATTGAAATCGTGCCGCATCAGATCGTGACCAAGGAAATTTTGGAAATGCCGAAGGTTGAGAGCGGAAACATTGTGGCGGATGTGGAGCGTGATATTTTGAAATTAGTGGTGGTGGAACGGCATCGCGCGACGGGCAATGTCGGCGTGGGATTTGTGCGCGGCTTTAAATTGAAGCGGGGTGCGTTTGGGTCCACGGTGGCGCATGATGCACATAACGTGGTGGTTGTAGGCACCAATGACGCAGACATCATCAAAGTGATCCAGGAATTGGAGAACTTGAAGGGGGGGCAAGTGGCGGTGGCGGATGGCAAAGTGAAGGCGGCACTGGGGTTGCCGATTGCGGGGCTGGTTTCAGACAGGCCATTGGACGAAGTGATTAAACGCATTGCGGATTTGAATGCGGCGGCAGCGGCGATGGGTTGTGATTTGGATGCGCCGTTCATGACACTTTCCTTCCTGAGTCTTTCGCCCATTCCTGAGTTAAAGCTGACGGACCAAGGGTTGATTGACGCGGTGCATCTGCGGACTACGAGCTTGTTTGCGTGAAGCAAAGGCGTTTGAAGTCTTTCCAAAAATTGACAGGCGGTTAAACGCTCTCTGTTTCCCACTGGTCGTAAGCGACTTTGTAAGCCGTGGCGACACAAATGACGAGCCAGAGAAACATGTGCGGAGCCCAGCTTTGGGCAATCATTTTACTCATGGAGAGATTTTGACGGACCGTTGCTCCCAGCGACTGCGAGAATTCCTCCCGTGATGGTTTCCCTTTCAAAAAGATTTTCAACTCTGGTAATTCTCGTTTGCGAAACAAGGCAATGTCCTCATCTGTGATTTCGTCCGGTTTGGGTTTCTTATGATACAATTCCTTCAATGTTGGCAACGATCCCGATGTTGTGAGACTGCCGAACATGAAGCCCAATTTGTCCTGTTGGCGCTTTCGGCAAAGTACCACAGTTTCACCCGGCACAATATCATGCGGGTTGAAGCCGTGGTCCTCGAGTAAGACTTGTATATCTTCATCGGTTTCAGCTTTTTCAGCCTCCCTGGCATAATCCACCATTTCGTCGTAGGAGGCAGAAATCCTCCGGTTCAGGGCGTGGTTTACCTGCTTGTGAAGCACCAGGAATTGTCCGCCAATTATGGTGATGAAAGCGCAGAGCGCGGCCATCCCGGCCAGACCGAAGCTGCCCGAATTGGCCGCCCGTTTTGTCCCGAAACCGATTGCCCAGCCAATGCCCAAGGCCATCACCGAACCGATGACCTTTCCCAAGATGATGAAGCCAACGCCAAGCTGCTCAGTGATAAAATACCAGAGCATCATGCTGGCAAAAGCGGTTATGCAGGCAGTTAGAACACCAAGACTAAATCGTGTCTTAGTAGGCCCGGAAGACTCTGGTGCTTCAGCGTCCTTCTGGCCACGCCCCAAGAGCCGCCGCCACCAGACATTGGCCTGTTGTCGCTCCCGCTCCAGTTCGCCACTGGCGAGTTTGCGGAGGTATTCGTTGCCCAAGCTTGTGCCGTCGGTTCCACAATTTGGACAGGCGATGGGAAAGCGCAACCGGCCATTTACCGGTTCTTCCTGAACAGTATAATCCGAGCCACAAGGGCATTTAACTATAATATCCATGTTTATTTTCCGTGTTGAACGTCTCCTCCCACACTGCGAGGCAATGCCGTTGGAAGCATCTATCGAGCCATCGTCTGGTGATTAAGTTGCAGAGAGTGATGGAAGCGGCTGATCTGAAGGCGGTCTTACTTAAATTGGGTGGAGTCAAATTGCCATTGTCGCTACTCTTCGAGCGGAACTTATGCTGATTCGTTATCTGGCCAATCTCTCCAAGGGAAGACTGATTCTCTGGTGTTACCTTATCTGGTATCTCGTGGTGCTGGTTCGCTATTTTGATGCAAGTCCACGGCTGTGGCTGACGTCATTGGGATTGAGCCTCATCATTGGAATTGCTTTATACATCAGCACCACGGCTTCCGGCGTGGGTGCGGTCAAACTTGGACATTGGCAAACATTCCGATTGTTTCTGATGCCGTTTTGCGTTTCGAGCTTTGCGGCACTGGTGAAGGGGAAGGAATTTATCCTGATTTTTTCACCTAATCCCAAAGAAATAGGAATTGCGGTGGGCCTGTGTGTGCTCCTATGCGGAGTAGTGGCTTTATTTAAAAAACACGGTGGACGTACCTAAGCGGGGCTTCTTTATCCAAGGCAAATTATTTGGAACCTGCTACTGAAGGTGCGCGAAATAAAGCCCGGTAGCTACGATGGCAGCGGTGATGAGGCCGGCAACAATTGACCAAATCAGAAAGACCTTGCGTTTGCGTCGCAAGGCTCTGCCGCCCATACCTGGGAGAAGGTAAAAGCGCTCGGGTTCTTTATTTTGTTTAAACCAAAACATACCAAAAAATCGTCTCGGCTGGAAAGTGCAGTATTCTTGGGTGATTCGCCAGTGATATTTTGACTACAAGTGAGAAAAACATGGGAACAAACGGACTTTTCGCCCCTCTCAAGACCATTGTCAGCTTAATAAAAATTAATCTGGCAAGGCGCGCTTAAGCTTGAAATCCAATTAATAAACAAGGATGTTACAGGCCAGAAGTATGTATTCCCTGACACACCCGGCGATTGGCTACAGTACAAAGGCAGCTAAATCATCTCGAAGGATTTTTCGCCCTCTATTTTATCTACTCTTGCCGCTCTTATTTTGTTTGCAACTGGCCGCGCAATCAGCGCCGGATGCGGACATGTATTACCGTCGCACCCACGGCGGTCAAGCTCCGCCGCCGGGGATAAATACCTCGGACCATTCCGGGGAAACCGTGGATGTGGTGCCAGCTCCGTCCCGCCTTATGCCTGCGCAGCAACTCAATCCCCAAGCGCCCACGGAATCGCTGGCCAATGGAGTCGATCCGAATAACCTGGGAAAGGGCGATTGGATCTGGCAGATACCGACAACCCAGACGCATCTTGGAGTTTCTTCGGTTCAAGGAATCATTGATTATGAAGTCGGGAAGGGGATGAAATGGATCACGGTAAAGTGTGGTGATGGCACGGGCATCTGGAGCCAGTTTACCGCCGACCTGGTTAATCGCGCACACGCCGCCGGCCTGAAGATCTTCGGATGGGCTTATGTATATGGGAGCAATCCAACGGGTGAGGCCAATGTAGCGATCAACTGTCTCAACCTGGGAGCCGATGGATTTATCATTGATGCCGAGGGTGAATATGAAGTCCTGGCTAACAACAGCGCGGCAGCGGCGCAATTCTGTCAGGCCATCCGCGCTGCCTATCCAGACAAATTTCTCGCACATGCGCCGTTTCCCTACATCCAATCTCATGCCGGGTTTCCGTACGTGACCTTTGGCGTTTATTGCGATGCGGTCATGCCGCAGGATTATTGGGGAGCAATCGGTATCAGTCCAGCGACGATGGTGGTGAACATGGACAGTAAATGGAAGACGTGGCAGAACGGTCTTACGGGGACAAACCGAAATGCCATCAAGCCGATTGTGCCATTGGGTCAATCCTATGCGCCGGTGACCGGAGCAGAAATCACGACGTTCGCCAATGGCATCATCAATGACGCCAGTCCCGCGACCACTGGCGGTTATCACGGAATCAGTTTTTGGGACGCGCAGGAGCGCACGGCGGACATGGATTCGGCGGTGGCGGCGATTGTGATTGGCAGTTCCGCGCCAACTATTTCCACGCAACCATCCAATCGATCCGTGGACCAAGGCAACAATCTGATTATAACTGTGGGCGTTTCCGGCAATATCCCACTGCGTTATCAATGGCTCAGAAGCGGGACCAATATTTCTGCAGGAACCTTAAACACATATACGATGAATAACATCCAACCGACCAGCTCGGGGTTGTATTCTGTAATAATTACGAACAGCCTGGGTGCGATTACCAGCAGTGTTGCCACAATCGTGGTCAACTCAACCTCAGTTTGGCGAACTGTTTATTTGGACAATCTTGACAGCGACACTTCGGTCAACTGGAACTTGTTCCAAGGCTCCCAAAATAATGTTTCGGATTATACGGCCACGTGGGCATTCGATTATACCGCGAGCATTTATACGAATAATGGTGTTGCCCAAACCATCCCGGTCGCTCCCAGCACGACAAACGGGGTCAAGCATGGATTGAAACTTACAGTAAACAAGGACGCGACGGGAGCGGCTTCGGGAGTCAGTCTCTATCCGAAGAGCCAGAGTTTCAGCGGTAATTATGCGCTGCGATTTGATATGTGGATTAATTACAACGGCGGCGCCGGAGGCGGCAGCGGTTCCACTGAGTACGGCACGTTTGGACTAAACTTTGCGGGGACGCGAGTCAATTGGGCCACCAACAATGCGAGCGCGAGTGACGGCATCTGGTTTGCCGTTGATGGAGAGGGCGGTTCAGGTGGATCGGATTATCGTGCGTATCTGGGGACTGGTGGAGTTCCGACCCAGTTGTCAGTTGCGGCAAGCGGGTTAAAAGCAAATGGCGCGCTTACGGACAACGTATCTGATCCATTCTTTCAATCCCTCTTTCCGTCTCCGACATATGAGACAACCGGTGTACCGGGAAAACACTGGGTGCAGGGTGAAGTAAGCCAGATTAACGGTGTGATTACCTGGCGGTTGAATGGAACTGTGGTCGCACAACGCACAAATACCAGTTCGTATACGAGCGGCAATGTTATGATTGGTTACATGGATGTTTATTCGTCCATCGCAAGTCCGCCCCAGGAAAATTATATCATTTTCGACAATGTTCGTGTGTTGGTGCCGGCGGTTTTGCCTGCCATCAGCGCGCAGCCACAAAATCAAACGGTGATCCAGGGAAACAGCACAAGCTTTAGCGTGGCTGCCACGGGAGATAACCCACTGAGTTACCAGTGGCAATTGAATGGGACTAATATCAACGGAGCAACCGGGACAAATTATATTTTAAGCAGCGCGCAAGCTTCTGATGCAGGAACCTATTCCGTAGTGGTATCGAATCCTTCAGGTGCGGTGACCAGTTCGAATGCGGTGCTGACTGTGAATCTTCCGCCGACCATTACGACCCAGCCAGTCAGCAAGAACGCCAACCAGGGGGCGAATGTAGTTTTGCAAGCGCTGGCCACTGGTTCACCAACGCTGGCTTATCAATGGCAAAGATCGGGGACTAATATTGCAGGCGCAACAACCGGTAATTTTGTAATTCACAGTATTCAGTCGGATCAAGCCGACATGTACTGGGTGGTGGTGACGAATAATTATGGTTCGGTGACAAGTGCCGTGGCTACAGTGACGGTGAATGTGCCGCCGACTATTACCACGCAACCGCAGAGCCAAAGCGTGGCTGTGGGCGCGAATGCGAATTTCACCGTAGGCGTTTCCGGCACCGCGCCGTTTACTTATCAATGGTCGTTCAATGGCGCTCCCATCGGCGGGGCAACATCCAGCAGTTATACGCGAACGGGCGTGCAGACCAATGATGCGGGGAATTACTCGGTGGTGGTCAGTAATATGGTCAGCTGGGTGTTCAGTACGAATGCGCTGCTGACAGTGACGCAAGCGACCCAACCGGCACAGTTCCAGTCCATTAATGAATTACCGGACGGAACAATCAATCTCTCCCTTAGCGGAGAATTGGGAAGCCACTATGCACTGGATGGTTCCAGTAATTTGGTGGATTGGATTGAGATCACCAATTTTGCGAACAGCAACGGGACTTACCAATTCAATGACGGTTCTTCGACGAATAGCAGCCTGCGCTTTTATCGAGCGAGGTTGATACCGTAAGCGGATTCATTTGTACCAGTTACCTGTGATCCGTCGAGCGGTTAACGCAAAGACGATTAATCAGAATGGTTCGTCTGCCGGTGACTTCCAAGGCACCGGTTGGGTCCCATCTCCTTTCTCTTGTTTAGCCTCAACTATTTGAACGGCTGAGAGATTCAGTCTCAGCGGGTTACCATGATCGAATCGGGACATAGATGACTTAAGCAAATTCAGGATTATTTTATAAGCGTGAGTGAGTCAGTGGGGCTAGGAAATCAGCTATAAAAAATTCATGAGTTATCAATTCAAAGCGGATGAAAAGATGGCGCGAGGGATTTGCCGCATCGTTCGAGATCGGATTGATTCGGCGATCAAACAACTCGACGAACCAGGTTCGGATGGTGAATCGGTTCATGGGGTGCGCAAGGATTTGAAAAAGATTCGCGCCGTGCCGCGGTTGATTCGCGATCGATTAGGCAAAAGAGTTTACCAACAGGAGAATGGTCGTTTTCGGCAGATTGCGCGGGCACTCTCCACGCAACGTGATGCGGAGGTTTTGCTAAAAACAGTGGATGAATTTAAAGCGACGCATCGTGAAAAATCCATGAAGGTAGCATTGGAGAAGGTGCAGAAAGAAGTGCGGAAGCGATACGAGGAGAACAGTCATCATGGTTTGAAATGGAAAACGAATTTGGAAAAGAACCTGAAAACCGCGCGGCGTCGGACCGGCGAGTGGCCGCTGCAAGGGATAAAGCCGGCCGATTTATGCTGCGGTATTAAAAAGAGCTGTGAGAAAGGGCAAGAAGGGCTGCATGCGGCGGAGTTGGTGCGCAGCAAGGAAAACCTGCATGATTGGCGCAAGCGGGTGAAGGATTTGTGGTATCAATTGCGGCTGCTCGAACCACTTTGGTCAAAAAAACTGGAGCGCATTGCGAGCCAATTGGAAAAACTAAGCGAAAAGCTGGGAGAAGACCATGATCTGGTGATGCTGGAAGAAGCGGCCCAAAGCGCCCATTTGAATGAGGCAGAATTAAAATTACTCTCCGGGGCGATTGCAATCAGGCGCAAGCATTTGCAAGAGGCAGCTTTCAGGCTGGGGCGAAAACTCTACGCGGAAAAGCCAGGCGTGCTGGCCCGACGTATCAAACATTCGTGGGAGCAGTGGCACAGGTGAGTTGATTTGTCACCTGGATGTCACTGGTATTTCATCCAATTGAAACACTGCCGCGCCAGATTACAGGCATGTTGGTGATCATCGGAATTATAATTTATACGCTGCTGGTAATGTGCCTGGGGCGGTTTTGCAAATTGAGCCGGAATCCCTGCCTCAGAGGCACGGAATTATAAAATCCGCGAAACAAAGAAGATTAATAGCACCGCAAAGAAGAAGAAGACACTGCTTAAAATCTTTTTACTACGATTGGTATCGCTGGTTGAACCGCAAAGCCTGCACTGCTTGAGGGTGTCAGAAAGTCGATGTCCGCAGCATCCGCATAAATTATAAAGTGCCATAATGTTTGAGGTTTAGAGCAGCGCCGGAGCCAAGTGTTCAATCATTTGCCTTGATTCCCCAACTTTTTTTGGCGTAGAGGGCTTGCGATTTAGTGAAAGGAGGACTTGTTTTCGACAGGATTGCCGGGCTTGGCTTCCGGCAATAAATCGGGTCTTTGGTTCATGAAATAGAAGACCGCCCCAACTCCCAGCATGAGGAGAGCGCCAATACCGACACAAAAGAGGAAGGCTTTGAAGTCACCTTTCTGTTTAGAATGGCTGGCTGACCGTTGCATGGGAATAGTCGGAGTGTGAATTTTGAAGGTCAATTTTACAAGCAAAAAAGTCTTAACGATGGCAACTCATCACATTCCAAACTCATTCGAGAGAAAAGGACTGGCGCAGCTACTGCATGGGGACGCTATCTGAGAGATATCAGGTATTTGCCCGAAGATAATTTATTTGCTCGTTTATGCGTAATGCAAACAGCTATGCGCAGAGGTTAAGATTAGGATTAAAGGCGCGGAGCGGGCGGCTTGATGGGTGGTTGACACGTGAGGACGCCTTTGGCTTTGGTTTTGCGTTTGAAAACTTTATCGCCGCAGGTGACGTAGAGTTCGTCCAAGTTCGGGCCGCCGAAAGTGACGTTGGAAACCCAATCGCGCTGCGGTTTGGAGATGATGCTGTTGACGCGACCAGCCTGATCGCAAACCTGGATGCCCATGCCGGAGGCGACATATAACCGGCCCTGGGTATCGACGGTCATGCCATCGGCATCGCTTTGCATGCTGCCATCCACGACGTGGAGATGGAAGTAAGGTTGCTTGTGTTCGAGCGAACCGTCCAGCTGAACTTGGAAGGAGTAAATAAATTGTCCGCGAGTATCGGCGACGAGCAGGAGACTTTGATCGGGAGTGAAGCGAATGCCGTTGGGGAGATCGATCCCTTCATCAACGATTCGCTTATCTCCTTGCGCGTTGATAAACCAAATCCGGCGATGTCCGGGATCGCTGAAATAGATTTCGCCTTTTTGATTAATGGCGAGATCGTTGGACGGCGCGTCTTCGGCGATGACGGTTTCTTTGCCATCGGCATCATAGGAAACGATGCGGCTCTTGCCACTCTGGCAGGCGTAAAGTTTACCGTTCGGGCCAAACATGAGTCCGTTGACGCCGGGGCTGTTTTCCGCGAAGACGGAGACTTTCCCATCCAAGCCAATTTTGTGAATGCAATGATTGGGAATGTCGGTGAAGAAAACTTCGCCCTTGGCATTAGCGGCGGGGCCTTCGGTGAATTTATGGCCGGAACTGACGACTTGCCAATTCTCGCCGGGAACCAGAACGTCGTTGATGAGTTGTTTGGAATCTTTGCCGGCAGTGACGGGAGCGGGATAATTTTTCCATAGCCAGCGCAGGGCATCAGGGAAAACGGCGGTGGCATGCTTGCCATTATGGCCGCCATCGCCCCACGCGTGATTGACTTCGTAACCGGAAAATTCAAAAGCGGAGAGCATCTCCTGATTGGCGAGGAACCAATTGCCAGCGTAGATATTTAGGTCGTTGGAACCGTCCTGGAGAAAAATGCGGATGGGCTTGGGTTCGGTTTTGCGAATCAACGTGGGATATTCATTGCCGCCGCGCAGTCCAACATAAGTGCCGACCGAACTGAAGACGCGGGTGAATTGATCGGGCCGTTCCCACGCAGCGGTGAAGGCGCAGATGGCACCGGAGCTGGCACCGGCGATGGCATGGTCGTTGCCATTGGTGCTGATGTGATATTTTTTGTAAACTTCAGGGAGAAGTTCTTCGAGCAGGAAGCGGACGTAATTGGGGCCGACACCATCATATTCATAACTGCGATTGAAACGGTCGAGGGCATTGGTGGATGGGGCCACGACGCGACCGTGCATGATGAAGACGCCGATGGTGACGGGCATTTCCTTTTTGTTAATCAGGTTGTCGAAGACGTCGGGCGCTTTGTATTGAATGCCGTCCTGGAACACCATGAGGCAGGCGGGCTTGGCGGGATCGTATTGCTTGGGGACATAGAGCCAGTAATCGCGCGTGGTGCCGGGAAAAATTTTGCTTTTGTCGAAAGTATATTTGGTGACCTCGCCGTGGGGCACGCCGTCTTGTGGCTTGGAATCGGGGCCGGGAACGTAGTCGTCGGCAGCGTGAAGGCGGGAGGCGAGAGTGGCGATCAGCAGGCTGGTCAAAATTAATGCGCGCATAGTGATGCGCGCATTATGAGCAAGGGCGGAACAATTTCAATGCAAAGCAGTGGAGTCAAATTTCAGGAGTGACCATGGGCTCTTCCTCTTCTGTTCGTCTCGATGAAGCGGCGCGGGTGCCTCCGTAGATGGCGGCGGCAACAGCCGCACCGGCAGCGAACCAGCCAAGCGTGGGCAAAATGCTACCGTTACCGCCATTGTGTGCGTGGACGGGATGCGCCGCTTTGCTGTGTTCGGCGAAATGCGAGACCATGGCCCGATTAAACAAGGGAAGATCTTGCGGTCCCTTGCTGGAAACCCAGTTGCCATCGCGCACGACCGCCTGGTCTTTCCAGATTCCGCCGGCGTTTTTCACATCGTCCTTGATGCCGGGCCAGGAGGTGAGGGTGCGATCTTTTACCAGGCCAGCCGAGACGAGCACCCACGGGCCATGACAGATGACAGAAATTGGTTTTCCAGAGCGATCAAATTCACGGACAAAGTTGAGGATGCGCTCGCTTTGGCGGAGAAAGTCAGGGTTGATAAAACCGCCGGGAATATGGAGGGCATCGTAATCATCCGGGTCGGCCGTGAATATGGTGCGGTTCACGTGAATCTTTTTGCCGGGCCAAAGCAGGTTCATGCCTTTGATGTTTCCGGGACGCAATGAAATTACTTCCACCTCGGCGCCGTTCTTTTGCAATGCACTTATCGGCGAAGTGACTTCCACCTGTTCAAATCCATCAGCCGCAATGACGGCGACGCGCAGTCCTTGTAATTTTTTTTGAGCCATAATCAGTTCTCCTTGAGTATTCGTTAAAGGTTTACCCTGTTGGGACGACATCCTTCCAAGAAAGTTAGATTGCTCTCAGGGCGGTTCAACTGGGGTTTTCTTGAATCCGGTTTGGATTGCTCTCCGGTCTGGAATGGGGTCATCCCGCCAGGGACTCCATGTGCGTGGGGTCGATTTCAATTCCAAGACGGGCTGAAGCTGTGCTCCAGATGTTTTCGCGGGACTGACTGGTTACATTCCCATTTTGACACTTCGACTCTTTACAAGGCAATGCAATAGAGAGTGGCACGTTGAGCACGGGCTGCGGAATCGGCGGTCCTCAAACTTATTCGAGCGACGAAGTGTTATTAATAGCTGATTCAATTCGGTAATTGAGGCTTGATATTGGAGGCTGGTTTAGCATGCTAAGCCTACGAACTTACCGCCGGCGGCCAGCAGGTTTGTGCTTGAGCATAAAACAAAGGAAATGTGAGCTTATGAAAATTGCGATCCCTTTTATTATTTCGTCGTGTATTGTCCTGGGCGGTTGCGCCACGGGGCCGAATGCATCGAAAGCTGAAGCCGGTTACGTGACGCAAACGCGGGAAATGCAGGCGGCGGTGACTCCGGCACAGGCGCTGGCGTTGCTGAAGGATGGGAACGAACGGTTCGTGGCCGGGCGCGGAGTTCAGCGGGATTGGCCAATGCAGGTGCAAAAGACCAGCGGTGGTCAATTCCCATTTGCGGTCGTGCTGGGTTGCATTGACTCACGTTCAGCGGCGGAGCTTATCTTTGACCAGGGAATCGGTGATATTTTCGATACGCGAATTGCCGGGAATGTGGTTGATAATGATGTGCTGGGCGGTTTGGAATTTGCCACGGAAGCCGGGGGCGCAAAGTTGATTGTGGTCGTGGGGCATACGAGCTGCGGTGCGGTAAAGGAAGCTTGCGATCAGGTGAAGCTCGGCCATTTCACGGAGTTGCTGGCGCGGATCGAGCCGGCAATTGCCAAGGTGGAATCACAAACGGGTGAAGCGCGCTCGTCGAAGAATGCTGTGTTCGTGGATAAAGTTGTGGAAGCGAATGTGCGGCAAAGCATGCAGGTGATGCGGGAACAGAGCCCGATCATCAAGGAATTGATCGAACATGGAAAAGTGGATTTGGTGGGAGCGATTTATGATTTGCAAACGGGGCGGGTGAAATTTTTGAAGGATGAGGTTCGGTAGGTATTAAGGAGGGAGGGGCGGCATGCGAGCGCCCTCATGCGTTTCGCACCGCGCCGATTAAAAACTGGCGATACAGGGATTGAAAATCCGTGCCACGTGTGATTGCCAAGTTTCAAGATTGTTGGTAATTCTCTTTATCTATGAGACAAGGGAATCGGGAGCGCTTAACATACATTTTTTTTCTGGTGGTGATGACGTTTTGGCTGAATGGCTGCACGTCGGCCAGCCCCAAACAGACTTGTTCGCTGGAGAATTATTCCCTAGGCTATGACACGCCCGCGAATCCGGAATTGCAGGCGAAGTTGGAGGCGATTGATGTCGGGTTGCGCGCCAAGTATGGGATGACTACGGAGCAGACGGCGGTGGGGATTTTGGATTTGCAGCGGTTGCAAGTGGCACTGGTGCGTCCAGACCGGGGTGACTATGCGGCGAGTGTGGCGAAGATCGGGATTTTACTGGCGTATTTCCAACTGCATCCGGCGGCAGCAACGAACCTGGATGCGCAGACGCGGCATGAACTGGGATTGATGGCGAAGATTTCCAGCAATGAGATGGCGGCGAAGTATTCGCGGGAGATGGGGTTGAAGGAAATCCAGCAGGTGATTAATTCCTATCATTTATACGATACAAACCATGGCGGCGGGATTTGGGTGGGAAAACATTACGGCAAGGGGACGGAGCGCTACGGCGATCCCATCGGGAACAATTCGCATGCGGCGACGGTGCGGCAGTTACTGCGCTTTTACCTGATGTTGGAGCAGGGGAAGTTGGTGTCGCCAGAAGCGTCAAAGACGATGCGGGAGATTTTTGCATCACCGGATATTCCGCACGATGACATCAAGTTTGTGAGGGCATTAAAGGGACGCGATGTGCAGATTATTCGTAAATGGGGGACGTGGGAAGATTGGTATCACGATACGGCAGATGTCACCGGACCGGGCCGGCATTATGTTGTCGCGACAATGACGAAGCATCCGAAGGGGGATGAATATCTGGTGGACTTGGGCAAGGCGGTGGATGATTTGATGATGGGGATGAAGTGAAATATAATTTTCGCCAAAATGGCATTAGATCGGTGAAGGCTAAAGGTCATCAAAGGCATCTCGGTGGCTGCGAGCGAAATCTGCAAGACGAGTTTCAATGAGTGGCTCTGTTTCAGCCCAGTATTTTGTGCTTAAGTCATTTATAGCTGTAGGAAATTCCTTGTTTATTGCTTCCAATTGCCCTTGGCGCATATCGTAGTCTTCATTCGGTTGGGAATCAGGAAAAAGATCGACTGCAAGGCGTAGATAAGTGGCTGCTTGATTAAAACCGATGATCTCCAATGCCTGAGCGGTTTGTTCAGCGTCAAGGCCGCATTCAAAGAAGTATTCAAATGAACCATTGCCGATAATTCCATGGGTGTGCCAGAGGGTAAGAATTGTGCGTTGCGGTGCGGATAATGAACTTAAGCCAGTGGCCTTCTCTTTGTCTGCAATGACCGAGAACAGACCATCCACGAGGTCGAAGTTGTTTGCAGTGACAAATAGTTTTTCAATGGCTTGTTTCATGAAAAGCGCATAAGTGAACGTGCCGATTTCATTGTTTAATGGCAATCAGAAGCTTTTGCTTTGATTCCACGTTGGCCGGGGGAGAGCGGAAGGTTATTGGAGGCAGTCAGTGGTCCGTCGTTAATTCGGAAGGCGGATGGGTGATTGCGATGAAGCGATTCCGCATGCGGGACCGCGCTCCTATGAAATGCCAACGCCTAATACGAATCTAATATGAGTAACAAGTGTGAGCTAGCGCGAAGCGGAGAGTGCTGGGGTTTTATGATTGGCTAAAGTGTCGCGGATTTCGGCGACGATTTCGAAGGAGTGGAGGCGTTGGGTGTGGTCGTAGATTTGGGCGGTGATCATCAACTCGTCGATGTTGGTGCGGTTGATGAAGGCTTCGAGGCCGCGTTGGACGGTGTCGCGGGAGCCGACGATGGCTTCGCGCAAGGAATGCTCAACACCGGCTTGTTCGCGTTCAGACCAGTGGCCTTCCATGGTGTCGATGGGCGGATTGAGGGGGCCGGGTTGACCGCGTTGCAGGTTTACAAAGGCTTGTTGCAACGAGGTGAACAGACGGCGCGCTTCCGCGTCGGTATCGGCGGCGAAAACATTGAGACAGGCCATGGCGTAGGGGCGTTCCAACCATTGGGAGGGCTTGAATTCGCGGCGATAGATGTCAAGCGCGGTGTGGAGGTGAGTGGGCGCAAAGTGGCTGGCGAAGGCGTAGGGCAGACCGAGCAGGGCTGCGAGTTGTGCGCTGAAAAGACTTGAGCCGAGCAGCCAGACGGGAACGTTGAGGCCAGCGCCGGGGACGGCGCGCACGGCCTGGCCGGGAACGACAGGTTGGAAGTAGGAGAGCAACTCGACGACGTCCTGCGGGAATGTATCGGCGGTGTCCATGCGGCTTCGGCGCAAAGCGCGGGCGGTGCGTTGATCGGTGCCGGGTGCGCGTCCGAGGGCGAGGTCGATGCGGCCGGGGTAGAGAGATTCGAGGGTGCCGAATTGCTCGGCGATGACGAGCGGCGAGTGGTTCGGCAACATGATACCGCCGGCCCCGACACGAATCGTTGAAGTGCCACCGGCCACGTAGCCAATGACGACGGCGGTTGCGGCACTCGCGATGCCGGTCATGTTGTGATGCTCGGCGAGCCAATAGCGACGATAACTCCATTGTTCGGCGTGACGCGCGAGATCCAGTGTATTGCCAAAAGCTTGGGCCGCCGTGCCGCCATGAAGTATGGGGGCGAGGTCGAGAACGGAAAATGGAATGGGACGAGATTCGTTCATGTGCAAAACAACTTAACTTACCTTGGCGCGGCGTCCAGAGATGCTGGACGGGACGGCAGAGTTAATTTTTACAGACCGAGTGCGAGGGCAAAGATTAATGAGCCGTCGCAGTTTCAGTGAGGGCACCGATTAGCGTATCGGGATCGTATTCACCTTCATGGCGGTGACCATTGATAAAGAATGTGGGTGTGCCACCGACGCCGCTTCGGACGCCGCTGATAAAATCCTCCCGCACGCGCGGAAGATGCGTGCCAGCTTCGAGTTCGCGGACGAAGCGCGAGACATCGAGACCGATGGTGCGCGCGTAGTCAACAAGGTCGTCGTCTTCGAGGGCATCCTGGTTTTCAAAAAGGAGATCGTGCATTTCCCAAAAGCGGCCTTGCGCACCGGCGGCTTCGGCCGCTTCAGCGGCACGTTCAGCATATGGATGCACCTCTGCCAGCGGGAAATTACGAAAGGCAAAGCATAATTGATCTCCGAGTTGATCCTTGACCACGTTGAGGCTTTGATAAGCTTCGCCGCAATAAGGACATTCGAAATCGCCGTATTCCACCAGTTTCAAGGGCGCATCAAGTGAGCCTTGAATGTGGTCGTGTTTGCCATTGGGAAGGACGAGTTTTGACGATTGAGTATTAAGTGTTGTTTCACGTTTCATTTTTGCCTCCTCCATTTTTACGGAGCTGAATATTCAGCTTCTCTATTATTAATTTCAGCGTGGTTGGAGGTTGCGTCAATGACCCTTAAATGTTTTGAAAACTGTTAAAAACAGTTGGGGAATTTGTTTGCCTGTGCAGCACCGGGCTGAAGCCGCGGTGTTAATGAAACGGCTAATGGGAGGACGGCGCAGTAAGGGCGGAAGATCGAAATCTTCCGCCCTTTTGGATGAAGCGATGGATTATTGGACGGTCAGCGTCGCTGCAGCACTGGTCACTGGGCCGGCACCGTTTATGACGATTACGGTATAGCTGCCGGAGATGGCGGGCTGGACGTTGGTCAAGGTCAGCGTTGAACTGATTGCGCCGGAGATGTTCACGCCGTTGACCTGCCATTGGTAACTGGTCACGTTGCCGGTGGCGACAACGGTGAAGGTGACGGTTGAGCCGGTGGCTACGGTTTGACTTTGCGGTTGGGCCGTGATGACGGGGAGGTCGAGGTACTCGACTTTGATGTCATCGAACCAAGAATCGCCCGCAGTGGTGCCCGCGGCGACGGAACCGATGGTGATGGAATCGAACGAGGCGTAGGTCGCCAAAGGAATTTGCCGACCGAGAATGCCATCAACGTAGAAGTTGATGGTGGTGCCGTCAGCGAGGCGTTCAATTTCAAATTTGTGCCAACCGACCGAGCGCGCGGGTGCTCCGGTGTTGCTCAAGTTGAAATAGCCGGTGTTCGTGCCGGTCACTACCCGGCCTTGATAGAAGTTGGTGTTCAACACCTCGGTCGCCAATGAGCCGGTGCCGGTGCCGAAGGCGATGTGATAACGCCCGATGGCAAAAACTTGTTGCAACGTGCCGTTGGTATAGCCAGCGCCGGAGTAACAACGCACTTCGCCCATCGTGCGGGTTTGCGTGCTGTCGTAAATCCAGAAAGTGGTCCGGGAGTGGCCTTCGATTTCCTGACCAATGTTGTGGTACATTTTGTTGAGCGTGCTGTTCAGGTAGGCGCTCTGTGTTCCAGGCGTGGTGTGGTTTTGCAGCGTGGAAATTGCCAGCGGACTGGTTCCAACGGGCAACCAATTGTTCAGGTTACCCGATTCAAAAGTTTCGGTGAAGACCGGGACGCTGTTCAGCGCGAGTGTCGCGTCGGCACTGAAGTTGGTTCCGAGATAATTGAAAACGCCGACGGAGTAATGGCCGACATCGGCGGATTGCACGTTGACTCGCGTGTAGCTGGTGGTCGTTGCGCCAGCGATGTTCACCTGATTCAATTGCCATTGATAATTGAGCGGGGAGGCCCCGGTGGCGGCGACGGTGAAGGTGGCATTTGCGCCGGGCGCGACGGTCTGGCTTTGCGGTTGCGTGGTGATGGAAGGCGGCAGGTTCACTGTAAGCGCGGCGTTTGCACTGGTCGCAGAACCGTAGGGATTTGAGACGACAACCGAATAATTGCCCGCGTCGGAACCCTGGCAGTTTGATTTCGTGAAGCTGCTGGTGGTTGCGCCAGAAATGTTCACGGCGTTGAAACGCCATTGATAGCTAAGTGGGGCAGTGCCACTCGCAGTGACAGTGAAGGTTGTGCTTTGGCCTTGATCCACCGCGCGACTGATTGGTTGCGTGGTGATGGAAGCCGGGATATTTACTGTGAGCGCGGCGTTGGCACTGGTCACGCTGCCAGCGGTATTGTTCACGACGACGGAATAATTTCCAGCATCGGCAGCTTGCACATTGCTTTTCGTATAACTGCTCGCGGTGGCACCAGAGATGTTCACGGCATTGAAGCGCCATTGATACGTGAGTGGAGCGGTGCCGGTGGCAGTGACGCTGAAGGTCACGGCATTTCCGGCCACGACCGATTGGCTTGCGGGTTGCGTGGTGATGGCAGGCGGAGTGGCGGTGCTGTTGACGGTGAGGGTTGCGGCAGTGCTGGTCACGGAGCCGACACTGTTACGCACAGTAGCCGAATACGAAGCTGCGTCGGTGGTTTGCACATTGTTGAGCACAAGGCTGGCAGCGGTCGCGCCGGAAATGCTGACGCCGTTTTTGAGCCATTGATAACTGCTGACAGTGCCGGAAGCAGCGACGGTGAAGGTGACATTCGCTCCGATATTGACGGTCTGGCTTTGCGGTTGGGTTGTGATGGCGGGCAGGTCGTAGTATTCGATCTTAATGTCATCGAACCAGGAATCGCCAGTAGTGCTGGCGGTGCCGAGAGAACCGATCGTGAGATCATCAATTGGGAAAGCGGTTGCACCGGCAATCTGGCGACCCAACGCGCCGTCCACGTAGAAGTTAATGGTGGTGCCACCGGTCAGGACTTCAATTTCGAACTTATGCCAACCGGGGGAGCGGTTGGGCGCACCGGGGGCATTCAAGTTGAACCAGCCAGCATTTGCGCCGGTTACGACGCGACCTTGATACTTTGTTGCATCGTAAACATCGCCGGGCAGGGTAACAGAATTAAATTCGCCAATGGCGTAAAGCTGTTGCAGGCTGCCACTGTTAAACGAGCCGCCTGAGTAGGAGCGCGCTTCACCCCAGGCGCGATTGAGCGTGCTGTCATAAATCCAGAACGTGGTCTTGCTGCGTCCGCCAACTATCGGAGAAACGTTGTGATACATCTTGCCCTGTGTGGTGTTGAGATAGGCGCTCTTCGACCCGGGTGCAGTGTGATTTATACTGGAAGAAATCGTCAGCGCGGTGGCTCCAGCAACCAGACTCCAATTGTTCATATTACCGGATTCAAAATCCTCGGCAAAAATTAATCCGGAACTGAGGGAGAGAGCCGCGTTGGCGCTAGTGACTGAGCCGAACGGATTGGTGACAACGACAGAATAATTGCCAACGTCAGCGGGTTGCACATTGTTCCTGGTGCAGATGCTGCCGGTAGCGCCGGAGATGTTGACGCCATTCAAACGCCATTGATAGCTCATGGTGCTGCTGCCTTTGGTCACGACGGAGAAGTTGACGCTCGCGCCTTGTGCTATGGATTGGCTGATGGGTTGCGAAGTGATGGAAGGGGCTACGCTGGCA
>JAQGPC010000148.1 GCA_028293285.1 Pedosphaera sp.
AGCCGATGGGCCAGCCTCGGCGTGCGATGGCCTGATAGTTCATTCGGGAGGCATGCTTGGCAAAATAGTTTTGCTCCCGGGCCAGCACCTCTGTGGCGGCTCCGCGTTTCTTTTTCAACCCGGCCAGTTCGGACAACACTTTCTTTTCCTGTCCGTGCCTCAGTTGATGCAGACGCTCTTCCACCCAAGGCACCAGCCGGCTTTCTTCCTCTCCCGCCACCGTCCGGCCCACTTCCCAGAGATGCTGGCTGGCATGGAAAAAATCCAGCAGCCCAACCGCCTGGTCCCAGCGGTCCTGCTTCAAATTCCAAATCCACGGGGCTCCGTCGCCCAGGAACAACTGTTGGCGCGCCCGGCCCAGTCCGCCCCGCAAGGCCTCCCAATGCAAACGCTCTCCCAACTCCAAGGGCTCACCCACCACGCTGACCACCACCTTGTCCTCAATGAGTCCACGCCCGCCCTGGGTCTGCGCCGCCTGCTCCTGCAAATAAAACACGCCGGTCTTCATTTCATGCCACTCCACCCGGGGTTTTGACGTCCGCTTCCGGCCCCAGCCTGCACCCCGGTGGCGCACCTGCCAGCCGTCGATCATCAGCACCGCCAGGGCGCTGGCGGCACGCTGGGGCTGTGTCTTTCCCGGGGTGGCTGCGCCGAGCGCTCCTGTCGTTGCCCCTCGGCCTGCGCCCCCATCCTTTGCACCAGGCTGTGCAGCGTGGAATCGTCCATGGGACCCGACCATTTGCCCACCACCTGCGCGGCCTCCTCATAGCAACCGGTGGCGGTCACCGTAAAACAGAGCTTCTCGGCAAACCCCGGCGTGAGCTTCTGATGCGGCCCCAATCCCCACGCCCGTTGCACGGGACTTAGCCACTGGCCAGTCTGCCGGTCCAGGCCGTAATCAACCTTTAGACTTATTTTTCCCAGTTCGCTGCGCAGGGTGAGTTTTCGATGTTTGCGCTGCCCGAGGGGGAAAAGCCCCGCCCGGTTGATTGGCGAGTTCCTGCAAACGCTCCTCCAGGCGTTTTCGCCCCCATTCACGGCTCTCGGCAATCACTTCGCGCTCGATTTCGGCCAGACTCGGAAACGGCTTCTTCGGTGTGTTCATATGTCGACACTCCTTCCATAGGTTTGTTTTGCGCCGGTCGAGGAACCGTTAACCCCTCCACTATAAGAACAGTGTCAAGATGCGCACTTCGCAAGGTTGCAGACCCTTTTATCCTGTATATAAACACTTTATTCTGGAACCTGGGTGGAGACTTCCTATTATCCTGCTGTCTTAGGCAGAATGTTTCTTAATTTATGAATTCAAAAGCTAGTTTGGTAAGTTCGGGTTTTCACCATCGTCTTTATAATTACTTTCTGGCGCTGATTTTATTGGCAAGCATTGTCACGCCAGCGTTTGCTGAAGAGCGTTACATTGCTCCCGGTCGTCCGGATGGAATTGCATTGCTCGCTCCACCTCCTGTTTTTGGCTCATCCGAGGCGGTCGCAGACCTGGCATCCGCTCGTGCAGTCTTCAAAGCGCGGACTTCCGCTGAAGAAGCCCGCGCGATGAAAAGCGCGTCGCTTTCCATTTTCAATTTTTCGACGGCAATCGGATCGTCTTTCCAGCCTGATAAATTTCCCAAGACTGAAGCCTTATTCGAAAAGGTGAAAAAAGAAATCAGCGAGGCGATCAACACACCGAAAGATCATTGGAAGAGAAAACGTCCATATGAATTGGACAAGGACTTAAACCTTGGGCGCCCGGAAAAAAGCGCTAGCTATCCCAGCGGGCATTCCACTCGCGGCACTGTGCAAGCACTGCTCCTGTCAGAATTATTTCCTGATAAGCGGGAGGCCATTCTAGAGATTGGTCGCAATATCGGCTGGGACCGTGTGCTCATCGGCAAACATTTTATAACGGATGTCCGTGCCGGACGGGTGTTGGGACAGGCGATTGTTCGCGAGTTGCTGGCCAGCCCTTCTTTCCAACACGATCTTGCTGAAGCCAAAGCGGAAGTAAAAGCGGCACAACCAGCTGAAACTGCAAAAGGTCAATAAGCTCACCGAATTAGCCTAGCCAAAAGTCCTTCCAAGCGCGTTTTTCGCCTGGAAGGACTTTTTAAATAATCTCCGCTTAACTTAGCGATTCCTCTTGGCGGGAATAATTTCGGAGAATCTGCCATTGGACGCTTGCTTGGGTACTGGCACATCTATCCCCAACGCATCGCAAAGATCCATCTCGTGCTCCTGTTCCTGAACGATGATATCGCGCAAGGTTTCGCTTAGCGCGAACTCGCCCATGGCCTCGGCCTGCCGAATGCGCTGGCGATATTGCGCCACCGTTTCACGTTCATTCTCCAAGTCTGCTTTAAGCATTTCTTCAGGATCTTCGGAAGTCTTGACCGGCTTGGGGACGACTCCCGGCATGCCGCCGAGATAATCAATCTGCTTGGATATTTTAAGCGCGTGTTCCAGTTCTTCAGCCGCATGCTTTTCCAACTCCCGGGCAATATCCATGTACTTGGCCCCTTTGATGACCTGACTATAAACCGTGTAGGCGATGATTGCCTGATATTCGCGAGCCAGATCTTCGTTAAGCAAATGCGCCATCTGCTCGCGGGTAATATTTAACTCATCGTTAGTGTCTTCTTTAGCCATATGTTTGGTTGGGTTGGGTTGATATAAGAATCCTGCTTTGAAAGCAGGATTCGGTGTTGATTGATGGTCAGGTTAATTTCACGGTTGCGTTGGAAAACGTGGCTTCTCCGGCAGTTCATCGTGATGTTCTTCAGTTGTCGCCACGGCCACGGGTTCTTTCCAACCTTGAGCCTGAGCCGACGCTTGTTGGGGAGCATTTGCTGCCGCGGCTTTCAACCGGGGGGCTTCCTGATGAATTTTCGCCAGGGCTCTTTCCCATTCAGCGCGCATGGGAGCTATCCCGCCACAGCCAAGGGAAATTATCGCTGTGCCGACCACGATGGCCAGCATGGCATAAAACAAACCGTTGACGATGGCGGGCGCTATCCCCACTTGGTCCAAGGCCATGAAGATGCCGATAACCATAATTGCAGCTGATACGGCGTTTGCCAGGAACCTGCCGTAACCAAGTCCACTGAGGGTGGCTTGAAGAATTTGTTTGGCGGCTGCAGCTACAGCCGCCGCGACGATAACAATAATGATCGCCGCAAAAATATTTGGAAGATAACTGATCACGTTGGTGATGATCGCACTGATTGGGTTGGGACCGAAGACGCTGAAAGCCATTTGCAACACGAACAGGAAAACAGTCCAAAAGAAAACGGCGCTGACGACGTCACTGGCGGTCCATTTGGTTCGTTCCAAAGTCCGCTTAAGGCCACCACGCTCCACCAACCGATCAAAACCCAGACGATGCAATGCTTTATCCAAAACCCTGGCCACCACCCTAGCTATAAAATAGCCGACCACTAGTATTACCAGAAACAGGAGGAAGTTGGGGACGAAAGCCATGAAATTTGTCCAAGCCACCTCAGCTCCAGTTCTTAAGTTAACTCCTGCATTATTCATTGATGTCTTTCCTCTCGAAGTACACGCTCCGAAATTTTTGTTATCTACGACGTTATATTGGCTGCGATTCAGTCGATTTCGGATGTTCCTTCTGAGGCATTTCCATCTAAGAGCAACCTAGACTGGATAGGTTCCTGTGCCATAGGGTGTTCTCCCCAAAATAGGCGTAAAATGAGTGTGCCTGTGTGATTTGGTAATTCTGTGTGGTACGTGACGCCTCCTCGTGCGAATATTTGAAAGCAGTCTATTCCTATTCAACGTTGACGCGCAAAGGCTCCGCTCTACAATGTTCCCCGAATCCTAGTTATGCTCGCAAACGATAAATCTACGAATATTACGTCTCTGCAACACGAGAACCGCGTTTTCCCTCCACCCAAAGGCTTTTCTGCCAGTGCGCACATCAAGTCCATGGCGGAATATCGCAAGCTCTATAATGAATCGATCAAGTCGCCGGATAAATTCTGGGCGAAGCAGGCCAAGAATGAATTGGTCTGGTTCAAGCCGTGGAAGAAAGTGCTGCAATGGAAAGCTCCTTTCGCCAAATGGTTTGTCGGCGGACAGCTCAACGTAAGCTACAACTGCCTGGATCGGCATCTCAATACCCCCACAGCCAATAAAGCTGCCATCATCTGGGAAGGCGAACCCGCCGGCGCGGGTATCACGGGTGAAGTGCGGACGCTTACCTACAAGCAGTTGCATCGTGAAGTTTGCCTTTTTGCCAATGTGCTCAAGCGCAATGGCCTGAAGAAAGGTGACCGCGTTATTATTTATCTGCCGATGGTTCCTGAGGCGGCGATTGCCATGCTGGCTTGCGCGCGTATTGGAGTCATTCATTCAGTGGTGTTCGGTGGATTCAGCGCGCAATCGGTGGCGGACCGCATTTTTGATTGTCAGGCCAAACTGGTGATCACATCAGATGGCGGATTCCGTCGCGGAGCCGTCGTGCCGCTCAAGAAGAATGTGGATGACGCGCTCACGATCAAGGACGCACAGGGAAATTCGCTCACCAAAACCATTGAAAAGGTCATCGTCCTGCGCCGCTCCAATAATGATATTAATATCCAGGAAGGCCGTGATGTTTGGTGGCACCGTGAGATGGAGCAGGTGGATGCGGATTGTCCGGCGGCGAAGATGGACAGTGAGGCTCCGCTCTTTATTCTTTACACCAGCGGGTCCACAGGAAAGCCCAAGGGGATTCTGCATACGACGGCCGGCTATTTGTTGGGCGCGAAAATGACGAGTAAATACGTCTTTGATTTGCAGGAGACGGATGTTTATTGGTGCACGGCGGATATTGGCTGGGTCACCGGCCATAGTTATGTCGTTTATGGGCCCTTGGCGAACGGTGCGACAAGCCTGATGTATGAAGGCGCGCCGAACCATCCGGAGCCCGACCGCTTTTGGCGTATCATTGAAAAGTACGGCGTCACCATTCTTTATACCGCGCCCACGGCCATCCGCGCGTTTATGAAATGGGGTATCGAATGGCCGAAGAAGCATAATTTAAGTTCTTTGCGGCTGCTGGGCACTGTAGGCGAGCCAATCAATCCGGAAGCCTGGATGTGGTATCACGAAGTGATTGGCGGCAAGCGCTGTCCCATCGTCGATACCTGGTGGCAGACGGAAACCGGCGGCATCATGATCACGCCGCTGCCCGGCGCAACGCCGACAAAACCCGGCACAGCGACGCTGCCATTCTTCGGCATTCTGCCGGAAGTCGTGGATGACAATGGCAAGGCGGTGCCGAAGGGAAGTGGTGGCAAGCTCGTCGTTCGCAAACCATGGCCGAGTATGTTGCGCGGCATCTGGGGCGACATGCAACGCTACAAGGAAACTTATTGGAGCGAGGTCAAAGGAAGTTATTTCACCGGCGACGGCTGCCGTCAGGACAAAGACGGATATTTTTGGATTGTTGGACGTATTGACGATGTGCTCAACGTGGCTGGTCATCGCATCGGCACGGCGGAAGTGGAGAGTGCACTCGTCAGCAATCATAAGGTTGCAGAAGCAGCAGTGGTTGGCCGACCGGATGAATTGAAGGGTCAAGCCTTGGTCGCCTTTGTAACCGTGAAGACCGGAGTGGTGGCTGATAAAGCTCTGCGCGATGAACTTCGCAATCATGTCAGCAAGGAGATTGGGCCGGTGGCGAAGCCGGATGATATTCGCTTTGCGGAAGCGCTGCCGAAGACGCGCTCCGGTAAAATTATGCGTCGACTGCTCAAGCAAATCGCGTCCGGTGCCGAAATCAAAGGCGACACCACAACTTTGGAAGATCTCAGCGTTTTGGCAAAATTGGGCAGCAGCGAAGAATAATCATATGAAAATGGGAACCGGGGTTTGGAATGCGGGACGGTGCAGCCGAATCCTCGGCGTCACATCTTTAATCATCGCGCTGGGCGCTGGCATGTCAGGCGTGGCAGCGGATACTGATACTCAACTCTTGAAACCTACCAGCACCCAAATCGCGGCGGTGAAGGAAATTCTTCGCGAGGTTCCGCTCGTTGACGGCCATAATGATGTGCCGTGGCAATATCGCAAGCAGGGGAACGATATGAATGCCATCGATCTACGAGCAGATACGAGCAAGTTAAAGTCTCCGATGGATACGGATATCCCGCGTCTGCGCGCCGGCGGGGTGGGGGGACAATTCTGGTCGGTGTACATTCCGCCCACGATGTCGGGTTCCATCGCCGTTCGCGCGGTGCTGGAGCAGATCGATGTCGTTCATCAAATGATGGTGCGCTATCCGGACGTATTTGAGCTGGCGTTGACGGCGGATGACATTGAACGCATTCACAAAAAAGGCAAAATCGCTTCACTCATCGGCATGGAAGGCGGTCATTCCATTGATAGTTCACTGGCGATGTTGCGCATGACTTACGCCTTGGGCGCGCGTTACATGACGCTGACGCATACCAAGAATACTCCCTGGGCTGATTCCGCCAACGACGAACCGAAGAACCATGGCCTGAACCCATTCGGCGAGCAGGTGGTTCAGGAGATGAATCGTATTGGCATGCTCGTGGATCTCTCGCACGTCTCTCCGGACACGATGCGCGCCGCGCTTAAGATTTCCAAGGCGCCCATTATCTTTTCCCATTCCTCCACGCGCGCACTTTGCGATGACGTGCGCAATGTTCCTGATGACGTATTAAAAATGGTGGCTACTAATGGCGGCATCGTAATGATTACTTTTTTTCCGCAATACGTTACTGAAACGGGCCGCAAATATGGGGTTGCGAAAAAAGAGGAATGGGCGCGTCTGGACAAACAATATCCCAATGACGAAGCAAGGCGGCGAGCGGAAATGACAATTTGGGACGCTGCTCATCCGGAGACTCAACGAGCCACTTTGAAGGATGTGGCGGATCACATTGACCATGTGCGTAAAGTGGCGGGGATTGATTTTATTGGCATTGGTGGTGACTACGATGGTTTCGACGGGCCACCGGAAGGGTTGGAAGACGTGAGTTGTTATCCCGCTTTGCTGGCGGAACTGATGCGGCGCGGCTACAGCAAGGAAGATATCAAGAAGGTCGCCGGATTAAATCTCCTGCGGGTAATGCACCAAGCGGAAGCAGTGGCCGCGAAACTGCAGGCCAAAAAATAACTTCTGTTGAAATTCTTAAAACTGAGTGGAAGTTGGACGCATTCTCTGCACCAGCTTCCACTCCAGCTTTCAGGTAATACTGCGCTCCAACTGCAAGCACAGCAAATTAACTTAATCGTTCGAGCTGCCCCGACGATTGATGAGAACGCCAATCAGCAAACCCAGGCCGAAGGCAATGCCGATGGTTTGATAAGGGTTCTCACGAATTTTTTCATCTGTGACGCGGGCATAATTGGCAGCCCGTTCCCTGCTGACATCCCAAAGCTCGCTCATCCGGTTTTTTGCCTCTTCCCCCATTTCCTGGAGATTGTCCGTCACATTTTCCGCGGTCTTCTTCATTTCGTCACTTCTTGTATCCATAAGATTTGTCTTTCACGGGTTGGCGGCGCCGGTTCCGAGCGCCATTTTAATGCTATAAGGTAATTAATCTTTCAGCCTCTGCCATGGGGTATTGTCCTAAAATCGGGTGGCTTATAGACGCTTTGCACCTGCATTTAAGGGGAAAGGGGCAATATGCCTGCCTAACCTGGTAAAAATTGTGCGGTTGAACTGGGCGATTACCCCATAAAATTACTTGCACAGGTGTCATTCGGTTTGTAGGTTTCATCGCCTTCGAGTGCACTCATAGCTCAATTGGATAGAGCGTCTGACTACGGATCAGAAGGTTCCAGGTTCAACTCCTGGTGGGTGCACCACTTCTTTAACCTCTCGTAGCACTATATAAAATCGGATATTCACCATTCTTTTCACGCGCGACTCCAATCTGCTTAGGACTCTGACTCTTAAACGCGAAGCACGAATTAAGCCGGTTCAGGGGTTGGCATTAAAAAAGAGATTGTTGGGCTGGTCCTGAAACCGCGAAATTGCGTTTTGGTCACGCATTTTGCGTGAAGTTCAGAAGCTTTTCGAATTTTTGACTGATAGCATTAATGGAAACAGTTCAGTTAAAGAGTTTTCGAACCATTCATAAAAGCCATTGTCCAAACAGCGCGGCTGGTAATTGCATTCTTGCCGCGCATGTGAAGAATTGGTTTACTAGGGTCGTTGCAAACTGTGGAACGCCGTTTGCTCAGGATTTGACATTAGATGATTGCTCGCTAGTGTGTTGCCGAAATCTCCAAGAGAAGAGTGATGCTGAAAGGTAATTGTGGCTGAGAAAGACGATTATTTAGTCGATATTTTAGTGGACCTCGGGTTTGTGACTGCCGATCAGGTGGCCAATCTCCGGAATGAAGCAACGGCGGCGGGAGTTGGGGTGGTCGATCTAATGGTGGCTAACAAGCTCATTCGTTCGGCTGACGTCACCCAAGCCAAGGCGGCCCATTTCGGCGCCGAAGTTGTCATGCTGGGCGATTTGAAACTCACTGACGATGTGATATCCCTCGTCCGACGTGATGTTGCCAAGAAGTATCGCGTCGTTCCCGTTTCCCATCACGATGGGTGCATCACGGTTGCAATTGCTGACCCCTCCGACCTCGATACTATTGATAGTTTGCACCATTTGTTGAGGGCGCAAATCGAGTACAAGGTTGCCAGCGAGGAGGAGATTGAATCGGCGCTGAACAAATATTATGGTGGCCGAACCGTAATCGGAGAAAACTCGCAGCTTGAGAAAACCATCCAGGAGTTGACCCAGTCCGAAGTGGCAGTGACCGTGGGTGGGGCGAATGATGGTGGCGAAGTGGAAGCAGATGCTCCGCTGATCAAGTTGGTGAACCAGTTGATCATCGAAGCGTTCAAAATGCGCGCTTCTGATATTCACCTGGAGCCATTGTCCAAAACCTTTCGCGTGCGCTATCGCATTGACGGCGTTTTGCAGGAGATGAAAAGCCCGCCCAAGCGTTTGCAGGCATCCATCATCAGCCGCATCAAGATTCAGTCCAACATGTCCATTGCCGAGCGGCGCATCCCGCAGGACGGACGTATCCAGAGCCATGTCGGGAATAAAACGATCGATTTACGCGTATCCTGCCTGCCCACCAACCACGGCGAAAGCATCGTCATGCGTATTTTGGACAAGGAAGGCTTGCGTTTGGGATTACCCGAACTTGGTTTCTTTACGGATGACCAACAAACTTTCGAGAAATTGATCGGCCTGCCAGACGGCATTTTGCTGGTGACGGGACCAACGGGTTCCGGCAAAACCACGACGCTTTATTCCTGCCTCCATTTCATTAATCGGCCAGACCGCAAGATTATCACGGTGGAAGACCCGGTGGAATATCAATTGGCAGGTATCAACCAGGTGCAGGTCAACGAAACGGTGGGATTAAGTTTCTCCATGGCTTTGCGCTCCATTCTCCGTCAGGCGCCAAACGTAATCATGCTGGGGGAAATTCGTGACTTGGAAACGGCCACGATTGCAATCAATGCCTCGCTTACCGGTCATTTGGTCTTCTCCACGCTGCATACCAATGATGCGCCGGGAGCCGTGACTCGCTTGATTGATATCGGGGTGAAACCGTTTTTGGTGGCTTCTTCAACCCGCGCCTTGATGGCACAACGCTTGGTCAGGAAAATTTGCCGTCAGTGTGCGACGCCTTATACGCCTCCGGATGCAGATCTGCGCTCTTTGGGGATTGATCCCAAGAATGTTGAGGGGGCGACTTTCATGAAGGGCAAAGGTTGCGGTAACTGTTCCAACACCGGCTATCGCGGCCGCTTCGGTGTATTTGAAATATTCGTCATCGATGATGAGGCCCGCAAATTGATTTATGAACGGGTCCCTTCCTCAGTGCTGCGCATACGTGCGAGAGAGATGGGTATGCGTACTTTGCGTGAAGATGGCATTCGGAAGGTCCTGGCCGGATTGACTTCTCCCGAAGAAGTTGTTCGCTCCACCGTGGGCGATGTTGAGTAAACCTTTTTATTTTTTAGCATAAATTTGAAAAATTGATCATCGCGTATGTCGTATCAAATGTCCGATCTCCTGCAGTTGATGGTTTCTGAAGGTTCCTCTGACCTTCACATTCGCGTCGGTTTGCCGCCCGTCATTCGAGTCCACGGAATTTTACATCGCGTAGAAGGCCCGTCGCTTGCTCCGGAAGATTCCGAGGAACTGATGCGCAGTATCACTTCGGAAGATCATATTCAGCATGTGCGTGAGCGGGGCGGATCAGACTTTGGTTTCGCCTTCGGAGAACTGGCTCGTTTCCGTGTCAGCGTATTTAAGGAAAAGGGAAACTTCGGCATGGTATTGCGGCAGATTCCCAACACACTTTTGCAGTTGGATAAAATCGGTTTGCCGCCTTCGGTCCGTGAGTTGCTTTACAAGCCTCGTGGTCTCGTTCTGGTGACCGGTCCCACCGGTTCCGGCAAGAGCACCACCCTGGCCTCGATGATTAACGTCATCAATGAGGAACGGGAAGAGGCGCATATCATCACCATCGAGGACCCGATTGAATTTTATCACAAACATAAGAAGGCAGTCGTTACGCAACGTGAGATTCACGTGGATGTGCCGAGTTTTGCCGAAGCCTTGCGCCGTGCTTTGCGACAAGACCCGGATGTGATTCTGGTAGGGGAAATGCGAGATTTGGAAACCATTGACGCCGCCATCACCGCTGCAGAAACGGGACATTTAGTATTCGGCACCTTGCACACGACCGGTGCGGCCAAAACGATTGACCGTATCGTGAATGCTTTTCCAACCAATCAGCAGGAACAAATCCGTATCCAGCTTTCCACGGTGTTGCAGGCGGTCATTTCACAATTGCTCATTCCGCGCATCGACAAGCCGGGTCGCGTGGCGGTTTTTGAAATCATGGTCAACACGCCTTCCGTGGCGGCGCTGATTCGCGATAATAAAACTTTCCGACTTAATTCCGATATTCAAACTGGCGCCAAGTTCGGGATGGTTACGCTGGACGGCTTCCTGCTTGAGAAATACATGGCTGGCATGATTGCGCGCGAGGAAGTCATCACGAAATCCCAGGACCCGGTTACCATCCAACAGAAGTTGCAGGAGATGGAATTGGCGCAGGCAATGAACGTGGATGCCAGTGGAAAACCGAAGGGTTAGTTTGTTATGTCAGACATCATATCCGATCCATTACTATCGTTGATCAAGGAGCAAAACCTGATTGACGATTTGCAGTATGAGGAAGTGCAGGGGGAATTTACCCGAAGCGGAAAGCCCATTATCCAGATATTGCAGGATTTCAGCATCATGGATATTGGCACCATTCTGCAGATCGAGGCCGATGCCTTGAGCACGGAAGTGGTCGAATTGCGCAGCCGTGAATTGACGCCGGAAATTATCGCTGTCGTGCCGGCCAGCACCGCGCGCATGTATCGTTGTGTGCCGGTGGCGGTTTACGGTTCTACGGTGCAAATAGCCCCGACGAACCCGCTCGATCCGCGCCACATTGATGAACTCGGTTTCGTCCTGAAAAAAGATATTGTAGTGGTGGTGGCCGACCCGGCTGAGATCGAAAAAGCGATCGAGAAATTTTACGGCGCGCAGGATGATGCGAGCTTTTCGGATATCCTCAAGGAGTTGGGCGAAGACAAGGGACTCGCCGCAGAAGCTAACGCGGCCGCCGAAAGCAGCAATTCAGCCATCCTGGTTGATCTGGCTAATGAAGTTCCTATCGTCCGATTTGTAAACCTGATTCTATTCCAAGCGGTGCAAGATCGCGCGAGTGATATTCATTTCGAACCTTTCGAAACCGAGTTTCGGATTCGTTATCGTGTGGACGGTGCCTTATACGAAATGGCGCCGCCGCCGAAACATCTGGCCCTGCCAGTAATTTCGCGTATCAAGGTCATGGCGAACCTGAATATTTCCGAACGCCGCATTCCGCAAGACGGACGCATTAGTTTAAACCTCGCAAATAAGATGATCGATTTGCGTGTTTCAACTTTGCCGACCCAATTTGGTGAATCGGTGGTGTTGCGCGTGCTGGATCGCTCGGCGGTGAATTTGGACATCGAGGCGCTCGGATTTCCCACGTATGTCGGCGAGTTCGTGAAGGATGTAATCCAGCGGCCCAACGGCATTTTCGTAGTCACCGGCCCAACCGGTTGCGGTAAAACGACGACCCTTTATTCGTGCCTTCGCCGGGTCAACACGATTGATACTAAATTGTTGACCGCCGAGGACCCGGTGGAATTCGACATTGAAGGAATCATGCAGGTGGCCATTAACGAAGCCGCCGGTTTGACCTTCAGCAAGTCGTTGCGCTCCTTTCTGCGTCAAGACCCGGACATCATCATGGTGGGGGAAATGCGCGATTTGGAAACCGCCCAGATTTCCATTCAAGCTTCATTAACTGGTCACTTGGTGTTGAGCACGCTGCATACGAATGATGCGCCGGGCGCAGTAACTCGTCTGGTGGACATGGGAGTGGAACCGTTCCTGATTTCTTCAACGATGATGGGCGTCTTGGCACAACGTCTGGTTCGCACGATATGCAAGAAATGCCGCACGCCGTTTGAGCCGACCGAGAATCAACTCAATCTGCTTAACCTCTCGCCGCACGATCTCGGCGACAAAGTATTCTATTATGGCCGTGGTTGTTCCAACTGCAATGACACGGGTTATAAAGGCCGTAAAGGCATCTATGAATTGCTGATAGTCAATGAGCCAATCCGCGCATTAATCAACGAGCGCGCACCCACGGTTGTGATACGGCAGAAAGCCGTGGAACTGGGAATGATAACCTTGCGTGACGATGGCTTGCGCGGTATATTCGATGGCGAAACAACCATTGAAGAAGTAGTAAAATACACCTAAACGCCGGTTTGTTATGCCAAAATTTAGCTACGTAGCAATGGATTCGCGCGGCAAGGAGACCAAGGGCACTCTGGACGTTGGAAGCCAGAACGAGGCCATCACGCGCGTGAAGGAAATGGGATTTTTCCCCACGAAGATTGTTGAAGTTGACAAGGAGAAGCCCGAAAAGGGTCAGAAGGGTGGGAAGCCGGCGGGCAAAGCCAAGGCCAAAGGCAAGGGGGGCGCCGGTAATATCCAGATTAAAATCCCCGGGCTGAGTGGCCGCGTTAAATCAAAAGTCCTGACTACTTTTACCCGTCAATTGGCAACCCTCGTTGATGCCGGTTTGCCGCTGTTGCGCGGTTTGCGAGTTTTGGAAAAGCAGGAAAGAAATCCCACCTTAAAAGGCATCATCGCTGAACTGGCTTTATCTATTGAAGGCGGCAGCACATTTTCTGAAGGGCTGGCCCAACATCCCAAGGTCTTTAATCGACTTTTCGTCAACATGGTCAAGGCTGGCGAACTGGGCGGTGTACTTGAGGTTGTCTTGAATCGTCTGTCTGAGTTCATGGAAAAGGCGCAGAAGATCAAAGGCAAGGTTATTGCCGCCATGTTTTATCCGGTGGCCGTCATGGTCGTGGCCGTGGTCATCATGGCGGTCTTGATGATCTACGTAATTCCGCAGTTCGAGTCGGTGTTTTCAGGCATGTTGGACGGAGCGCAGTTGCCGGCCTTCACCCGGCTGGTGTTGGGCATGTCACGGGCGATTAAAGATCATGCGATCATGACTTTGGCAGTAATTGCCGCGGTTGTGACCATTTTCCTGATGATCATCCGCACAAAAGCCGGACGCCGCCTTTGGGACAAATTCAAGCTAAAGATGCCAGTCGTTGGCCCGGTAGTCAGCAAGGTTGCGATTGCGCGCTTTACCCGTACTTTGGGAACGTTGGTCAGTAGTGGTGTGCCAATTCTCCAGGCGTTGATGATTGTGAAGGAAACTTCCGGAAATGTGATCGTCGGTAATGCAGTCGCCGCAGTGCATGAAAGCGTGAAGGAAGGGGAGACTATTACCGCGCCGCTCGAAGCTTCTCATGTATTTCCTCCAATGGTTATCAGCATGGTGGACGTCGGAGAGCAAACGGGTGCTTTACCGGAAATGTTACTGAAAATTGCGGATAATTATGACGAAGAGGTGGACAATGCCGTTTCCGCCATGACTTCGCTGCTTGAGCCGATCATGATTGTATTTCTGGCCGTAATCGTAGGCAGTATCGTTATTGCCATGTTTTTGCCCCTCATTGCCCTGATGAACGGCATTGATTCCACTGAAAAGGGCGGCAAGGGCGACTAAGGTTTATTCGGGTTTCACAAAAGCCACTG
>JAQGPC010000167.1 GCA_028293285.1 Pedosphaera sp.
AACCACGGAGAATCAGGGAGAACAATTGCTGATGGACGGGGGGTATGTGGCGAATAACCCAACATTGTTTGCAATCGCGGATGCCCGACACGCATTCAACAAGGAAAGTCGGGATATTAACGTGGCAGGGCAAACGCATCTAAATTCCGGTTTGCAATCAAGCGAAGTGTGACAATTTGGCGCTTGTACTTTTTGTAGATGTGTTTAAATAGCCATGGATGCACAAGCATCCTAAACTGAGTCTCATCGAACACTTCCAAGAGTTGCCCGACCCACGCATTGAGCGAACGCGGGAACACGATTTAATCGACATTCTGGTGATCGCGGTTTGCACGCTGTTATGCGCGGGTGAAACCTTCAATGACATGGAGGATTTTGGCCATGCCAAGCAGGACTGGTTCAAAACCTTTCTGACTTTGCGCAACGGCATCCCCTCGCACGACACCTTTAACCGGGTATTCGCCGCGTTGAATCCCAAAGAGTTCCTGGATTGTTTTTTGAGGTGGACCCAGACTCTGCGCCAGGCGGTCCCGCAGGAGATTGTGGCGCTGGACGGCAAAGCATTGCGTCGGGCTTTAAACAAAAATCAGAGCGTTAAATATGTGGTCAGCGCCTGGGCCGAAAGCAACGGGTTGGTTCTGGGCCAATTGAAAGTGGCTGACAAAAGCAACGAAATCACAGCCGTGCCCGAACTGCTGCGCGTGTTGGAGTTGGGCGGCTGCATTGTGACTGTCGATGCGATGGGTTGCCAAAAGAAAATTGCCAAAGAGATTATTGAAGCCGACGCCGATTATGTGCTGGCTCTCAAAGGCAACCAGGAAACGGTGCGTGAGGAAGTTAAAACTTTCCTGGATCAAACCCTGGCGGAGAAAGCGGGGCCGCGCCTGCCCGCGGCCAGACTTTCCAAAGCCGCTGCGAATTTAGGTGTTTTAGAAACAGTGGAGAAGGATCATGGGCGCATGGAGACCCGCCGCTACTATCAAAGTGATGATCTTGATTGGTTTGCTGATCTGGGAAAATGGGAGGCGCTCAAATCAGTGGGGATGGTTGAATCCACGCGCGAAAGCGATGGTCAACGCACAGTCGAACGCCGCTATTATCTCTCCAGCCTGCCCCGGGACGTGGCGCTCTTTGCTCGTGCGGTGCGTGGACACTGGGGCGTGGAAAACAAACTGCACTGGGTCATGGACGTTTGCTTCCGTGAAGATCAAAGCCGAGCACGCGCTGGTTATGCGGCGGAAAACTTGGCCACGCTGCGACGACTGGCTTTGAATTTACTCAAACGAGAGAAAACCAAAAAGCGTGGCATTAAGGGAAAACAGCTCAACGCAAGTTGGAACCATGCATATTTACTCCGCTTACTTGAAATTTAGATGCGTTTGCCCTGGTGAATATTCCGTCTAATTATACTAGCAAACAGATGTATCTATTACTTTGTAAGGGACTTAGAGTCTTCTGTTCAGTCTTTAATCTATGAAGTCCAAAGAACAAGGACTGGCCAAACCAAAAGGCGAGATATATGAATAAAACGCCAAACTTGGCCGATTCTGATAAACGAATTGAGGAGGCAGAGGCACGCACCGATCAAGCGAATACCCGGACACAACAGGCCGAGGCGCGGGCAGACCACGCCAATACCCGGACAGGCGAGGCCAATACACGAACGGACGAAGCCAACATCCGCACGCAACAGGCTGAGACGCGCACGGGACAAGCTGAGCAGCAGTCCAACCGTGCACAAATCCGCACGGACCAAGCGGATTTGCGCACGGATCAAGCCAACCTGCGGACGAAGGAAGCCAATACACGCACGGAGGAAGCCAATGTCCGGACGGACCAGGCTGAGAATCGTGAGCATGCGATGCGTGCCTCTGAACTTTCTTATCGCCGGCTCTTTGAAGCCGCCCGGGACGGCATCCTGATTCTTGACGTGGACACGGGACGCATCAGTGATGTGAATCCTTTCCTAGTTGAACTTCTGGGTTTTTCCCACGGTGAAATGGTGGGCAAAACCGTCGGCGAATTAAGTCCCTTCAAGGACATCGTTTCTAATCAAGCCATGTTGAATCGGCTGCAAAAGGACGGGCATATCCGCTATGAAAACCTGCCCCTGGAAACGAAGGATGGCCGCCATATCGCCGTGGAATTTGTCAGCAATGTGTATCAAGCCGGGGTCTTGAAAGTGATCCAATGCAATATCCGCGACATCACGGAGCGGAGAAAATCGGAGCAACAGTTGAATCTGCTCAACACCTGTGTCTCCCGGCTTAACGACATTGTGCTGGTCACCGAGGCGGACCCGATAGACGAGCCGGGGCCGAGAATTGTCTTCGTGAATCAGGCGTTCGAGCGGCTCACGGGTTATACATCGGCCGAGACGCTTGGGCGCAGCCCGCGTTTTCTTCAGGGTGAAAATACCGACCGTCCCATTCTGGCGGAGATCAGTCAGGCCTTGAAGCATCAGGAGCCGATCCGCCGGCAACTCGTCAATTACGGTAAGGATGGCAACCAGTATTTGCTGGAAATGGATATGGTTCCCATTTTTAACGATGTGGGCAAATGCACCCACTTTGCCGCCATCGAACGCGACATCACCGAACGCACGCGGATAGAGAAAGCCCTTCGCGAGAGCGAAGCCCGCTTTCGCTTTCTAAATGATTTGACCGCGGCGACGCGCGCCCTAGCCAATCCGGTGCGGATTATGGCCGTGAAGGCACGGATGCTGGGCGAGCACCTGCGCGCCTCCCGTTGCGCCTACGCGGATGTAGAGCAGGACGGTGAGCACTTCACCATCTTGCATGATTACACCGACGGTTGCGTGAGCACGGTAGGCAAATATCAACTTTCGCTCTTTGGTGCGCGCGCCGTGGAGACGCTCAACAGCGGACAGACCCTGATCATTCGCGATATGGATGCCGAGCTTGCAGCGGGGGAGGGGGCGGAAATGTTCAACGCCATCGACATCAAGGCGATCATCACCTGGCCGCTGGTGAAGGAAGGTAGGCTTCGCGCCATGATGGCGGTGCATCAGACGACACCGCGTAATTGGAAGTCGGACGAAATCGCCATCGTCAAGGATGTTGCCGAACGTTGTTGGGCGACAATTGAGCGTAGAATTGCGGAGGAAAAAATCCAACAACTCAACGCGGGACTCGAACAGCGCGTCATCGAACGCACCGCCCAACTGGAAGCCGCCAACAAAGAACTGGAGGCGTTCAGTTATTCAGTCTCCCACGATTTGCGCGCGCCGTTGCGCGCTGTGCACGGGCTCACGAGAATTGTGATGCAAAAATTCGCACCGCAATTACCTGCAGACATGAATCATTACCTCGAACGGATTCGCGACTGCGGCCAGCAGATGGGGGTATTGATAGACGACCTGCTCGCGTTTTCGCGCTTGGGACGACAGTCCTTGAAACGGCAGCAGGTGAGCACGGCGAAGCTGGTGCAAGACGTCCTCGCCGAATTCACCACACAACGCGAAGACCGCCGGATTGAAATGCAAACCGGAACGCTGCCCGATTGCTGGGGCGACCGGGCGCTGCTCAAACAGGTCTGGGTCAATCTGCTTTCCAACGCGATCAAATACACTCGTGGGCGCGAACCGGCAGTTATTGAAATCGGCTGCGTGGCCGACAACGGAGAGGACGTTTTCTTCGTGCGCGACAACGGGACGGGTTTCGACATGCAATACGCAGACAAACTGTTCGGGGTCTTCCAACGATTGCATCTCGCGGAGGATTTTGAAGGGACGGGCGTGGGCCTGGCTATCGTGCAACGCATCATCCACCGCCACGGCGGGCGCGTATGGGCGGAGGCCGAACTTGGCAGGGGCGCAACCTTCCGCTTCACCCTCGCACCGAAGAAACAATCATGAACGAAATTGAAATCCTGCTGGTAGAAGACAATCCAGACGATCTGGAAATGACGTTGCACGCACTGCGCGAAGCTAAAGTCACCAATCACATTCACGTCGCCCGCGATGGCGCGGAAGCGCTGGAGTTCATCTTTTGTGAAGGGGCGTTCGCCGCGAGTGAGATCAAAGACGGGCCGAAGATGATTCTGCTCGACTTGAAATTACCGAAGGTGGACGGCAAGGAAGTGTTGCGCCGCATCAAGGGCGATCCCCGCACCCGGAAGATTCCGGTGATCGTCCTGACTTCCTCGAAGGAACAGAACGATGTGGTCGAGAGCTATGATCTGGGTGTGAACAGCTACATTGTGAAGCCCGTAAACTTCGAGCGGTTCGTTGCGGCCGTCCAGGAACTGCAAATGTATTGGTTGTTGCTCAATCAACCGCCCACCTTGAAATAGCAATGAAAAAGCCCCTAAAACTTCTCATCGTCGAGGACAATCCTGACGATGCGGAGTTCTTGCTGGCCGAACTGCTCCGCGTCGGATTTGATCCGCAATGGAAACGGGTGGACACCGAACCGGACTTTCTGGCTGAGTTAAACAGTTGTCCCGACATTATTCTCGCCGACTCTTCGATGCCGCGGTTCACGGGGTTGCGGGCGGCGGAACTTTTACGAGCCAGTGGTCTCGATATTCCCTTCATTCTGGTTTCTGGAACGGTGGGCGAAGATGTGGCCGTGGCAGCCATGAAGCTCGGGGCGACGGATTATCTCCTCAAGGACCGATTGGCACGCCTCGGCAGCGCGGTGGAGCACGCGTTGGCCGGGAAAAGATTGCGGGTGCAACGCCAACAGGCGGAAACAGCACTACAGGAAGAGCAAGCCATGTCGAACGGTTTGGTAGCCACAATTCCCGACTTGATCTATTTCAAGGACCTGCAGAGCCGCTTTATCCGCATCAATGAGGCGATGGTGCGGCGGTTAGGTTTGCGACAGGCGGAGGAGGCGGTGGGCAAGACGGATTTTGATTTCCACGGCCAGGAACATGCTCGGCAGGCTTACGAAGACGAGCAGCACGTCATGCAAACCGGCGAACATCTCGTCGGTCGCGAGGAAAAAGAGACTTGGCCAGAGGGTCAGCTCACTTGGGTGTCCACCACCAAATTGCCCCTGCGCAACCCACAGGGCAACATCACCGGATTGGTGGGGATCTCGCGCGACATCACGGCGGCGAAAAAATCGGAGGCGCGCTTCCGCCGACTGTTGGATTCCAATGCTCAAAGCGTGATTTTTTGGAACACGCAAGGCGAAATCACCGGGGGCAACGATGCTTTTTTGAAACTCGTGGGCCACGCCCGCGAAGACTTGGATGCCGGGTGTATCAACTGGGTGACCATGACGCCGCCGGAATACGCCGACCTCGACCAGCACGCCCTGAAGGAACTCGCCACCACCGGAACCTGTGCAACGTATGAAAAGGAATGGATACGCAAGGACGGCGCGCGCGTGCCGATTCTCCTGGGCGCGGCAATGTTTGAAGACAGCCCGAACGAGGGCGTGTGCTTCGTGCTTGATCTCACCGAGCGTAAAAAGATTGAGGCACAATTGCGCCAGTCGCAGAAAATGGAAAGCATCGGCACGCTGGCCGGCGGCGTGGCGCATGACTTCAACAACATTCTGGCGGTCATCCAAATGCAATCGGAGATGTTGACGGAATGGGGCGATCTTTCTCCTTCGCAAGCAGAATTGATCGAAGGAATTGGCGCAGCCATTCACCGTGCCAACGCTCTGACGCGTCAATTGCTTGTGTTCAGCCGGAAAGAAAAGATGCAATTGGGAGATTTGGATCTGAACCAGTCCATCAACAGTATCACCAACATGCTGCGGCGCATCCTTGGCGAAGACATCCAGACGCAGTTCAAATTTGCATTGCAACCGTTGTTCATCCATGCCGACGCTGGCATGGTGGATCAAGTGCTGATGAATCTCGCAGTGAATTCCCGCGATGCCATGCCCAAGGGCGGGCGACTTGTCATTGAGATTTCCGCCGTGGATTTTGATGAAACGGTCAGTGCGCAATCCGCCCAGGGTCGTCCCGGTTCCTTCGTGTGCTTAAGTGTGAGTGACAATGGCTGCGGCATTGCCCCGGAAAATCTTTCAAGAGTTTTTGAGCCATTCTTCACCACCAAAGGTGTTGGCAAAGGCACTGGCCTTGGTCTGGCGACGGTGTTTGGGATCGTTCAGCAACATAAAGGCTGGGTCAACGTGTATAGTGAAGTTGGTCAGGGCACGACGTTTCGCATTTATCTTCCGCGATTGGCCAAGCTGTCTATTTCCCCACAAAAAACAGAGCAGCCCGTGTTGACCACCGTGCGCGGCGGCGATGAAACCATCCTGCTCGTTGAAGATGATAATTTCCTGCGCTCTTCCGTGCGCCAAACGCTGACACACCTCGGCTATCGCGTGCTCGAAGCCAGCAATGGCATTGAAGCCCTGAAAGTCTGGCAACAGCACCGCGCCGAAATCCATCTGCTGCTCACCGACATGGTGATGCCGGGCGGCCTGACCGGAAAAGATTTGAGCGAACAGCTATTGCAGGAAAACCCAAAGTTGAAGGTGATTTACGCAAGCGGTTACAGCGCAGAAATTGTCAGCCTTGGTTTTGCCTTGAAAGAAGGCGTCAACTTTCTCACCAAACCGTTTCAGGCGCGAAAACTAGCCCAAACCATCCGTCAAAGTCTGGACATGCAGACCCCCGGAACGTGAAGTAAAATTCAAATGCAAAAAATAGCTTACTCCCTGAAACAGATGAAGTGTTTGCTGGCAAAATGCGATGCTCCACTAGATGGAATTGACAAGGAGGAGGCGAAGACTGTTTTTCAAAACAATCAAAAATCTGCACCGAAAAAGCGCATTCGGAAATCCTGATGCAGAAGGCAAAAAGCGGTCTTTGTTTCATGCTGTGTAGGTCATACATCTTTTCAGTTGTTTGCCGCGAGAGAGTATTTGCGTGGTCACGGTCAGGACGCATTACAACCTCAATAACGTGCGCGAATACTTTGAGGAACACCTCTGCGTCGGTGACTACTACGATGAGGGACAACGTGTGTCTGAGGAATGGATTGGAGTGGGCGCGGAATGGCTTGGATTATCCGGCAAAGTCCATGGGATAATTTTCTGCGGCTGTACGAAAACCAGCATTCGTCTTCCGGCGGGACGTTGACGCAACGGTTGAACACAACGCGGAGGGAAAGTGGAGACAATGCGACCAATCGGCGGATATTCTTCGGCTTTACATTCTCACCGCCGAAGTCGGTTTCGATTGCGGGATTCCTGGCCAGAGGCGAACGCATTCTTGAGGCACACAATCGCGCCGTCGTGAAGGCATTAAGGATAAACGCGTTTCTCCCCAAGCCCTCTACCTCAGCAAACTGCTTATTACGTTGCATGACGTGCTCAATTTGAAAGACAAGCACAGCCGCCTAGCTTAATTGCTGTTTTCATGTCCTTAGTTTACTTGGCGTGATGCATCGCGAAATACGTGTAAATGTCATAAAAGAGGTTGAACGCCAGTAAAAGCGTGGTGCAAATTCCCAACACCTACAGAGCTGTCGGGGCGCCAGTATTAAGGCCATCAACAAGGCCAAGCAACTTCACAAGCTCAAGCCATTGGGCTTGGGATGGTTTCTCGAAGTTCGCCTCCCAGCTTTTTACGCGGGCTGTTGCAACATTCAGTTCCTTAGCGACTTGGCTTTGCAGAAGCCCTTTTTCAAACCGCTTGATTTGAATTTTGTCCCCGAGCGATTTTGAGATTGTTGGCATGGCTTTCCTTGGGCTACGATGAGGAGAGATATGGCTGCGCGAAACCCGTATTTGTCGGTGTGCAATTCCCAACAGGGCTACTCTCCCCCGGGAGAGGGGAACTGTTTTGCGGCATTGAAGTGATGTCATGTTTGGTGAGGAATTTGTTTTTTGGGCAATTCAACGAGGGGCAGTGTTAGGGCCTCGTGGGAACTCCGCCCTCCGAGAAATTGAATTGGATGGTCAGCTATTAGCAGGAAGTTGGATTTAAAATGTCAAAAACTTTGGCACAAAATGAAACGGGGCAGGGTGCCCAACTGAATCCGCGCGATGCGAGTGTGATTGAATCTCTCTCTCCTTTTGATTATCAGCCGCGGACGCGGTTGATTTTTGGCACGAATAGCGTGGAACGGGTGGGTGAGTTGGCGCGGGGGTTGGGGAGGAAAATTCTTTTGGTCACGGATGCGGGGATCGTGGCGGCGGGTCATGCGGAGCGGGTGCAACGGATTTTGGAAGCGGCGGGGATGACGGTGACGTTGTATGGGAAGGCGAAGGAGAATCCGACGACGCGGGATGTGGATGAATGCCTGGCGGTGGCGAAGTCGGCGGGGATCGATTTGCTGATTGGTCTCGGAGGCGGGAGCAGCATGGATACGGCGAAGGGTTGCAATTTTCTGCTGACGAATGGCGGGCGGATGCAGGATTATTGGGGGGTGGGCAAGGCGGTGAAGGCGATGCTGCCGTTGATTGCGATTCCAACTACGGCGGGAACGGGGAGTGAATGCCAGTCGTTTGCGCTGATTGCGGATGAGGCGACGCATGAGAAAATGGCGTGTGGTGATCCCAAGGCGGCGGCGCGGATTGCGATTCTTGATCCGGCGTTGACGTTGTCGCAGCCGCAACGGGTGGCGGCATGCACGGGGATTGATGCGATTGCGCATGCGGTGGAGACGGCGGTCACTAAAAAGCGGAATGCGCTGTCGTTAATGTATTCGCATGAGGCGTTCAAGCTGGCGGTGGGGAGTTTTCCGGCGGTGATGAGTGAGCCGAAGAATTTGGAAGCGCGCGGGCGGATGTTGTTGGGCGCGGCATTGGTGGGCATGGCGATTGAGAACAGTATGCTGGGGGCGGCGCATTCGGCGGCGAATCCGTTGACGGCGCATTTTGGGGTCGTGCACGGTCAGGCGGTGGGGATCATGTTGCCGCTGGTGGTGCGGTTCAATGGCCAGGATGCGGTGGCGCGTCAGGGTTATGCGGAACTGGCGTCGGCACCGGAGATTGCGTGTGTGAGTGATGGTCACGAACAGGCGCTGGAGGCTTTGATTGCGCGGTTGGAGGCGTTGTTGAATCTGGCGGGGATGCCGCGGTCGCTGGCGGAGTGTGGGGTGGATCGCGCGAAGATTCCGGTGATGGCGGCGGAGGCGGCGAAGCAGTGGACGGCGACGTTTAATCCGCGACTGATTACTGAGAAAGATTTTGTTGAGCTATACGAAGCGGCGTTTGTACCGCGTGGGAATGGAGATGCTTAGGGACAGGTTGAAGGTTGAGGGCAAAATGGTGCGTGGTGCGGTTTCTTGCTCTTAATCCTAATCGTAATCTTACTCCGTTTTTCATAGGGACCGGGAGATTAAGATTACGATTAAGAGTAGGAAGGCGATGTCAGGGCTGCACGGCTTGGCTCTCGGGTTATTTCGGAAGGATTAGATACTCGTTACCTTGTATCCTACCCACGAGAGTTGGGAGAAAGGTTAGAGGCTCGTTAGGGGTGTGTTGTCCCAATCAGAAAACTCCGAAGCGCAAGAAATGCTTACGATCTGGAAAAGCTTAAGAGTCTTGCCGATTTAACATGGCTGCGCCCGAGGTGTTTCCAGACTGGCATTGCCGCGCTCCGGTGAATCGTGAGGGGAAGGATTAGATACTCGTTACCTCGTATCCTACCTATTTGACGATTTGATGGACGGGATTACTTGTCCAGAATTCTCATCTGGTAAACGGGGGAGAGGGTGCTGTTGGTTTCTGCTTTGCCGAAACCGGTGTAATCGTAATCGAACTTGAAGCGGTAATAAGCGGTCTTGGCTCCGGCGGGCACGGGGATGAGGGTTTCGTAGCGGTTCTTCATCAGCGGCGTGGGGCGCATGGGATAGAAATCGGTGCCGACCATGACGGTGGGGCGCATGCTGTCCCAGCGCAAGGTTTGCTGGCGCGAGCTGAAGGCGGCTTCGACGGGGTAAAGTCCATTAGGGTTCCGGAACTGGTCCTGCGGGGTGAGATTGGTGAAGGCGGCAGGGGTGGTGGAGCAGCCCGCGATGAGCAAGGGCAGCAGTAAAAAGGCCAAAAGTTTCTTGATACTCAACATATAGGGGAGAGGGTGGCATAAGGGATGGGAGGTTGTAAACGAAATTTCGAGTGTCGAGTTTACCACGAATGGACACGAAGGAACACGAATGCAGACGGAAAAGGCAGGGACGAAGGGTGAGACATGAATGGCGCGGATTGATGCTGATTTTAGAACTGCGGGGAAGGGAAGTTTTTAACCACGGATGGGACGGGAAATGGACACGGATGGCACGGATTGAGGCTAGTTTTAGAACTGGGGGAAATTACGCTGCGGCGTTTTGCGGACGGACAAAGTGCTACTGAAGATATTCGCAAAAGCTTAAATCGCAAAACTATTTGCCCAGCGCAGCGAGGACGGTGCGAAAATTATTTAAGCCAGCTTCGATGTTTTCGACGATGTCTTCGGCGAGATCTTTAGGGTCGGGGAGATTGTCGAGGTCGGCGAGGCTTTTATCTCTCAGCCAGGTGGTGTCAAGGCTCGTCTTGTCGCGGGCGATGATTTCCGCATAGGTATATTTGCGCCAGCGGCCTTCGGGGTTCTTTTCTGCGTGCCAGGTTTCTTTGCGGACGTGGCGATTGGCTGGGTTATAGCACTGGATAAAGTCTGCGAGATCCTCCACGCGCATCGGCTTGCGCTTGAGGGTGTGGTGGACGTTGGTGCGGTAATCGTAGTACCAGATTTCTTTGGTCCACGGGGCTTTGGCGGCGGGGTGGTTGTCGAAAAAGAGCACGTTCGCCTTAACACCGTTGGCGTAAAATATGCCAGTCGGCAAACGTAGGATGGTGTGCAGGTCGGTGTTCTCCAGGAGTTTTTTGCGGATGGTCTCGCCCACGCCACCTTCGAACAGGACGTTATCCGGCATCACCACGGCGGCGGAGCCGGTGGTCTTTAGCATGGTGCGTATGTGCTGGAGAAAATTGAGCTGCTTATTGGAGCTGGTAGCCCAGAAGTCCTGGCGATTGTAAACGAGGTCATCCTTCTCTTCTTCGCCTTCCTCGTTGGTGAAAGTCATGCTGCTTTTCTTGCCGAAGGGCGGATTGGCCAGCACATAATCGAAGCGTTTGCCACTATCGGCAACAAGGGCGTCGTTTGATGAAACGAGGCTCTCGCCGTCAATTTCGCCGATGTTGTGGAGAAACATGTTCATCAGGCAGAGCCGCCGCGTGTTGGCGACGATCTCGTGGCCGAAAAAGGTTTCGTGTTTGAGAAACGACTTTTGTGCCTTGTTCAGCGCGTGGTTGGCAACAAGGTGGTCGTAGGTGGCGAGAAAGAAACCACCTGTGCCGCAGGCGGGGTCGGCGATTGTTTTTCCCGGCTGGGGACGAACGCACTCGACCATGGCTTTGATTAAAGCGCGGGGTGTAAAATATTGACCGGCACCGGACTTGGTATCTTCTGCGTTCTTTTCCAGCAGGCCTTCGTAGATGGCGCCCTTGGTATCAGCACCCAAGACGATCCAGTCAGTTTCATTTACCATTTCCACCACGCGGGCGAGTTTGGCCGGGTCCTGGATTTTGTTTTGCGACTTGGTGAATATCTGTCCCAGCATCCCAGTTTTGCTGGCGAGCTCGAGGAGGGTCTTCACATAGTGAATTTCTAAATCCGCACCTTTTAGATTTTTGATGGTGGGCCAGGCATACTCGGCCGGGATGCCGACCGTCCGATTGTAAGGCGGCCGGCTGTATTCATCCGCCATTTTGAGAAAGATGAGGTAGGTGAGTTGCTCGAGGTAGTCGCCGTAGCCGACGCCGTCGTCGCGCAACGTGGTGCAGAAACCCCAGACTTTGGAAATGATGGAATCAGTGCTCATATAGTAGCAATGCGCAGTTTTTTTGGTTTAGCTGGGGATGTTTTCTGAGCAACTTCGCGCTCGGCGCGGATTCGGGCGAGGAGTTCGGATGCGGGTTCGTCGTTCGGGTCTTGCGGGACGAGTTCGCCAGCAAAAGCCTTTTTCAGGATGGATTGGCGCAGGGCTTCGGATTTTTGGAGGTTTGCGTCGATGTCGGATTCGAGGTTATCGACGACCGAAAGTTGTTCGGAGAGATGCTGCACGATTGTTTCTTGTTCCCTCTGTGGCGCTAGGGGAAACGCGATTTGTTCAACGATGGATTTGTTCATCGCTGGCTGGTTGTTTCCTGAGCCGAGTTGACGGGTCTGGTTGTATCGGAAAAGCAGGAGGTAGTAGATAAACAGCGGTGGGATGGACGTTTCGGAAACCCAGATCGCAGCACAGTTCTGATTATTGCACGCGGCGATTTTCAGCACACCTGCTTTGCCGCGAGTTTTGCCTTCGCCTATCATGTTGAGGATAACTGACCCGACAGGATTAACTTGAGTGCTGGAATTGGCGAGGCCTTGCTCGGTGATTTTTTCTCGAGTTTCGAGAACGTGGCAGAATTGAACCTCGCCGGAGGACACCCAAGGGATTGTCCCGTTCCAAAACAAGGGATTCGCGCGGCTTGGCGTCGCTCCCACTTCGACGACGAAGCACTCGCCGAGATTGGCCCAAATCCATGAAACAGGCAATGTTGGGAGATTGCCTGGATCTGGAGGGTTGGGTAGTTTGAAACGGTCTCTCCAATTCTTCGGGGGCTGTTTTCCTGAATCGGCATATACTTTCATTTGCGCTTCCTCCCAGCGCCGCCGCCGCTCAGTGCGAATGCTCGCAAGGAGTTGGTCTGCCGATTCGAGTTCCGAGGCGTGGACTTTGCGCCAGTCGGCAGTGAGGTGGCCTTCGAAGGCGTGTTTGAGGAGCGCCTGCCGATACACCGTTAACTGCGCTAGGGCCTGTTTCAAATTCTCAATCCCTTTGTCCAACTCGGAAAACAATTCTTCAATCTTCGCCACAATCCGGCGCTGCTCGGCGAGGGGAGGAAGAGGAATGAGGATTCGCGCGAGATTCTTGCCTGAGATGCGCTTTCTGGTGGTCCCCGACTCAAACCCCTGAATCTGTTGACGGATAGCCCCCGAATTGATGAGGTATGTGATAAACCTGCTTGAAATCGTTTCCTCTGCGACCCTTACCACACAGACATCGACGACTGTTACATATTTCTCATTGCCCGTGAGTGGAAATAGACACGCACGACCCAGTGGGTCAGGCATTCGGGCGATCAGAATATCTCCTGCTTGTAAGTAGGTGCAACCGAGCTCTTTCGCCTTCGCTTTGGTTAAGAAACGTGCTGATTTGTTTCGAAATCGGCCGTCACCGATGTCAGCCAACTGAATTAAGCGGACCTCTCCCTCCGGATCCTGATCTTTGCTTTCAACCCAGTCCCCATCTGTAAATATGCCGTTGGAAGGAACGAGGGCCTTTAGCTCAACCTCAATCCAATTACTCGGAAGTGATCGGCTACTCATGCCGCCAACGCCTCGTTAAGTTCTGCGATCAACGGTTCCGCGCGATCGCCAAAGAGTTGAAACATTTTGCCGAGGCCGCCAGCGCTGTCGAACGGAGCCATATCCAGATCGTCCCGGTCTAGATGGAAGGAGGTCGCTATGTGGTCGCGGATCATCTGGAGCCAAGCGGTCTGGGCCTCGGTGAATTTGGGATTGGGGCTGGCGTGGTGAGTCATGATCCAATTTTGGAAATTTTTGCGGACGGTTTCGTCGAACGCCACGAGTTTTGAATCAATGCCGCTGGCGCGGCGGATGAGGGCGACTAGAGCGGTCAGCTCGTTGATTGGCTGTTTGCCTTCATAATTTTCCAAATGGCGGTAGGCCTGCCAGACGCGAAGCGGAGCCATGCGCGGAGCATCCGACCGGAGCTTAGCCATGACGGACTCCAGCATGGCGAAGGTGATTTCGCGGCGGCGGAACGGCTGGTCGTAGAAAATGGTGAGGGCAGCGAGCTGATCTTTATTGCCCTGTAGCCACGCGGAAAAATCCGCAGCCAACGTTTCTGCGTTGGTCTTGGCATCCTTGTCCCACTCGGCCCGCAGGACTTTATCCATTTCGTGATGGTTAATGGTCTGATCCTTTTCGCGTCGGATGGTGTCCAGCAGTTCGACGAGCGGGCCGGTGAAGATGCGAGCCGCATCTGCCACCAACTGAGCTTGCGCCTGCTCGCGCGCAGTATTGCCTGGATCGGTTCCCGGAACCTGGTGGGAGAGTTCGAGGGCTTTCGTTTCGATGGCATCCGCATCAATGGCATTGAAGAGCTGGCTGACGATGGTGGTCAGGGGGACGCCGCCGGATTTTTCTGCGATACGGGCGTGGTCGGCAGGTTCAAGCTGCTTGTTCAAGCGGGAGAGACGAGCAGCCAGCGTGCTGACGGTATCGGTATCGTGCGCGCCCATCATCACACCCATGGCGAGGTCTTTGAGCGGGACAGTCGGCTTGGTGATGAGTGGTGAACTGGCCGTCTTGAGCGATTTGGTGACGCCGATGGCATCCACGATGACGTAGTGGGTCTTGGCGGAGACAGCGGATGGTGTGACTTTCTTCAGGTCATCGTGATCGAGCGTTCGGGTGCCGCGGCCTTTCATTTGCTCGAAGTAATTGCGGCTTTTTACGTCGCGCATGAAGAGGAGGCATTCGAGCGGTTTCACGTCGGTGCCCGTGGCGATCATGTCCACCGTGACGGCGATGCGTGGATAGTAATCGTTACGGAACTGGGCGAGGACAGACTTGGGATCTTCATCAGCCTTGTAGGTGATTTTCTTGCAGAAAGCGTTTCCCTCGGCGAATTCCTCGCGGATGATATTGATGATGTCGTCGGCGTGGCTATCGGTCTTGGCAAAAACAAGGGTCTTGGGTATTTCCGTCCGGCCGGGGAAAATCTCGGGCAGTTTGTCGCGAAAAGTTTTGATGATGGTGCGGATCTGGTCCGGCACGACAATCGAGTCGTCGAGCTGCCTGGCGGAATAGGCGGCATCCTCATCCGCCTGTTCCCAGCGGCGCTGGCGGGTGAGCTTCTCGCGTTTTTCGATGAATTGTTTGGCGACAACACGAGTGCCGCTGGCGGTGACTTCGGTTTCGATGGTGTAAACTTCGTTGCCGACGTTGACGCCGTCGGCGACGGCTTTTTCATGGCTGTAATCGCTGACGACGTTGTTTTTGAAAAAGCCGTACGTGCGATTGTCCGGGGTGGCGGTGAGGCCGACGAGGAAAGCATCAAAGTAATCGAGCACTTGCTGCCAGACGTTGTAGATGGAGCGATGACATTCATCGATGATAATGAAATCGAAAAATTCGAGCGGCACCTTTTCGTTGTAAACGACGGGAAGCGGTTTTTTTGGCCGGACGAGCAGCTCGGCGGGGCTGATTTCCTCCAAGGCATCATCGAGCGGCTCGTCTTTCAGGATCGAGTAAAGGCGTTGGATGGTGCAGATGCAGACTTGGCTATCCGTGGCGATGTAGGAGGACTTGAGCCGTTGCACAGTGTAGAGCTCGGTGAACTTGCGGTTGTCGTCGCTCGGGGTGTAGGCCATGAACTCCTGCTCAGCCTGTTCGCCCAGGTTCCGGGTATCCACGAGGAAGAGGATGCGTTTGGCTTTGCCGAATTTGAGGAGGCGATAGGCTTCGGTGATTGCCGTGAAAGTCTTGCCGGAACCGGTGGCCATCTGGACGAGGGCGCGAGGCTTGTTGGCTTTAAAGGATGCTTCGAGATTGGTGACGGCCGTCTCCTGACAATCGCGCAGGCCGAGTTGGGCAGGAGGCAGTTGGTTCGGGTTTAGCGCGGGCATTGCCGCCAACCGTTGGCGAAGGGAGGTGCCCGCCTCCAGCCAGCCGCGCATGGTTTCGGGACGGTGGAAGCTGTATACCTCGCGGGACCGGGGCTTTGGGTCGCGGCCATCGGTAAAGCGGGTGATTATGCCGGTGCTTTCGTAGAGGAAGGGGAGGGGCTTGTGGTTACTGATCCATTTTAGCCTGGCGTTGGCGTATCCGCTGGTCTGTTCTTCGACCGTGGTGATGTTCTGGCCGGCATCTATTTTTTTTGCCTCAATGACGCCACAAGCGGTCTTATCAACGAAAAGCACATAGTCTGCAGGACCTATGTCGGTCTGATATTCACGAATCGCAATGCCTGGACCGGCGTTGAAATCAATCGCGTTTTTGTCCTGCACAATCCAGCCGCACGCGAGGAGCTGGTCGTCAATGTCGCGGCGGGCTTTTTGTTCAGGAGTTTCGGGCATCGATTGTGCGTCAGCAGGTTCGGCTAGAAATATTTCAATGCTAGGTAAAAGCCAAGCACCTTTGGTTTTAAAGGATTGTAGGGAGGCGGGTTTGGGTTGCAAGGGGTTTCGGCGCGGGAGCGCCGGTGATGTGTGACGAGTGACGGGTGACATGTAGGATGGAAGGCAGTGAGAGCAGTCGAGGGACAAGGGTGAAGGGAGGATAGTGGAAAGTGGATTTGGGGGGTGAGAAAGGGAAATGATGAAAAACTCTTATGTGTTTGATGGATAGTGGCTTATGTAAATTTAGCATCCGGATGAACAGGGTAATCAGGGTAAGGGCTTTCAGGTTATTTTAGGATATTTTGGGATTTTCGGGAAAGGGTGAGCTTGGGGAATGAAAGCTGAGGATAGTGGATTGAAGATGGAGGATAGCAAGTGAAGAGGACGGATGACGGAGGGCTGAAGGGGGACTGAAGATCGGATGATGGAGGACTAAGGTCGGAAGGGTTGTTTTTGCGTTTGACCGGGGTTGGGGAACGCGGTTAGGGTGACCACTCTTAATTTTTCGGTATATTATAACGCTATTTTATGTTTGGGACTATTAGACGCCATCAGACCTGGTTGTGGGTGATTATCATCGCACTGACTGTCATCAGTTTTGTTATTTTCGGGCCGACCAATACGCGTGTGGGGGATGCGCTCTCGCGGAGCCAGGGTCAGTTTGGAACGATCAATGGCAAGCAGATTACGCAGGACCAGTATATCAATGCTTCGCGGGAAGCGGCGTTGCGCTATCTGGTAATGAATGGTCAATGGCCGGATAGTGATCCGAATTCGCGGAGGACGTTCAATGAGGCGAAGGAGGTTTATCAACGGTTGTTCCTGATTTCGAAAGAGGAGGAGTTGGGAGTTCAGCCGAGCACGGAAGCGGTGGCGCGTTATGCGCATGAGATGTTGGGCAAGGAGGCTTCGCTGGATGCGTTCGTGGAAAAGACGTTGCGTCCGCGGGGTTTGAGCGCGGCGGATTTTGAGCGGTTTGTCCGGCATGAGCTTGGCATTCAGCAATTGGTGGGTGTGGCGGGGTTGAGCGGGAAATTGGTGACGCCGCAGGAAGCGGAGGAGTTGTATCGTCGGGAGCACCAGGATTTGTCGGCGTCGATGGTTTATTTTTCGGGTTCGAATTACATGGCGAGTGTGATGGTTAATTCGAATGCGATTTCGCAATTTTACAGTAATCAATTGGCGAATTATCGCATTCCGCCGCGTGTGCAGGTGGACTATGTGAAGTTTAACCTGACTAATTTCATGACGCAGGTGCAATCGAAGATGACCAACCTGACGCAAGAGGTAGAGGCTGTTTATAAGCAGTATGGGACCAATGCCGCGTTGGGGGCGAAGTCTCCGGAAGAGGCCAAGACCAAGATTAAAGAGCAGTTGCTGCGGCAGGGGGCATCCACGGAAGCGCGCCGAAGTGCGATCGATTTTGCCCAGGCGTTGGATAAGTTGGAGACGAAGAATCTTTCCACTTTTGAGAAGCTTGCGAAGGAAAAGGGATTAAAGGTTGCGACGTCGGCTCCGTTTGACCAACGCAATCCGCCGGAGAACATGGAAGTGTCAGAGAGTTTTGTTCGCTCGGCATTTGGGTTGAATAAGGAAGAACCGTTTGCCGGGCCGGTTCAGGGGAATGATGGTTGGTATGTGATGGCATTAAAGCAAACGTTGCCGGATGAAATTCCGTCGTTGCAGAGTATTGAGGCCAAGGTGACGGCGGATTATCGTTTTTATCAGGGTTATCTTAAAGCGCAGCAGGCGGGGAGAGCATTTGCGAACGCTCTCACGAACACGAATGGATTGGCTGCGGGCAAAACTTTTGCGGCGATTGCTGCAGAGGCGAAGGTGAAGCCGGAAACGCTTCCGCCATTCTCGCTGAGTACTCGTAATTTGCCGGAAGAGATTGAGAGTAAGATTAATTTGGCGCGGCTTAAGGATATAGCTTTCAGATTGCCAGAAGGGAAGTCCAGTCCGTTTGTTCCGACGCAGGACGGCGGTTTAGTGTTGTATGTCCAAGCGCACCTGCCATTGGATGAAGCCAAGGTGAAGAAGGAGTTGCCTGAGTTTCAGGCGTATGTCCGTCAAATGCGCCAGAACGATGCTTTCAATCAGTGGTTTTCCAAACAACTCGACCGGGACCCGGCATTCAAGCAGACCTTGATTCAAGCCGCCGAAGGTCCGCAGCAATTGAAAAAGGGAGCGGCTCCTCGTTCCGCGAGGTCGTAGTTTGAATTGGCGAGTGTCGTCCAGGACGCTTACATTTCAGAAAAAATCGTGAGCGAACCAATCAAACTTTCTTCACCCGCAACGCGCGAGTTCTGGGAGGTGCCAGTCCTATTTGAGGACGAGCATCTGCTGGCGCTCGACAAGCCGAGCCGCTTATTGACTTCACCAGATCGATACGATCCCAATCGCCCGAACTTGATGAAGTTGCTCCACGCGGGCATTGAGAAGGGAACACCTTGGGCGAAGAACCGGGGATTGACCTACTTGATGAACGCGCATCGGTTGGACTTCGAGACGAGCGGTATTATCATCCTGGCCAAGGCCAAACCGGTGCTGGTGGCGTTGGCGAACTTGTTTGGTTCGGAAAAGCCGGTGAAGACTTATGCCGCGCTGGTTCGTGGCGCACCGGCACAAAAGAATTTTGAGGTAAATGCGAAGCTGGCACCGCATCCGGTGAAGGTGGGCTTGATTCGAGTTGGCGAGAAAAATGGAAAGAGGTCGCGGACACAGTTTGAATTGGCGGAGAAATTTGCCGGTTATTCGCTGTTAAAGTGTCGTCCATTGACTGGTCGCACGCACCAGATTCGCGCTCATCTTAAGCATGCGGGGTTGCCGATTGTGGGCGATGAATTATACGGCGGACATGAATTGTTGCTTTCGAGTTTAAAATCGGATTATCGACTCAAGCCTAAGAAGACGGAACGGCCTTTGATCAATCGCGTGGCGTTGCATGCGGAAGAATTGAGGTTGGTACATCCGATGACTGGAGTTGAAATCACCATTTCATCTCCGTTGCCGAAAGACTTGCGAGTAGCCATCAAGTATTTGCGGCAGTATTCTCAAGCGGCAACGTGATGGTTGGTATTTAAGCCTGAAGTAGGCAATTACATTTCAACCGTGAAAATTCCTTTACCAAAGGAAGGCCAAAGTGAAAAAGGGGAAACGCTTTCGCTTGGCAAGGGAATGAGCGGGGCTGAGACTCCGGTGACAGATGCCTTGCCACAGGTTCCGGAAGCAGCACCAGCTTGGAAGGCGCGCGATGCGTGGAAATGCATTGCCATGATGATCGTTTTCGCATTTCTGTTCCAAATCGTTGAGATGGCATTCGCATCGCAATTCCCCGCCTTCCGCAGGTGGCGCCGGGAAGGTTTCGGATATTTACTTGTGGGTATTCTTTACAGCTTCACTTTTTTGCTGACGGCACTTTATTTTGCGCGAACGGATTCGATTGCATCCTTTATAGACGCGGCTGGTCTGCGAAAAAACCGAGCGATTATGTCTGGTTCGGAATTGTTTTTACCGTCCTCTTGCGAATGGGATCGCATTTTATCGCAACGAAGACCGGGATGAAGACTCCCTGGGTGAATTCCCATGCCTTGTTCAAGCACGCGATCGGAGCAGAAAAGCTTTTTTACGCAGCTCCCATTCTACTGGCGGCATTTTTGGAAGAACCGTTCATGCGTGGATTTTTATACAAAGCCTTTCGCGGTTCCTACCCAATTTGGACCAGCATTGCCTTGATGGTTGTTTTCAATGCCATTACTCACTCGATGTATTTACGCTCGTTATTCGCGACTTTCACCTTAAGCTGTATAACCGTTATGGTCTGCTATTTGCGGGAGAAGTCGGGCAGTTTGTGGGATTGCATCGTATGCCATTTGACTTTCAACGGTATTTCTCTCCTCCTCTTTTAGCATTGAGCTGCTAATTCAAGTCACAATCCAATCGAGGATGGCTTTTTGGACGTGGAGGCGGTTTTCGGCTTCGTCGAAGATGGTTTGAGCGTGAGCTTCAAACGTGGCTTCGTCAATTTCCTTGCCGCGATAAGCGGGCAGGCAATGCATCACCAACGCGCCGGGCTTGGCCAGTTTGACGACGGATTCGTTGATTTGATAGCCAGCCATTTTTTTGATGCGTTCAGCAGCCTGGGCTTCCTGGCCCATGGAGATCCAGACATCGGTGTAAAGCAAGTCAGCGCCTTGAGCGGCAGCTTTCACGTCGTCGGTCACCACAATCTTTCCACCAGCGCGAGAAAGAATTTCGGGTGAGGGTTGGTACTCCTTGGGCGCGGCGATACGGAACTCGAAGCCAAGTTTGGCGGCTGCAAAAATCCACGAGTAGGCCATGTTGTTGGAGCCATCGCCAATCCAAGTCACGACCTTGCCTTGAATGGGCCCGCACTTTTCTTCGAATGTAAAAATGTCGGTGAGGATTTGGCAAGGATGCTCGTCGTCCGTCAACGCGTTGATGGTGGGTATATTGGAAAAACGGGCAAAGTCTTCGACGTCGCTTTGCTTGAAAGTGCGGATGATGGCGCCATGCACCATGCGGCCGAGCACGCGAGCGGTGTCCTTGATCGGTTCGCCGCGACCAAGTTGGATATCGTTGGAATTAAGAAACATGACCTGGCCGCCGAGTTCACGCACGCCCACCTCGAACGAAACGCGGGTGCGGGTGGAGGACTTGGTGAAGATCATCGCCCAGGTTTTCCCGGCGAGCGGCTGTTGCTTATGATGGTCCCGTTCCTTTTTCATGGGACCAGAGGCAGCCAGAATTTTATCCATGTCCGCCCGGGACATTTTTTCGATGCTTAACAGGTTTTTCATGATGCAAGTTTTGCCACGACCGATTCGATGATCTTTAATCCTTCTTCAGCTTCGTTGCGCCGCAGATTCAAAGCCGGAAGAAAACGGAGAATATGAGTGCCAGCGGGAATGGCAATTAATCCTGCGGCATGCAATAAATTTGTGAATCTGACTGCGTGGGTTTTGCCTTCCTCTGCGAACGCAGGAATATTGGGGGCCAATTCCATGCCGATCATCAGGCCAAGGCCGCGCACGGTTTTGATCACGGTGGGATACTTTTGAGCCAGTTCCTGCAAGCCGCCCTTGAAATAAGCGCCGACTTCGCGGGCATTGTCGGCGAGCTTTTCCTTTTGAATTACTTCGAGGATTTTCAAGGCGACTGTGCAAGCGAGGGGGGAACCGCCGTAGGTTGTTCCGTGCGAACCTGCGCCAAGGAGATCGGCGTAAGGCTGGCGCACCCAGAATGCGCCTATGGGGAAACCGCCGCCAAGAGATTTGGCCATGGAGATGGCGTCGGGCATGAATTTATCGCCGCCGGGCACACCTTCGAGAATGCGCTGATAGCTTTGGAAACGGCCGCTGCGGAAATGTCCGCACTGAACGCTATCCATCATCAGTAACAGTTTCTTTTCGTCGCACAATTGGCGCAAGCCGAGCAGGTATTCCGGCGTGGCGGGGGTAACTCCGCCTTCGCCCTGGATGCCTTCGATGAGGATGGCGACGGTTGCAGGCGATATGGCCTCGCGCATGGCGTGGAGATCGTTATAAGGCACGTGACGGAAGCCGGGAACCATCGGCTCGAAGCCCTTCTTTACTTTGTCCTGACCGGTCGCGGAAATAGCCGCGAGTGTGCGACCATGGAAGGAATTGTACGTGGTGATGATTTCAAAGCGACCTTCATCGTGACCAAATTTGCGGGCGAGCTTGAACAGGCCTTCATTGGCTTCGACGCCGCTGTTGGAGAAAAAGCATTTCCCCGGACCGATCAGCTTCACGAGTTCCTGGGCGAGGCGGCCTTGAGGTGCGTGATAATATAGATTTGAAACGTGAACAAGTTTGCGGGATTGCTCGATGAGCGCCTCAGTGATTGCTGAGGGCGCGTGGCCCAATGAGCAAACGGCAATGCCGCCGCCGAGATCGAGGTAACGTTTGCCGGTGACGTCCCAAAGCTGGCTGCCGGAGCCGTGGCTGAGGACGATGTCGAAGCGGCCATAGGACGGTACGACATTTTTTTGGAAGAGGGATTGAATTTCCGCCGACTCGTTGTGAACAATGGGCGGTGGTTGGGGAACGATTTCTTTCATAACACGACCTCGGTGCCGACACCGGCATCAGTAAAAATTTCGAGCAGCGCCGAATGGGGAACCCGGCCATCGATGAACGAGACCTTTTGCACGCCGGATTTGATGGCGGCAACAGCGCTGTCCACCTTGGGAATCATGCCTTTGTCCACGATGCCTGCCTGCTTCAAGCCAGGGACTTCATCAATGCGCAAATGAGGAATGAGCGTGGATTCGTCCTTGGGATTCCGCATGAGACCGGGGACATCGCTCATGAAGACGAGTCGGATGGCTTTCAAAGCGATGGCGGCCTGGGCGGCGGCGACATCGGCATTGCAGTTATAGATTTTGCCATCTTCACCGCGCGCGGTGGGACTGATGACGGGCGTGATGCCCTTTTCGATACATTCGATAAGTGGAGCGGTGTTCACGCTAATGACTTCGCCGACGTAACCGATGTCAATTTGTTCGCCAGCGGGGCCGGTGAGCCAGAGCTTGCGGCAGGTAAAAATTTCCGTGCCGGAGAATCCTTTGGCCGGGCCACCGAGAGAATTGATGGTGGCGACAACTTCAGGATTAATTTCTCGCGAGAGGACTTGATCCACGACTTTGACGGTGGCTTCATCGGTCACGCGCTGGCCTTGGATGAAATTGGCCTTGAGGCCGGAAGCTTCCATGGCGCGGGTGATGGCTTTGCCGCCACCGTGGACGACGACGGGGTTGATGCCGGCGGCTTCGAGAAAAACGATGTCGCGCGCGACACCATTGCGTACGGCGGGGTCGGGAGAGTCCATGAAGCTGCCACCGTATTTGACGACAAAAGTTTTGCGTCGGAAACGTTGCAAATAGGGCAATGCTTCGAGCAATACATCGGCCTTGGAGATGAGGTCTTTCAAGTCAGTTCAAAGTTTTGGCTGATTAACACGGGGCAAGCAAGAGATTCCGATGTTGCCAGTTTTAGTTGTGCCCTGAAAGGGCGTGACAGGATAGCCCAGGGCAACGCCCTGGGAATTAGAATCGCAATGCACAAAGCCCTGAAAGGGCGTTACAAAATTAATCCCAAACATAACATTCGTCGTATTGAACCTGGTATTTATCCAGAAATTGGCGGAATTCATCCTGAAAATTTATGGAGCGATGGTGTGCTTCCTGATTGCTGATATATGCACGCACTGAATCAGCATTTGATTGGCTTACGGCAAAAACTCCATAGCCGTTCTGCCAAGCGAAAAGTGGGACGCCTTGGGGTTTGATCCATTCGGTGGAACTTTTCTTTACCTCTTCGACGAGTTTGCAAGCAGCAAGATTTTTGGATAACGAGCAAAGAATATGGGCGTGGTCGGCTACTGAGTTAATAATCAGCGCGGGCGAATCCAGTTCCTGGAGGATTCCGACCATGTAGGCGTGCAACCCGGAACGAAGTGAATCGTTAATCAACGGGTTTCGACCCTTCGTGCTAAAAATTACATGCACCAGAATATTAGCCAGTGATTGAGGCATGATTTTGTGTCGCCCTTTCAGGGCTAGTGTCTTCCAATCCGATTACCCAGGGCGTTGCCCTGGGCTATCTTGTTGCGCCCCTTTGGGGCTGTGAATCCAGGAATAGAAGAAGAAAGGGCGTACATGATTTATCCCCCTAAAGATGACGGATCGCTTACGTCGCCTTTGTTGAAATCGACATATTCTTCGGTGAGGTCGCTGGCGTACATGACGGCGGCGGATTTGCCGAGGTTCAGGTTGATGTGGAGATCAAATTCTTTTTGCGCCACCATTTTGCAAAGGACGTCGAATGAAGTTTTCGTGGGTTGTCCTTTCTTCAGGGCATACAGCAACTTCGTGCTGCCAGGTGCGCTGTAGGCGACGTCAATTTTTTCTTCCACGATATGTGCGGGGGAATAGCCGAGAGCGCCAAGAATGCGGCCCCAATTGGGATCGCCACCGAACCAACTGGTTTTTACCAGTGAGCTGTTGGCAACGGCACGAGCGGCGGCATCGGCATCGGCGAATGATTTTGCGCCGTTCACGCGGACGGTGACGAAGCGGGTCACGCCTTCGCCATCGCGGACGATCAGCTTGGCGAGTTCGAGGCAGACATGATTGAGGGCGGATTGGAAGGCCAATAGGTCGGCACGGCGATTTGATGTAACTGTTGTGTTGCCCGCCATGCCGTTGGCGAGAACGATTACAGTGTCGTTCGTGCTCATATCGCCATCAACGGTAATGCGATTGAAACTATTCGCCACGGCTTCGTTGAGGGCGGCCTTTAAGGTTTTGGATTCAATGGCGGCATCCGTGGTGATGAAACAAAGCATCGTGGCGTGCAGGCCTTGAAACTTATTGCTGGGAACCGCCGCCGGACGTGCGCCAGTGGCGCTCATGCCGGGTTGAATCATGCCGGCGCCTTTGCAAATGCCGCCAATGCGGACGGTCTTGCCGCCGAGTTTGAATTCCACGGCAACCGCCTTTGGTCGCGTGTCGCTGGTCATGATGGCCTCCGCGGCGTGCTGCGCATTTTCCGGAAAAGTGTTTAACAGGCCAGCGGCGTCTTGAATGCCTCGCTTGACGTTTGCCATAGGCAGCGTGACCCCAATACGTCCGGTGGAAGCGACGAGGATGTCTTCGGCTGGCAAACGAAACAGTTTGGCAACAATTTCGGTCATCGCCTTGGCATCCCGAATTCCTTGCGAGCCGGTGCAGGCGTTGGCATTGCCCGAGTTAATCACGATGGCTTGTGCGCGAGCTTTGCTGGCGCGGGGCATGCTGATTTTGACCGGTGCGGCGCAAACCTGGCTGGTTGTAAACATACCAGCGACGGTAGCGGGCACTTCGGAAAGAATGAGCGCGAGGTCGCGTTTCTTTCCCTTGTTGGAGCCTTTACCAGTGCCCAAGCGTTTGATATCGCAAAAAATACCGGAGGCCAGAAAGCCTTGCGGAGCGACAATGGAGCCGGGAATTTCCTTCAATTGCATCTTCATGTTTCGGTTCAGAGGTCGGAGGCAACTTTCTTCAAGTTCAGTTCAGAGACAAATTTCATTTCCATGTATTCCAATTGGGAAGGGCGATGATGAAAATGGGACCGGGAGTAAATGGGGTCTTCATATTTTTCCTGAAAGCCGAGGCTGGTAAGCGTTTCGGAAAAAGCAGCCGAGCCGGAGTAAATGAAAAAAATGCCATGCTCATCAAAAGCGAAATATTCCTTCGTCTCGGTGTCGCGAATCCAGATTTGGTTCATGCCATCCGAGAAGACATACAATTCGTTTTGCTGAACGGCATGGATGAGTTGAGTCCGGTTGACGTGAGCGTGAAACTTTTGCCATTGCGGCTCTTTGTCTTCGAGCGAAAACATTATCTTTAGCATCACTTCGACATCGAAAGGGAAATGTTCGAGCAGTTTGTAAAATGCGGATTTAACCTGTTCAGCATCTCCTGACCAGGCGATGACGCGCTTGCGTGCCTTGGAGGTCTGGACAAAAAAGAACGGCTGGACGCCATATTCTTTGGCCCAAGCCTTGAGCGCATTTTGAGGAGGTTGATCCATGCTCAGATCAATCCGGCAGTTTCCGGAAAGTCACACATGATGTTCATGCTTTGCACAGCCTGACCGCTGGCGCCTTTGACGATGTTATCCTCGGCACTCATGACAATGAGTCGACCGGTGCGATGATCGAGTCGCCAAGCGATTTCGATGACATTGGTGCCGACGATATTTTTGGTATCGGGCAGCGCCTTGCCTTCGAGAAGCCGCACGAAGGGTTCCTTCCCGTAGGCGGACTGATAGCAGGCGGTGATTTTTTCGTTTAAAGCTTTGGCTTCGGCTTCGGTGGAAAAATGTTGTTCCGGAGCGAGATAAAGCGTGGTCAGAATGCCGCGATTTACCGGGATGAGATGCGGAGTAAATTGAATGACTACGGGAGTGTTGGCGGCAAGCGAGAGTTCCTGTTCGATTTCCGAAAGATGCCGATGCTTGGGCACGCCGTAGGGACGGACGCTTTCGTTGCATTCGACGAAAAGATAATCGAGTTCGGCTTTCCGGCCCGCACCGCTGACGCCACTGAGAGAATCTGCGATGATGCCGGTTGGTTTAATTAAGCCAGCGCGTAGCAGTGGCAGCGTCGGCAAAAGAACGCTGGTGGGATAGCAGCCCGGCGAGGCGACCAGCATGGCGTTTTTGATGGTGGAACGATAAACTTCCGGCAAACCATATACAGAAGTAGCAAGCAGGTCGGGCGCGGGATGATCGTGCGCGTAGAATTCTTTATAGACTGCGGCACTCTTGAGCCGGAAATCGGCGCTGAGATCAATGACCTGACAGCCTTGTTGGAGCAGGGGCACGGCGAATTCCGCCGAGACACCATGAGGCAAGGCGAGGAAAATAATCTGGGCCTGCTTGGCGAGCAGTTCAACATTGGGCTCGGTGAAGCGGATGTTTTTGGATTGGGGATGGTGGCCGAATTTGGGGAAGACCTGAGCGAGCGTCTGCCCGGCGTATTGACGCGAAGTGACAGCGGCCAGTTCAGCGTGGGGATGCGTCAACAGCAAGCGCACCAATTCTTCGCCGGAATAACCGGAGGCGCCAACGATTCCAACCTTTACCTTTTTATCCATCTCAATTTGTCGGTTAAGCGACTTCTGAAATCAGGAAATTAAAAAATAATTCCCGGTTGCAAATGACATTTGTGAGCCAAAATGAAAAACCCCGCAAGGATGAACCTGCGGGGTTTGAAGAAAAACGAAACAGGATCAACGCTTGCTGAACTGGAAGCGTTTGCGGGCGCCGGGCTGACCGTATTTTTTGCGTTCCTTCTCACGGGAATCGCGGGTCAGGAGACCTTCGGATTTCAGCGTGGGGCGCAAAGCGGCATCGGCTTCGAGCAAGGCGCGGGCAATACCGTGACGGACTGCGCCGGCTTGACCGGTGGCACCGCCGCCCTGGACATTGACGCGGACATCGAACTTGCCGGTGGTGGCGGTCACCGTGAGAGGCTGGGTGACGACCATGCGCAAGCTGTCAGTCGGAAAATAGACTTCAAAAGCCCGGCCATTGACCATGATTTTGCCGGTGCCGGAAGCGAGGCGAACGCGGGCGACGGAGGTCTTGCGACGACCGGTGCCGAGGAATTCATTAGTTTCAGCCATAACAATTCAGTTCGAAATTAGTTTGAGGGCGCCAAAGAGGCAGGTTGCTGGGCACTGTGCGGATGCTGGGTGCCTTTGTACACTTTCAACTTGGTCATCAACTGGCGACCGAGGCGATTCTTGGGAATCATGCCCTTGACGGCGTGGGTGATGAGCTGTTCAGGATTCTTGGCGCGGACTTGAGCGACGGATTTGTATTTCTCGCCACCTTTCCAGCCGGAATAGGTCATGAAGAACTTTTCGTCCTCCTTTTTACCTGTGACGGCCACTTTTTCAGCATTTATAACCACGACAAAATCACCGGCATCGAGATGAGCAGTGTAAATCGGCTTATTTTTACCGCGCAAAACATCGGCAATCTGGACCGCCAAGCGACCCAAAATGGCCCCGTTGGCATCAATTACATGCCATTTACGCTGGTCCACATTAACTTTCGGCAAATACGTTTTCATCAAAATCCTGTTAAAAGGAGGGGAGAAAGTACCAAAACAACGCGCCAAGTCAATAGTCATTTAAGACTTTCTGACGTTTGGTTCTGGAATTCGATTGTCTTTTCCTGACTGACCGTTTAAACCATGCGCCATCTTGCCCGAATAGACAACAAATAACCTATGGAAACAACCTATACCATCCTCGGCGTTGATGGTGCACAGTATGGTCCCATAAATTTGGATCAACTAAAAATTTGGATTCGGGAGGGACGGATCACGCCGGTAACAAAAATATTACGGAGTGATACCCAGTCGTGGCTTCCGGCGACGCAATATGCAGAGCTGGAACTCCCTGTGGCACCGCCAGTTATGGCTCCGACAGGGAGTTTGCCCGTGACGGCACCCGCGAACAATCCGGCTTTAGAAAAACAAATCAAGTCCGGGGCGGATTGGTTCTTTTGGATTGCGGGATTATCGTTGGTTAATACTTTTATTGGCATGGGAGGGGGCGGTATTCAGTTTGCCATCGGGTTGGGGATCACTCAGTTCATAGATGCGCTTATATCCAAAGGTGGGGCAGCAGGGATCATCGGTACAGCTTTTAGTGTGCTAATCGCAGGCATGTTCATCCTCTTTGGAGTTTTTGCGCGTAAAAAGCAGGCTTGGAGCTTCATGACAGGGATGGTCCTTTATGCGCTGGATGGTTTATTATTAGTATTATTGTCTGTGCTGGCGGGCAGCGGTGGCTTGATTCTGAGTATCGGATTCCATGGGTTTGCATTGTATTGCATTTTCATGGGGATGCGAGCGAACACTCAATTGAAGGCTTTGGAACAAGGGGTGGTTCCAGTTGTCCGGTAGTCAGCCGGAGGATTGCGCGTAAACAAATTATATAAAAGCATCAAAGGTAAAAGTAATGATTAGTATTTCAACGCGTCGCATTGCTCTGCTTGCCCTGCTGGTGCTCGCCCTGGATCAATTTACGAAACAGCTCGTGAACAGCCTGATGAGGGTGGGGCAGGAACGAGTGATCATTGATGGTTTCTTTAAGTTCGTTCATTGGGGCAACACAGGCGCGGCGTGGAGCTTGTTCAATGGGAACAATGGATTACTGGCCGTGGTGGCACTGGTGGCCTTGTTGGTTTTGTTCCTGAGCCGGCATCATTTCGATGCCCATACCACCATGGGACAGGTGGCGTTGGGGCTGATTTTCGGCGGAATTCTCGGCAACCTGATTGACCGGCTTTTTGTCGGGCATGTGATTGATTTCATTTATTTCTATATGCAGCGGCGCGGGGGTGGAGAAATTGGCTTTCCTGCTTTCAACGTTGCGGACAGTGCCATTTGTATTGGCGTGGGCTTGATATTCATTCTCTCCTGGAAGAATGAGACGGTTCCAGGCAAGCCTGTCCAGCCGCAGGCTTGAGTGCAATTCGCTTCCTTGTTTCCAAACTTTGTTCATTCTGTTCTTAATCTCTTAAGGGATGATGGGGAACAACAGATTAAGAGTAAGATTAGGATAGGATTAAGAGTCAATAATGGCTGCTCGCACTGAACAGATTACCGTCGAATTATCGCTGCCTTCGGAGCGGTTGGATACGTATCTTCGCTCGCAATTTCCCGCCGTGTCCCGGGGAACGATCCAGCGGCTGATGGAGGAAGGTCACATTCGTGTGAATGGCCAACCGGCAAAGCCGACGCAACATCCGCGCGCGGGCGACCGCATTGAAGTTTATTGGCCCGAAGCGCGCCCAGCCGAAGCGCAACCAGAGGAAATTCCGCTGGATATTCTATTTGAGGACAAGGATTTGCTCGTTTTGAACAAGCCGCCGGGATTGGTGGTGCACCCGGCGGCGGGACATGAGGAACACACGTTGGTCAACGCGTTGCTGCACCACTGCGCTGGAGAGTTGAGTGGTATTGGCGGCGTTGCGCGACCGGGCATTGTGCATCGGTTGGATAAGGAAACGAGCGGTTGCCTGGTGGTGGCCAAGAATGACGCAGCCCATCTTTCGTTGGCGGAACAATTTGCGGGTCGGACGTTGGAAAAAGTTTATCATGCGATTGTGTGCGGACGAGTTCCGCGCGAAAGTGGCGAGATTCGTGCGGCGATTGCCCGGCACCCAACGCATCGCAAGCGGATGGCAGTAACTGACGGGAGCGGGCGCGAATCATGGACCAGCTATCGCGTGCTGGAGCGGCTGGAAGAGGCAACCTTGCTGGAAGCACTGTTGCATACAGGACGCACCCATCAAATTCGCGTACATTTTCAACACCTCGGTTATCCTGTGGCAGGCGATGCCACTTACGGCGCCCGGCAGAACAAGCGGCTGATTGAACTTACGGGATATTCCGCGCCCCGCCAGATGTTGCATGCGTGGAAACTTTCCTTTCTTCATCCCTGCAAAGAAAAAAAGGTCAGCTTTGAAGCGCCCTGGCCGGAAGACTTTCAAACCGCACTTGCCACACTCAGAAAACGCGCGGTTAAGTGAATTGGTCTGAGCGAAGCGTGGTGTATTTTTTGCCACATCATTAAAGCCGGAACAAAAGGGATTAATCGGGGTTCATATATACAAACAAAGCATTGGCTGGAGCGGAAAGTCAGAAGGGATTCCCAGTGCTTTGAACGGGCTGTGTCCCAATGTTGTCCATATAGCACATCAAGCAATCAGATAGCAGCGCGAAGCGAAACCCGGTTGAGCAATGGTTGGTGCGGAAATTTGTGGTCGGCTCAAAACAAATGAGCGATAACGAAAATAGATCAACGATCTTATACGTTGATGATGATGACAACGACGTGCTGTTGCTGAAGCATGCCTTTCGTTGCGCCAAGCTTCCCTTGGATTTACAGGTG
>JAQGPC010000169.1 GCA_028293285.1 Pedosphaera sp.
TCCTGAGTCTTCCCACACCTTGACGTTGGCCAGCACGCAGTCCTCGCCATCAAATATCCCGAGTCTAATAGAATTAACATTTGCGGGGCATGCTTATCCTCTGCGGAGCCCGCCGCGTCCCAAACCTCCTCAAGTTTATCCAAATCATCGCTCTCAGCGCCGACAATGTAGCAAAGCGGCCAGGCATGATCCTTAAGCACGGAGTAGCTTTGCTCCTTCTGCAAAAATACAGGAATTTTTTGCAGTTCTTGCAAGCGGTTTCTGAGTTTATCCGCCGTAAGGCGTGAAGTTATAGAGATGGCAGCAATGACTTGATCCACCATCACATTATATTTTCCACTTCCAGTATCAGCAGGACAGAAGCCCAAAGAATCTGAGGGAGTTATTATTATGTCAATCTGCCCGGAACGGTTGTTTTCGTAGTCGTAAATATGACCGCCACGGAGAACACGAACACTGGTGCCAAGCCTGCGTTCAAGATACTGAACAAATATGCGTTCAATCTCTTCGCCAAGATCGCTATTATTTTCCAAGAATCGTGCGCCCGCAACTTGCTCCAAAAGTGCTAATCGGAAATTATTATACTGTGCACGCAGTTGCTTTGTGTATGACTTGTCATTTAATGATGCAGCGTGATGGCTTTGAATTTTCTGAAAAATGGGAGTTAAACTTAATAGCGCAGAATCCCAAATATTTTCCGAAATACGATCCGCTTCAGCTTCGAGCCTTTGAGCTTCCTTGAGGAAATAATCACACCGGTCTTTTAGGTGGTACTTGTCCGAATACCACGATTCTAGTTCCAAGGTGAATTTTGAGAGCCCCTGAATAATGGGTAACAGGTCTTGTACACATTTATGCTTAAGAAATGTTTCCTGCTCCTTGAGCGTATGGCGTAAAGCTTCGTGAATCAAATGGCCGAGTTCTAATTTACTCATGGCTCTAAAAACTTCTCATTTGTCGGTGGCTTTGTCTGCTTCTGCGCCTTGATAAAGAGTTTATTTTTTACTAGGTAATACTTGGTCATTCGAGGAAATTTGTCGACATTAAAGCACCCCGCCTCACTGTTTGAAACGCCCATCTACCACCCGGCATTGCTCATGGCACACCTCCCCCAATTCCCCCCTTATCCACCTTTAAAGCCATACCGCAGAGTGGAAACCTTTACTTCGCATAATAAAGCTGTAGCCTTACCGCCATTTGAAAAACAGAGTCACAAGGCGGTTTCTTCTCGGAGCGATTTTCTCCGTGATGTTGTGTTGCGCACTGCCCTCCGCAAAAGGATTCGCGCTCCTCGGGCCAAAAACACCGTGGATGATTCCTGAGAATGGATATTATGACATCGGCGGTCCCATGGTTTTGGGAGAAGAATATCGTTGGAATGTGCCCGTGGTCACTTATGGCTTCGACCAATCTTTTCTCGATTATTTCGGCCAGCCGGGAGTCGATGCCGTTGAGCAAGCGATTCAGATTATCAATGATTTGCCACCAGCTTCGGACATGGTGCTGACCAACTATGCCCTTGATACCAGGCGATACAACTTTATTGCCCAGGAAGCGCAGCTTTATGACCTGAAATCAACCGCGCTGCCACTACTGCTTGGGCAATTAGGTTTGACCTCGCCCAAGCGTTATATTTGGGCCTTGCGCAGATGGGACCCCATCATAGCCGGTCAATGGATACATCCGGGCTGGTTTCTGGACGGGCTTGGTGAAATTGACCTGGAAAGTCAGGGATTCATTCCTTACTTCTGCGAAAAAAGGAACTATGACCCTTTTTCTTTGGAGGCATCCAGCTATGTGAATGAAACCCTTTACTCATTCCTGCTTATAATCTCCCGGCCAAACCATGAACGGAGTTTTATTAATCCTTTTCCAGTTGATCCGTTGGCTTCTGATGAATCTGCCGTCTGCGACGCCTATCCCTACCCTGGTTTTGCATATACAGGTTTGACGCAGGACGACGTGGGCGGCCTGCTTTATCTGCTGAACCGCACCAATATCAATGTCGAAGCGCTGGACGAAATGACCAGTCCGGCACCAGGCAACACGAACAATCTGGTCCGCACAGCGCCACGACCTGGCGTTGAGAAAATTGCTTTCGTGCGACAAACAAACAACGCCTCCAGTGGTTTCCTGGCCATGACCAATCAGTTTGCGGACATTTATTTCACCAACGGAATACAGGCAACCCAACTGGTTCAGCGGGTGACAACCCGGCCTGATTTCATATTCTCCGCCAAAGACTTGGGCTTCATGCTGATAAAGGATCAGCAGGGAAATCCTTTCTTTTTCCTGGCAAACTCGCAACGGACTGGGGTTACCAACTGGATCAATAACTGTGACCTGAATACCAATTCAGCGGGCGCCGGGCCCGGAGTTATACATGGCCCCGTGGAAATCACCTTTCAAACCCCCGGTAAATATCTCGCCGCTGCCGGCAGCGTTACCAACAGTGCTGTCTATTTGTGGAACTGGGCAGGTTTTTCAAACGATACTAACATTGTAGCTCTTCCTGGAAACCAAACCAACGTGACGAGCATGACACTTTCCATCCAGACAGTCCTGACCAATGGGCTTCCCCTGTTGGAGTGGATGGTATTGGGACATCAAGATGCGAACTATCGCATTGAGATTTCCACCAATTTACTGGACTGGAGTTCTGCCGACGTGGTGACGAATACGAACGGCATCTTTATTTTTCAACATCCAGCCGACCATCCCGCACAGTATTTCCGAACGATTTTGGAATAACGTGCCGCTAAAGGGCCTCACGTGAATAGTCACTGAACTCCCGTCAAGAATTACGAGGCCCGCCTCCGTCACCTTCGCCCCGCCCAAGCGGGGAGAAGGCCGGGATGAGAGGTTCAATCCCTCGCTCCGTTTCAAACCTTCATTTCAAGAATTGAATTCCTACGCCCCTCCACCGTCGGCACCCGCACCACTTCTCTTCCCCTCAATCAACCACCCCGCCACAAAGCTGCTCATCAGCGCCAACACCGCAGACGCCGTCATGACCCGGCGGAAGCCCGTCACGAACGACTCGTCCAGCGCACGCTTGAGTGTCGCCCGCATCTCGGGCTCAAGACCGCCCGGCACCTCGGCCCCGGCCAGCTTGACGCGCTCTTGATCGAGGGTGCCTTTCATTCACGAGAGGAAACACCGCTTAAACGCCAGCAACCATTTTGGGTTGCCCCGCAACCGGATTTTTCGGGTGAGCAACGCCCACAATAAGTTCTTTTCTTTCGCCAAAAATCCTAACCACGTTTCTGCGTCTGCAATGACGTGAATATTGCTGGAGCCGTTGAGGCCTGTTTCGATTTTGATGCTTCCGGCGCGAATGGCCACCGTCGCCTCCATCGCCTCACCGCCGGTGAAAGAAAAATGGTAGATTGCGTCCAGCCCCCCCGCAGCCTGCCTCTGAAAGGAGAGCGGCATTCCCCGCAACAAAGCGGCGATGCTACGCGGACGCATCGAATTGCGCACGTGCCGCACTGTTTTATGCGGATAACGCTTTTGCACGTGCGCTTCGGCATCCGAGCCAGGCACGACATACACCGGCTCTTTTTTTGCCTGCAAGGGCCGCATTACCTCATCCGCAAAATGCTTTTTAGACGGCAAGTATTGCCCTATTACATCTTCGCCAGCGGGACACACCGCCATGCAATACGCCGACTTGTAGTTCGGCCCGAAACCGAGACTCTGCCACATGGAAACACTCTCCGAATCGTTCACTCGCCGCCGGTAATCAAGCCCGTCACGGCTGTCGGCGATGTTCTCAACCCAATCGGCGAATCCGCCCATGAACTCACGGTAGTTGTGCGTGTAGCAAGCGGAGAAATTGAACGCGCCGTCTGCGCCGATGGCCCCAACTGGACACGCTGCCACGCACAGCTTGCATTCGAGGCACGGGTTGTAATCCAACTCCCTGGTATACTCGCTGATTTCAGCTTCCAAAAGAATCGTGCCCAGCAAGATGAAATTTCCGAAGCGCGGATGAATGACATTCCGATGAATTCCCATTCGCCCCAGCCCGGCGGCGACGGCAACCGGCTTGTGCGAAACCTCCCACATTCGGTCGGTCATCCACCGGTCGGCTTCCATCGGAAACGCCATCGGCGGATTCAATGCCCGAATCCTTGCACGTTCCAACCCCGCAGTGATATTTCGCGCCACGTCGTTCACTTCGTCGCCAGCGTGGTGGAACTCTGTGTTGGCAACCGAACGTGCCGGGCTGCGGACGTTGTCGCGGTTCATCCGCACCACGAAGCTGATCAAGCTGCGCGTGCGCGGAAACGCCCGTTCAATGTGCGGGCGTTCCTCCGCCAAGTCAGCCCGCTCCAATTCGACAAAGCCAACGTCATCCGCACCTGCTTCCAGACATAGCTTCCGTAACCAGGACGCATCCAGAGGCTTGGAAACCTTCGGCACTTCCGATCTTGCAAGAAATGCTTTGACAGTTGGATGATCGTTAAACAGCGTGTTCATAGACTTTCATCAAGGTGAAATTGTTTGCGAAAACTCTTGTCGAACATTTTGGAGGGGACAAAGCGCCGCAACCGGCTTAAGGTCACACCTTTTCCCGTGGGATAACGCAACGATGGTGCTTTGGCAGTAAGCGCCTCATAAACTGCTTCGGCAACGATGCCAGCGTCGTCTCCTTGGGCGATGTTGCGCTGGACACCCTCTGCAACCCTGTTTTTCTGCGCCGCGTATGCTTCCAGGTTTGCGCTGGTGTTCCTGCTGTTTTTGCCAAGGTTGGTTTTCGTGAAGCCCGGTTCAACCAGCAACGCACGAATGCCAAACTGCCTGACCTCGTGGTCCAGCGTTTCGGTATAGCCTTCCACCGCGTGTTTGGTTGCTGCGTAGATACCCATGTAGGGCGCGGGCAGGAAACCCAACACGGAACTAATATTCACAATGCGGCCATACCCTTGTTGCCGCATGGTGGGCAGGACGGCTTGTATCACCCGCATCAAGCCAAAGAAATTCGTATCAAACTGCTGTTGTGCCTCTTCGATGCTGGTTTCTTCCAGTCCGCCACTCACCATGTAGCCTGCGGCGTTCACGAGCGCGTGAACCGCGCCTGCATCCTGCAAAACCGACTGCACGCCATTCGTGACGCTTGACTGATCCGTCACGTCCAGCGGCAGAACGTGCATACCAGGAATAGCTGCAATCTTTCGCGGATCACGGGCAGTGCCAAAAACGCGAAAGCCACGCTTAGCCAACATGCGTGCCGTCTCGCAGCCAATTCCAGAGGAAGCACCTGTGATCAATGCGACTTTCTTTGATGGTGTTGTGTGCATATACACTTCAATATTCCTGAAAGAGCCTTTGGTTGTTGGAATTTTACTGGTCTTTTAGTTTCACCGCGACCTGCTCAAGATCGCTGATAATGGCCGACCAGCGCTCCTCGCCCAAGATCGCAACCACTTTGTTTTGGGCAGAGCGCCAACCTGGAAGTGCTTTGGCCAGTGCCGTCCGCCCCTTCTGGGTGATCTCAAGCTCCACGCGGCCGCCTCGTCCGCTCCCGTTTGCTCGCACCAAACCGTCCCGCTGCAAAGGGCGGAGATTTCGCACCAGCGTCGTGCGCTCCATTCCGAGCCATTCGCTCAATTCCGCCATGCCCCACCCGTCTTTGGCCTGTAATGCGCCCAGAATTGGCGTTTGTGTGGGGCGAATGCCGTGGCAGCGCACCTTCGCGTCAAAGAACTGGGTTATCACCCGCGCCACCCGTCGCACATTAAAGCACGCGCAGTTTTCCACAGACGACATATCCACTTGTTTCTTCACAATGTGTATATACACACAAAGGCCAATGTCGTCAATTTTTTTTGAATGCGGTAATAAAACTATTCCGTAGAGAATCTGATCTCATCGCCTTAATTCGATCCGGCTATATCGGAACTCACCGTGTTAAGTCCGAGGTTCTGCACACCATAATCAAGGGGTTGGTCCTTAGTATTTATGATCTTTTATTTGACTTCGGAAAAGCAGTTGCCTCACTCCCCATTGGCCATTGGTCATTCCTTTCTCTTCCCCTCGATCAACCTCGCCGCCGCAAAGCTGCTCAGCAGCGCCAACACCGCAGCCACCGTCATGACCCGGCGGAAGCCCGTCACGAACGACTCGTCCAGCGCACGCTTGAGTGTCGCCTGCATCTCGGGCGCGAGACCGCGCGGCACCTCGGCCCCGGCCAGCTTGACACGCTCTTGATCGAGGGTGCGCCGCGTTTCAGGTGTCAGCGCAAGGCCCGACAGGCGGTGGTCGAGACTGCTGTTAAAAACGTGCAGCATGACCAACCCGAGCGCAGCGATGGCCAGCAACCCCGCCGTGCGCGATACGGCGTTGTTGATCCCCGACGCCACACCGGCGCGGTCCTTCCCCACCGCGTTCATCACCGTGGTCGTCAAGGGCGCGACGCTCACCGCCATGCCCAAGCCGAGCACCACCACCGCCGGGAAAAAGGTCGTCCAGTAACTGCCGCCAATCCCGGGCACCATGAACAACGCGAACCCGAGCGCAGCGATCGCCGGCCCCAGCACCAGCGGCAACCTCGCCCCGTAACGTTTCACCAGTCCGCCCGACCAGCGTGAAAGAAAAAACACGATGAGCACGAACGGCAGCATGGCGGCCCCGGCGGCCGTGGGCTTATAGCCCTGCACCTGGATCAAGTTCAGCGGGAGAAAGAAAAGCGCGCCCGCCAGCGCCGTATACAGGAACAAAGTCATCAGGTTCGCCCCGCTAAAATTCCTGGAACGAAACAGGTCGAGCGGCAACATCGGGTTACGCTTTCGTTTCTCGACGAGAATGAATACCATCGACGCGACACCGCCAACAATGAGCGCGCTCAACACCAGCGGGTTTCCGAATCCCAGGCGCGAGGATTCGATCAACCCGTACACAATCACTCCGAGGCTTATCGTCGCCAGCGTCGCCCCCCACCAATCCAGGCCGCCTTCCATCGCCTCGTCACGGCTCTCCGGCACGTAACGCAACGCCAGCGTCAGCACCACGGCAGCCAGCGGGAGATTGATGAAAAAAACCGCGCGCCACGAGACATGCTCGATCAACCAGCCGCCCATGACCGGCCCAATCGCCGTGGTAATCGCCGTAAAACCCGACCATGTCCCGATCGCCCACCCGCGCCTCTCCTCACCAAAGGAGGCGCTGATGATGGCCAGGCTCCCGGGGACCAGCAGCGCGCCGCCCACCCCCTGAACCGCCCGCGCCAAAGTCAGTTGCTTGACCGTCGGTGCGAGCCCGCACCAAACCGAGGCCAGGGCAAAAAGCGCAACCCCAACACAAAACACACGCCGCCGACCGAAGCGATCCCCCAGCGACCCTCCGACAAGCAGCAGCGCCGCGAGGAAAAGCGCATAGGCCTCCACCACCCACTGCACATCCACCACCGTGGCATTCAAGTTTGCTTGCAGCGCTGGCAGCGCCACGTTGACCACCGTGCCATCGATAAACGCCATGCTTGAACCGAGGATCGTCGCCGCCAGCACCCACGGCCCCGAAGGCCTTGAGCAAGGGGCCGCCGCCGCCCTGGACCTGATCACCCCCTCATCACACGGCTGCCTGACAATATTCGCCATAACCTCAATCCCTCCAATTAACCTATTACCTATACCAGTTTTCACCCGGATGGAAAGTCGTCGACGACTGCAACCGCAACGCAAACACTATCTCGCAATGTAGCATCGCTCACCTTCTCAGTGTATGGACCGGGTACATACACTTGGGCGGGGAGAAGGCCGGGATGAGGGGCTCAATCGCTCGATTCGTACCCGTCGTCCAATTTGAAGACATCCTCACCATCTTGTCCTCCCTCCCCAAACTCACTAACCTCTCCCCATGTTTTCCAATCGCTCGCTGTTTTTTGCGACCTTGTTCGTTTTATTTTGCTCGGCCCGCTTGATGGCCGCCGCGCCCGAATCCTGCACCCTACTGCGCTACATCGCCAGCAGCACCAACGCCGACCAGGCCACCATCCCCAACGGCTATTTCCTCTCCATTGATAACCTCGGATGGTTGCACTGCGTGGACGACAAAAACGGCGACCTGCCAAGGCCTATCACCGCCTACTTGGACGTGCATTCAAAGAAATCCACGAATGCTTCAAGCGCGGCGAAGATTTCGATATCACCATTGATGACGGACATCCCATCGAAGGCTACAAGCGGGTGGTTGAAGTCTCCGCCAATTAGAGGCTTTAGAAATTATCACGGACCGCCAACCTAAACTTTAAACCGTCGCAAACTCCCGCCACGGAACCCGCTCGTTCAACAACTGCTCCAACCTGCGAACATCTTCGCTAAAAAATTGCCTCAGACGTTCCCTGGCCTCTGCCGGCATTTGTTGGTCCGGCGAATCGGGCCGTGTATTCCAAATCATGAACCAGAAAAGAAAACGTCTCTCCACCACGTTGCGATAACGCACCGGAATGTGATCAATTATTTTTCGAAAGAGCGGATGCTTTGCCAGCGCATGTTCATCCAACGCAATACGTCGGCGCGAACCGCCCACATGATAATGCGTGCCGAGATTGCGCGGCACAAAATTTTCATCCACCTCCAGAAAGCGCAGCACCCGCTTTAGCACCGCGCGCGGATCTTTCTTCAAATCCTCGGTAAACAAAACCAACAACTGGTCCCGTGGAAAAAACTTCCGGTATTCCGTCAGCATCCGGCTGTATTCTCCGAGCGCGACATCCGGACCCTGCCGCTGCTCCAGAACTCCCAGGTGCAATTTCTTATCAATCGCCTCCGCCAATGTTCGTTTCTCCTGGTTGCGCTTGACCATCATCTTGTACCACGAATAGGTGCAATCAATCGGGTTCCGCAACAACGCAATTAGCTTCACCTGTGGTAGCTGCGCGTAAATTTTTTCCGGCGTTTCCAGGCGGCTCATGTATTGTGGCGTCGCTTTCCCCCACAGTTTTTTCGGTGACGCCTGGGCAAAGAATTCATCCAAATACCAATCCCACCCCTTCGCGCAATACTCCGGGTTGGTAAAAAACGGAACTTCCTTTTCCGGCAACAAGTAAAGTTCGGGATGCGGTTGCAGATATCTATGCAAAGAAGTAGTGCCGCATTTCGGCGCCCCTATGATAATAAAATCCAGATTTTGCTTCTTTAAACTGGCTTGAGGTGGAAGCCTTTTTTGGGGTCTGCCCAAAACGTGCTCCGTGAAATTGGTACGTCCAGACGGCTCTGGCGTGGCTGCTCTTGATAACAAATCTGGCATAATGACTCACGGAAAGAATTCCCGTTATGGAGGTTTTTTAGTATGGGGTGATTTACCACCTTATTCGCTTTGCGTTCAGGATGGAATGACCTAAAGATTTCGCCATGCGCGTATTGATCATGACCGACATGGAGGGAGTCAGCGGAATTGTCGTCTGGGAACAAGTCGAAGGTGGCAAGCCTTTATTCGAAGAATGCCGCAAGCTTTACACTGAAGAAATCAATGCCGCCGTGCGCGGAGCCAAAGCCGCTGGCGCCACTGAGATTGTCGTGGTGGATTGCCACGGCGCAGGCGGCGGGTGGCAATTCAACTCACTCATCCCCGAGTTGCTCGACGTCAACTGCGAATGGGTCAATCATCATCCTTGGGGTCGCTACACGGAAATGCTCGAGCAAGGTTGCGATGCCGCGCTCTTCGTCGGCATGCACGCGCGCGTCGGCACGCCGGATGGCGTCCTTTGCCACACCATTTCCTCCACTACCTGGCGCAACCTTTATTTCAACGGTCAACCTGTCGGCGAAACTGGCATCAACGCCGCCCTCTGCGGTCACTACAATTGCCCCGTGCTCCTCGTCACCGGCGATGAAGCCGCCTGCCGCGAAGCGAAGGAGCTCCTCGGCAGCAACTTAACCACCGTCGCCGTTAAGCGCAGCCTCTCCCGTTTCTCCGCGCGCAACATTCCTCCCATCCGCGCCCGTCAGATGATTGAAAATGGTGCCCGTGAAGCTCTGAAAAATTTAAAAGCCATCAAACCGTACAAACCCAAAGCGCCAACCATCATCACCATCGATCTTGCTTCCGTGGACAAGGCCAATGAGTTCATGGGCCGTCATGGTGTGGAAATTCCCGAACCATTGAAAGTCGTCAGCAAAGGTAAAAATTGGATGCAAGCCTGGAACCAAATCTGGCGTTACTGACCAGCTTTCAAAAACCTCTCAATCTATATCACGTTGTTATAGAGGCCATTCCGCTCAGACTTCGCTTGTTTTGCCCTCGCCATTAAGAAGCCCTGCTAATTCGCAGTACCCAGTTTCCTATGTAATATTTATCGCGAGATAACCAACAAGTTACCTGCGATGCCGGAAGCGGAATATGCGACAGTTTAAAGATCAGTATCAGGTGTTGTTCCAGAACAATCCGCTCCCCATGTGGGTTTATGATTCCGAGACACTGGCTTTCCTTGCCGTCAATGATGCCGCTCTTAAGCACTACGGTTATTCCACGGAAGAGTTCCTGAACATGACCATCCTGGACATTCGACCGCCCGAAGATGTTCCCCGCCTGAAGGCAATTTTTCCCATAAATGATGAAGCTGATTCCATTCCCAAAGTAAGAAAGGCTGGAATTTGGCGGCATCGAAAAAAGAATGGCGACTTGATCGACGTGGATGTTTCCTCCGAGCCGGTTAATTTTGAAGACAGGCCTGCGCGGCTGGTTTTACTCAACGATGTTACCGAGCTTAAATATTCCTCGACCCAACTTCACTTACTCGAAACCTGCGTCTCCCGCATTAGCGACGTTGTGATGATCACGGAAGCGGAACCGCTGGATGAACCCGGCCCACGCATCGTGTTTATCAATGACGCCTTCATCTGTCGCACTGGCTATTCCCGCGAGGAAGCGATTGGCCGGAGTCCGCGATTCCTTCAAGGCCCCAAGACTTCACGGGCGGCCCGTGATCGCATTCGCCGCGCTTTGGAAAATAAAAAACCAATCCGCGAAGAACTCGTTAATTATACAAAAAGCGGCGAAGCGATTTGGTGGGAAATGGAAATTGCGCCCATCCTTGATGAGACCGGGAAATGCACCCACTTTGTTTCCATCGAACGCGATGTGACCGAGCGCAAAAAAGCCGAGAAAGCCCTTAGACAAAGTGAGGCCCGACTGAAGGAAGCGCAACGCGTGGCGAACATCGGCAGTTGGGAATGGAATGTTTCCGAGCGCAAGGTTGCCTGGTCGGATGAACTTTATCGCATCTTCGGACTGCAACCGCAGGAATTTCCCATCACGGCAGACTCTTTCTTGAAATGCATTCACCCCGACGATCGTCCGACCATGCGCAAAAAGGTGGAGGACATGCGTCGCAATGCGAGATCCTTTCGCGAGAACTACCGCATTGTGCGGCCGGATGGGGTGGTGCGGCATATTCTGGCCAATGGTGAAATTGTCAACGAGCCTACCACCAAGGCGATCAAATTGATGGGAACCGTGCAGGATATTACTGATCGCAAATTGGTTGAGGAAAGCCGGCTCCAAGCCGCCAAGCTCGAAGCGGCAAACAAGGAACTCGAGGCTTTCTCTTATTCTGTTTCTCATGATTTGCGCGCGCCATTAAGGACCATTGATGGCTTCAGCCGGATGCTGATTGAAGATTACGCGGAGAAGCTGGATGAGACGGGCAAGAATTATCTCGAACTCATTGAAGTAGCTGCGCGGCGCATGGGCCAGTTGATCCAGGACCTGTTGGAATTGTCCCGCGTTACCAGCAGCGAAATGTACCGCGTGGAAGTGAATCTCAGCGCCATTGTCGAAAATATTGCCGGTGAATTACGGCAGATGGACCCGGAACGAAAGGCCGTCATCCATATTACGCCCAAGCTTATTGTGCATGCCGACCCCCGGCTGATGCGCGTCGTTCTGGAAAACCTGCTTCGCAATGCCTGGAAATTCACCAGTAAGATCCCTGAGGCAAAAATTGAATTTGGCACGCTGGAAAAGGACGGCCATCCGGTTTATTTCGTGCGCGATAATGGGGCCGGTTTTGACATGGCTTTTGCCCACAAACTTTTCGGGGTCTTCCAGCGCTTGCATACGGAATCAGAGTTTGCGGGCACGGGTATTGGCCTGGCAACGGTCTCGCGTATTATCACTCGTCATGGGGGAAAGGTTTGGGCGCAGGGCGAAGTTGACAAGGGCTCAACTTTTTATTTCACACTCCCAGGCTGATACGCTCCGTGTGGAACACGCACTAGTCGTTCAATCTCCCACACGCATTGCCTGCAATACCAAATCGGAACAATGCCAATCACGCCAAAAGAACAGTCAATCAATCTCCAGTAAACGGGAATGCCCCGCACTGCTCCCATGGCAAAGGCGTAAGGCACGATCAGCGCACAAGCAATCATCCCAAAGGTAAAGAGCCAGACATTGCGGACTGGATCACGCAACGCGCCGACAAACGCCACCGCAATGACAAAATGCCCGAAAGCCAGCCAATCAGTTCCGTAAGCCATGAACGGATATTTGCCATTGGTCTCGTGCAACCCTTCGCGCACTTTTAGAATCCATCGCGCTAATCCTGATGTTGCCTGCGAACTGGTTTGATCTGCCACCCCCAGGAACTTTGCGAGCACATCCATTTCCCAATCAAGCGGGATGGCGGTTGCACCGCTGATGACCAGGCCAATGATAAAAAACCAGGTGAGATACTTGATACGTTGGCGAAGAATTTGTTCTCGATTCATGGCATCGGCCAAAGCGCAACCGTTTTTAACTTATATTAAGTTATAACATCCTGACGTTGCGCAGGCTGAAGGTGCGTCAGCGCATAAAGCATTAAATACCCGAGAAACAAAAAGGTTGCGAAGAGAATGGGGAACCCGATTGAAGTGGGATTAGCCAACGGGTCGGCAGCCCAATGACCCAGACCTTTAAAGATTTTAAAAGGATTGCATACGACGTCCCAGCTATTCAAACGCAGGAAACGTCCCATGTAAGTGCCAATGCCGCTTAAACCAGCAGCCACCAAAATAAAGAACCAACTCGCCCATTTGCCAAAACGGTTGGCGACCACGGACTGCATGAGATAAAGCGAAATGAATCCCAATAAAAATCCCGTGAATGCAAAAAGGAGAATCAAGCTCAGGTCCACCCAGTAATGGTGACGAAACCAATTATTCAAATGAACCAAATCCGTGAAGATGTAGGGCGCATTGGGCAGGAAAAGCAGCCACAACGCAGCCAGTGATCCCAGCTTCCATCCCGCGCGCTTGCCTCTTTGATACTGGCGGCAAACCCCCAGCGCAAATACGAGCGGCAGCCACGCGAGAAACAAGTTCCATATCAGAAACAGGTAGCTCCAATCTTTCGTCCAGACGATGCGCAATCCCACCAACCCCCCGCCCGCCATGGAAGCAAAAAGCAAGGCCAGCAAGGGAAACCTTAATTCCCGTTTCAAATACAACTCTTGTGTTTTCATAATGGCTTCAGATTCGTTCCGCTCTCTTACTGTTCATTCAAGGACCGGGAAATTAATTCCCATCTCCCTTCCACTTTCGGCTGCGTCCACCATCCGCATCCAGATTATCGAACCAATGGCTCAAAAAGAATTTCTTGTCCTGGGCGGCTGGCAGAAATGTATCTGCTGTCCCGATGATGGGCCGCAGGGCCGTGGTCATTTGTAAAACCACCAATACAAATATCACCACCCACACTTTCATTCCCCCGTCGGATTTTGTTCCGAGATGGCTGAAACCGGCATGCAGGAAGCGCACGCCAAAAATGGTCGCCACCAGCCAGAATGCCAGGTGCAGCCCGCCCATCGCGGCGAGCGATTTGGTGGATTGCGAAAACACCCACGCCACCGGCGCGAAACCGATGAGCAATATCGTCATCAAAGTCAGCAAGCCTGCCACCAAACCAAATACTTCCACCAGCCTCGCTTGCGAGCCGCCGAGACACGAAAAGATATACAAGCTCGGCAAACAAATCAGCGCTGAGATTAATAACCCGGCGGCAATCTTGACCGGCGCGGCCCAATATTGTTGTCCACCCGAGAACGTCCCCACAATCACACCGTAAACCAGGCTGCACACCACCGCGATCAATAACAGTGAAGTGATGACACTTCCTGCATTTGGCTGCTTGAGTTGAAAAATCACCCGCCGTGGTTGCCGCAGAATCGCCTCTACCGCGCTCACCGGCCCCGTGATCGGCACTTGTTCGGCGGGATTGGTTCCCAGTGGTTGCGCCGCCCCTGAAGGCGCGGATGGAATGACTGGTGGCATGTAACTTCCTGCGCTTGAAACAGGAATTTTAATTGGATTGGGAGTATTATCGAGCGGTCCGGGATTGGTTCCATTCATAGGTTGTTATTAGGTTGAGTTTAATCGTCAGGAAAAAAATAAATTCTGTATCGCGCGGAAAACGGTTTCGAAAAAATTTCCTTTGAATGCTTCCGCCCGCAAAAATTCCACGGGCAATCCCGGTGCGCCAATGAACGGTCGCAGGATCCAGCAAAGTTGGCTGCCGAGAAAAAGATTACCCGCCAGCCAGGCGAACAACACCTTGCGTCCAATGCCAACACTGCCGCTGAGACGTTGCAGTAACTCCACCAAACGCAGGTTCGCGGTCACTCCAGCAAAAGCAATCAACACCACATGGATAAGTTGAATGAAACTATAGACGCCCGGCACATGCGCCGACATCGCCGGGGCATTCCATACGAGGAAAAATACTATCGGACTGAACGAGCCCAGAATTGCCGTCGCGATGGTGAAACTCATCAGGATGGCTTGGAAGGATTGGCGAAAGCTCAAGTTCAAGCCCAATAGCGGCGCGAGCATTCCGTTGAGCAAACCGTTTCCCAATGTGGTCAGCAGGATGATCATCGGAAACTTGATCGCGACAAACAATCCTTGCAGCGGCTCACGCCAATATCCCATCGATGCACCATAAAGCCCCGCCCCCAGAAAGATCACTCCCACCTGCAACACCACCCGGCGCGTGCTCCATTGCTGGACCCACTGCATCATCCGCTCGGGCTCGCCGCGCAGCACGACGCCAATTTGCCCCAGGCCCGTGATCGTTGGGTTTGCTTCCATGGTAGTTATAGAGATAGTGGACATCTTATAGACGGAACTCATTCCCTAATCGTTCATTCAAATACTCTGCACTCCCTGCCTTGTTGGCATTGTCTGCAAGTAATGTTGGCGTTGAAGCATTCATCGGAAAAGCAAGTGTTGCGCAGCCTGGAAAACCGCTTCGAAAAAATTCCCTTCAAAGGCATGAACACTGAGAAACTCCACCGGTATCGCAGGATTCCCAATGAACGGTCGCAGAATCCAGATTATCTGGCTGCCTAACAATAAATTCACCGCCAGCCACGCAAACAAAACCTTGTGCGCCACAGCAGAACTGCCGCTCAATTCGCGCAACACCGGCACCAATCGCACATTCGCCATCACGCCCGCAAAAGCAATCATCACAACCGTCGCCAATTGCATGAAGCTGTATGCCACTGAGACTGTCCCGGACAACGCGGAAACGGGCGGTGTATTCCACACCAGAAATAACATCAATGGACTGAATGAACCCAGTATCGCGGCAGCGATGGTAAAGCTCATGAAGATCACCAGCAGTGATTGGCGAAAGCCGATGTTCAAGCCAAGCAACGGCGCGAGCATTCCATTAAGTAATCCGTTCCCAAGCGTCGTGAGTAAAATCACCAGTGGAAATTTCAGCCCAGTATAAAAGGCCTGCAACGGATCGCGCCAATATCCCATCGCTGCGCCATAACAACCCGCCCCCACAAAGATGACCGCGATATACAGCAACACGCGATTCATCGTCCAGCCTCGCACCCAGGAGCTGATGAGTCCCGGTTCGCCACGCAACAACACGCTCAGTTGCCGGACATCCAGTGCTAAGTCGGAAGCGCGCATGTTCATTTCAAGTAGTGGGACTGGGTTCCATTTGCATGGGTGGCCGGCGTTGCCGGATTTGTCGTCCGCAATAAACAATCGGCGCAGCCATGAGCACCAGCGCGATGATGAACAGCGGCCAATTAAAGTGACTGGGCAACATCATGCGCAAAGCATCCTCGCCACGTTTGGCGACGCGAATGGCATCTTCCATAAACACATACAAAGCCAATGCCATCCCGATAAAATTCAAGAGCCAGGCTTTCCACTCCGTCCGGAATGAACGTTCAAACTGATGTTCCCATTGGCTGGCGAGCGTTCCCCAAACGATCATCAACAAGGCAATCAACACCGGCGCAATCACCGGTCCCCACCACGGCAGCGGCAACAGGAAAAGAATGTCCCAATCCAGCAGCGAGTTCGGCCAATGGGTTATCACTTTCAGGAAGACGTAATAAAAAATGTCCCACACTCCAAAGGCAATCGCCGCGTAACCCCATCGGCTGCGCCAGCTCTTTCCCGCGAGCATACCGATGGTAAATAACATGATAAGTGTCGCTGCTTCCCGAACCAATTCCACCGCCGCCAGTCCCGCCACCGGTGGCAACGGCTCAGCCTGATAGGGTTCAATGCGATTGGATAACGTGCGAAGATAAAAAACCACCGCCGACTCAAGCCAGGCCATGGCAATGGCAAAAACCACCACCGTCAGCCACCGTTTCCCCTGTTTCATATAACCTCTTTGTTTATAAATTGAACTGCCGTCCGCTCGTTCAGCCGACCAATCGAATTACGAACAAGCAGCCACTTCCTTAACCAATACTCCACCACTCACTCATTCCAATAAAGGCAGGTATTATCGCCAGTAAACCGAAGCATAAATTCGGTTGTGGCCAACTGCCCACATGCACTCCTCTGGTCCCGTATAGTTTTGAGTTTCTGGATGTTGTCATATTCTGATTTCATTTCTGTTGCGTTCGAGTTAGCCACCACCTCCTTGGCGCTGCCTAATTCGATAAATTTTTTGAGTCTGTCTGCATGGAATAAGCTGGCTGCCCCTGTTCAATTCCTTTCAACCATTCTTCAACCTGGTCAATGGCTGTATCGGGCGTGGAAGTGCCAGCCGTAATCCCAACCGTCCGCACATCGGCAAACCATTCGCGACGCAGATCACCCGTCGTCTGCACATGATGAACCCGCGGACAATGCCGCTTGCACGTGGAAACAAGCTCGTGCGTGTTGTTGCTGTGCGAACCGCCAATCACCACCACCACATCACTCTTCTGCGCCAATTCCACCGCTGCGGTTTGGCGCTGTTTCGTAGGGCGACACACGGTATCGATGAAGCGCACTTCCGACTGCGGAAATCTCTCCTGAATTAAATTAACCAATCGCCGCACCTTCTCAATCGGCTGCGTGGTTTGCGCCGCAATTCCGAAACGCGCACGCTCCGTAAGTTGCATGACATCCGCCTCCGTCAACACGACATCAAACTCCTTCAAGTCATCAGTAACGCCCCGGACCTCCACGTGTTCACGTTTGCCGATGATGACCGGATGAAACCCAGCTTCGACCAGTTCCGCCACGGCGCGATGTGCAAAGTGTACCAACGGACAGGTCGCTTCCAATACCTTGAGGCCGCGTTCCTTGATGCTGTTGAGAGTCCGCTCCGAAGTGCCATGAGCCGTAATCATCACCGTCGGCGTCCGAACTTCCTCCGTCTGGTGCCGGATTTCAATTCCCTGCGCGCGGAGATTGGAAAGCACGGTTTCGTTATGAACCAAATCGCCAAGGATCGTGAGCGGCGCGGTTTGCGTTTCCTGCATGGCGAGAGCGATGGCATCCCGGACGCCAAAGCACATGCCCATATATTCTGCTCGAATGATGTTCATACGAATACACTTTGTGTTACAAAGTTAAAGACTATGGCGGTTCATTTACGTTCAACAAAAAATAATTTATTTAGGCTTGGTTTGCCGGATGATTTCTTCCAGCAGATTGATGTAAGCGGCGAAAGCCTTGCGTCCGTCCGGCGTCAGCGCACAAGTGGTGAGCGGACGATTCTTCTGATAAGTCTTGGCGACCGACACATACCCCGCCTCCTGCAACGTGCGAATGTGCGTGGTCACATTGCCGTCCGTCATGCTGAGCGAGTCGCGCAACTCGGTGAATGAAAGCTCTGGCGATGCGGCCAGCAGCGACATAATCGCCAACCGCCCCTTCTCGTGTATCACTCGATCCAGGTTGAGAAATGGTGTCGGATTCACGCTCACGCTTCATTCTTCCTCTGTTCGGTAAAATACAGATAGATGCCATAGGCCAGTTGAAATACCCCGAAGAAAAGACCCATTTCGGCATGGCCGAATTTGAACGGCACCGGTTCCTTGGTAAGCAGCAAACCCATGAGCAGGACACAGGCAAGGACAATAAACCCCCACGCAAACAACCGAATCCCGCGCGGCATAAAGAAACCGGCAGCGTGAATCGCACACCCATACAGCAGCATCCAAATGATGGGCAGCAGGATCATGGCTTCCTCATCATCCACCCAAAACATGTAAATGACTCCGGCCAGCATGCCTACGAAAAGCGAAGGTAAAATAGCCTGTGTGACCCGGCGTGTCGGCGGCGACCAGAAAGGTTCTGCTTCCTTGAGAGCTTGCCGCCGCACCAACACATAATCGCCCCCGATTGCTAAAAGACTCACACCCATCCAATAACCGGTGAAGCCACGAACAGATTCAATGGGCAAAAACCAACCAACAATTGCCGCTACAACTCCCACCGATCCGGTGAAAGTCATGATCGGGGCCAATGCGCGCCGGTAAACGGCAGAGCGCTCCATCAGAGTGCGAATCGTCTGAAGGTGGTCCGCCGCCCAATTATTGTTCATGAGTTATACTTTGTGCCGCAAAGTATAATAGTCAAGCGGATTTTTCTGTTGGAAGTTCAAGGTTTAGCTTGTGTCTTCAGCAGGCAAGCTAAAGCTTGAACCCCAAACCTTATGCCGGTATTTCCACCAACACTTTACCCAAAAATTTCCGGGAACGTAACTGGGCAAACGCTTCCGCCGTTTTTTCCAGCGGATAAACACTATCAATCACCGGCTTGAGTTTCCCGGCGGCCACCCATTCCAAAGTGGCTTGAATGTCCGCACGGTTGCGACCGTAACTGCCCACCAACTTTTGTTGCTTCACGAAGAAAGGCCACAGATTCAGCGTTACCTCACGGCCAGCCGTTGCACCGCACGTTACAACCGTACCGCCCCGCGCCAGGCATTCAAAAACTTTTGGCAACACATCCCCGCCAATATGCTCCACTACCAAATCCACCCCTCGTTTGCCAGTAAGCTTGCGAACATCCGCCGGCCACGCAGCATTATTGGAATCCACGACATGGTCCGCGCCGAGTCGCAGCAACGCGAGCGCGCGCTTGGCTTCGCTTGAAGCTGTGGTGATCACCTGCGCGCCAAGTCCCTTGGCAATTTGGATCGCCGCCGATCCCACACCGCTGGCCGCGCCCATCACCAGCACCCAGTCACCGGGAGTCACCTGCGTCCGGTTCGTGAGCATGTGCATCGCTGTGCTACCCGCGAGCGTCAACGCGGCCGATGCCTCGAAACCAACCCCGGCCGGCAATCGCACCAGCACCCGCGAGGGCACCACCACCTTTTCCGCAAAACCGCCGTCACGATTCACCCCCAGCAATTCTCCACGCAAGCAAAGCGACTCATCCCCGCGTTTGCAGAATTCGCATTGTCCGCAAAATAGATTCGATTGGATGGCAACTTCATCCCCCACCTTCCAGTCCGACACCGCCCAGCCAAGCTCGATAATTTTTCCAGCAATCTCCCCGCCCGGCGTGCGCGGCAACGGCACTGGTATCGGCAACTCGCCCGCTTCCAGCCAGAGATCCAAATGATTCAATCCGCAAGCCTGCACCTGCACGACCACTTCATCAGGTGCGGGCTTGGGATCGGGCAAATCGCGCAACTCAAATTTGCCGGGTGTGCCATGCTCCATCAGTTGAACAGCCTTCATGAGTTCTATTCAACACCCACAACCCACCTACGACAAGCGAGCAATCTGCCCCATCTCCAAAGTCGAACACTACTTGATCTTCTTCGACTTTTGATCCAACCCATTCTGATGCAAGATCAGATCAGTCACCTCTCCTTTGGCGTTTTTAACGAAAGTCAATTGAGCATCAACTACCTTGTAAAAGAATTCGGTTTCCGATGTGGGAAACACCTCGAGAAAAGATTGGCCGGTCAACATCACCATCAACTTATCGCCCGTGTGCTTGACCGTAAAGATGGCTGACGGCGCAAGTTTATATTGCCCCACATAACTGTCATAAATTTTAGGATCAAGTTTGATGACCACCGGTTCCTTGGGCGCTTCATTGGAAATCTTTTTTGCGGTTTGGTCCAACCCGTTTTGATGTAGCACCAGGCTCGTCACGTGATCTTTGGCGTCCTTATTGAAGGTGATTTGCGCGTCTACATCTTCACAAAAAAAGTCAGCTTCAGTTTCTGGAAAAATATCGAGGAACGATTGGCCCGTCAGTTTGACCTGCAAATGGTCTGTCTCACGGCGCACATCCATGAAGATTCCCGGGGCCATCTGATAGCGTCCCACATATTGCTCGAGGATGTTTTGTTTTACGGGAACGATGTTCCGTTGCTTCTCCGCCTTGAAATGCGCCAATTTATATTTCGCGTTCAGAAAATGAAAACCAATGTCATCGATGCTGTTGGCCGAGTTCGCCAATACTACGATGCCGCGTTTGGCCTTCTTGTCGAAACCGATGAAGGAGTGATAACCGCCCGTGCCGCCATTGTGCCACACCACTTCGTCATCGTATTTTTTGGAGATGTGCCAGGCGAGGCCGATGTCCATCGTCGCGGAACCAGCCGCATGACGTGGAGTCTGCTCCAGTTCCATGGCCGACGTAAGATCCGACTTCGTGGCACCCATATTAGCCGCCACGAACTTCAGCAAGTCATTCACCGTGGAGCGCAACGCTCCCGCACCAGCGAGCGTTGGCAAATCCCAATTCGCCACCGGTCGGCCATGTTCGTTATGGCCTTTCGCCAGATGTGCTTTCAATTCTGGCGACAGCGTTATCGTAGTGTTTGTCATGCCCAGCGGACGGCAGACGCAGTCCTTCAGCAGAGCCTCATAATTAGTGCCAGCTTTGAGCGCGAGGATGTGCCCGAGCAATCCCACTCCAAGATTCGAGTATTCATATTTGGCACCGATGTCGCGCTTCAGCGTGCAATCGGAAATAAACTCATACATCTGCTCGACCGTGTAATCTATGTAAGGATTGGCCGCATTGGTGGGCGCAAAATTGTCAGGCATCCGCGGCAGGCCGGACGTATGCGTGGCCAGGTCTGCCAGCGTGATTTCCTTGCCCTTGCGAGTGGGAACTTTCACGGACTTGGGCAAATATTTCGAAATGGGATCTTCCAACTTTACTTCGCCATGTTGAACCATGTCGGCCAAAATCAATGAGGTGAACACCTTGGAAACCGAACCGATTTCGAAAACAGTATCCCCATCCAATTTGCATGTATCATTCAGGTCAGCCTTGCCCTGCGTGAGGATGCGGGTGCCTTGCTCGTCGATGATTCCCACGACAATGCCCACGCTTTTATGGGCCGTATCCACCCGGTCCTTGAGGACCTGTTTTATGTCCGTTGGCGTCGGCTCCTTTTGCTGTGCGAAAACCACGATGGCAATCGACAGCACGGTTAAGGCGAGAAGAATAGTTTTTAACATAGTTGAATGGTTGTATTGATTTTGATTGTTTAACGCGGAACCAGGTAAGTTCCGGCAAGACGATCCTGCAAACTACGTTCCGGCAGGATTGAAAATTTGAGCGACAACACGGCGAGCAGGATAAACATCAGGAGCGCCGCCCAGCCCATTCCTATCAGCAACCCGAGCAGTCCGGCCAATATCGGAGTGATCATCAAAGGCAGCCACGCCAGGAGATTGCGGTAAAATACTTTCGCACGTGAGGCCTCGCTTCCGTCCGCCTTCACCACGACCAGCCCCATCCCGCGCAACAACGCCCCACCGCGGAACATCAACGCGGCCAGCAAACATGGAATGACGACCACCGTCATGGCATAGACCCAAGCCAATCCCCAAAAACCAAAAGTGTGTTTTCGCCATGCAACGGCCTTGTCCGTGCCGGATATCATTATGAAAAGCGTAAGCAAGACCGGGAACCAAACACCGCCTGCCAACAGTGCCAACCGGCGCGCTCGGGAAACAGTCGGCGGTTTGCGAAGCAATGGTTTCAGTTGGTTCACCACCTCGACCGGCGTGCTTGTCGCTTTTAATCCTTGGATCAAATTTCTGGCATGCAAAGCCACGGGCACGTTGATGGCGCTGCCAGTTTCGTGCAGGGCAACCCGACGACCTTCCAATGCTGAGATGGCAACATGATAAAGAAATTCGTTGACCGTGGGTGGTGCAGTTTTTCGACTCTGATCTAATCCCACAGACACAGACGTCACGCCGGGCATGCGAAAATCAAGCAACTTGGCATGACCGTCATTGGTGATCCAAATATTCTCCAGTGTCATCCGGGCCGCTACGCCGCTCGCTTGTGCCGCTTGTAATTCCTCCGCCAAATCCAGCAACCAAAAGCGCACGTTGTTCCAACTTTGCTTCACGGACATCAAGTTCACCAAAGGTTGGCCCGGTACCGCTTCGTAGGCGTCCCACGCTTCCATTGCTGAGCGTTTGCCATTGAGCCACCGGAGCCGTCCCGGTCGGGCCAAATTACGCAACTCGGGCGCGACCGCTGGCGACCCGATCGGCAATTTGCGAATCCACATTTTCCGTAAAAGACGTGCGTCGTAGCCCAGCAACATTTCGGCACCGTCGATTTCTCCCAATCGGTCGAGCAGATAATAAGGCCCCAATTGCAACAGCGCGTTGGTATTACCAACCGGTTCCATCTGGACAGCTGAAGCTGGTCGCGCCGAGTGCGCCGATTTGGCAATGACGCGCGTTCGGCTCGCCATATCGTGGATTCCGGCAAACCCGTTTTTTCTGCGGGCTGTCACAAACGTCAGTCCCAACAGCGCAAACCAAACGGTGATCGCTATTAAGCCGTGTAAGGAATCTTTGCTTACGTGTCCCTCGACCAACATTCCCACGACGTCCACGCCAAACATGGAGATCCCGGCGAAAATCAATGCACGCAACAATGCTCGCAGCACGCCCGGCGGATTGCCGATGCGGTTGACTGTCCGCAAGCCGAAGATGGCTTTGCCGAGGGTTGCGCTCCAAACTCCTTCGAGCAAACCGTAATACGTCAAAATAATTCCCCAAAAAGCCAAAGTGGAAACCAAGAGCCAACCGTGGTCTTGCAACGCTTGGGCGGTTCGGAAGGAGAGCGGCACCAGCAATGTTGTATCGAGGCAACCTGCCAGAAAACGCAATCCCAGTGTCGCGGGAGTTGGTGCCGTAGAGGCATACGGCAGAAGTGCTTCGCGCAATTTGCTGTAATTCGCGAAGCGTTCCCCCGCATCTTTTTCCAGACAACGCAACACTGCCCGGCATAACCCGGCGGGTATTTCCTTATGCCATTTTGCAGGCGACTCCGCGCGTCGCTCCAACACGGTGGCGAGCAACTACACCACATTCGCTGCCTCGAACGGCATGCGCCCCGTCAGTAATTGGTAAAGCGTGACGCCCACGGAATAGATGTCCGAGCGGACTGTCAATTCATCGCCGCGCAATTGTTCCGGTGAAGAAAAGGCGGGCGTGCCAAACATCACTCCAGTTTCGGTCAGGTTGGATTCGGTCCGCACGGTGGAACTGATGGAAAGTCCAAAGTCGCCGATCTTCACTGTGCCATCGTGATTGATAAAACAATTCGAAGGCTTGATATCGCGATGCAAAATTCCGATTTGCTGCGCCGCTTCCAAACCGGTGATGATTTGCAACGTGGTATCCACCGCTTCGGATACGGTCATTGGCCCCGTGCGGACAATACGATCATGCAATGTGCCGCCCGGCATCAGTTCCATGGCAATGACCGGCGTGCCACCAATTTCCTCGGTGCCGAAAACGTAAACGCTGTTCGGATGATTGATGGAAGCCGCCAGTTGTCCCTCGCGTAAAAACCGTTTGCGCGCCTCGGGTGAATCCAGCGCCTGCCCCAATATTTTCAGCGCCACCCGGCGGCCACTCTCCAAATCTTCGGCTTCGTATACCACCCCCATCCCGCCCTGCCCCAGCAATCGCACCATTTGATAATGCCCAAATTGTTCCCCCGGCTGCGGTAGCCCGCGCGCTGAATTCGGTGAGCGCGAAACAATCACCGTTCCCTCTGGTCCAACCTCCGGCTGCGTGCTCAACCCGGCTCCGAGCAGGCATTTTGGGCAGAGTTCAGGTGCCATCAGGCGCGGCAGCACCGTGCCACACGCAGGGCATTGATCCTCTGATAAACTCGTTTTTACGCTTTCGCTCATGATCCCGTTCCCTATCTCCTTAAGCAAATGAAGCAAAAGGTAACGCGAAAAAATGAAAATTCTTTACCGGCCAAAAGTTGAGAAGAGATGGCGCAGTTCCGTTTCGATTTCATCCGGCGACGCCACCGTCTTGCCGATTTCGGAGCGCAGGATTTCCCGATAACGGGTTCGCAGCCGGTGAACGGCTGTTTTTACGGCTGCTTCGGTGAGTTTGAGTTCAACCGCGATCAAGGCATAAGATTGGGTGGCCTCCTGCTTTGCCAGACAACTTCGCAAATGCTCAAACAGCGTGGCCCGGCCCGTTGCGACATATTCTTCCTGTAACAATGACATGACTCGCTCCAGCAGCATCATTGCCCATTGCCGCTCGAACAGAACGTCCGGCTGCAGGTCATGAGTGAGATCTGCATTGAAGCGTGACTCCACCACCGCTTGATCAATGGCTATGACCGTTTGAAAACCGCCCCGCTTTTGCGCATGGTCACGATCCCATTCATTGGCCATGAACCGCTTGAGCGCGGCTAACAGGAAGGTGCGAAATTTTCCCTTTTCCGGATCGGCGGCGGCAACGAAGTTTTTCTCCAGCAGGCGGGCGAAGAAGGCTTGAGTTAAATCCTCCGCATCCTGGGGAGCGCGACCCTGCCGTCGAATGAACGCATATAAGGGATACCAATACGTCTGGCACAGTTCATCCAGCGCAACGTGGGCGGACGCAGCATCTACCTGGCCAGCGCGGACAACAGCACTCCAATGAGTCGTTACAAAATGACCTCCGCCAGCAACGGGAGAATCCGGATTGTGACCAGTGATAGACACCGTGGATGCTTAACAACGCTTTCAATGAATTGAAATCCCAATTGTTATGCCGGTAATTTAGCCTCGCAATAAACTTACCTGGATTGATTCT
>JAQGPC010000218.1 GCA_028293285.1 Pedosphaera sp.
GCAAGAATGGAAGTCGGAAAGGCAGAGGGCTGAAGTCGGACTACGAATCAACACATGATTACAGAAGTCACGAAATGAGGACGAGAACTTCAAAAACTCAAGAGATTAGGATTAAGATTATGAGTAACCACCGCAATTGCGGGGCAGGGATTAAGAATGGGAAGGAACTTGCCGACAGGCTGTCGGCGCTCCGCGAGGAAAACCGAGGACGACGACGAGTCGGAGGATGAGAATGCTCAAATTAATACGTGTATATGACTATCTCACGTTAAGACACGCTAACTCACGCTAACTAACCTTAACACGCGTAAAAAAATGTGAAGGACAAGAGAATCATAGCAAAATTGGCTCGTAAGTTGGGCGTAAGTTGGGCGGAAGGATGGAATTATAATGGATTATCACGGACTGAAATAAATGCATTTAGCTGAAACCCTTTCTATGCTAAAAGCGTCTAAGGACATAAGCCCTGATGACAGAAGGCTGAGCATACAATGGTTATCCTATGAATATAAACGAACATAGAGCGAAGCCGGAGGATTTTGCGATTACTCGTCGCCAGTTTTTGAACCGGTTTGGCATGGGTTTCGGCGCGTTGGGATTGGCTGGGTTGCTCAGCCAGGAGATGTTTAGCGGCCAGGCGTATGCTGGAACTGGAGGTTCGCCTTTGGAGGCGAAGACTCCGCCTCTGCCAGCCAAGGCCAAGCGGGTGATTCATATCTTTGCGCAGGGAGCGCCATCTCAGGTGGACACGTGGGACCCGAAGCCAGCCCTGGCAAAATATTCCGGCCAATCGTTGCCGGGAATGGGCGGGGTGGCGATGCCGTCGCCGTTTAAATTTCAGAAGAAGGGCAGGTCGGGGATTGAGGTAAGCGAGGTCTTTCCGAAAATCGGCGAACATGTGGATGACATGGCGATCATCCGGTCGATGTACACGGACATTCCGGCGCATGAAGTGGCGACGGTGATGATGAACACTGGTTCATTACGTCTGGCCAAGCCATGCCTGGGTTCATGGACGGTTTATGGATTGGGGACTGAAAACCAAAACATGCCGGGGTTCATTTCGCTTCGTCCGGGCGGCGGGTTGCCGTCGGGCGGTACGCAAAACTGGCAGGCGGCATTCCTGCCGGGTGTATATCAGGGAACGAGTATCAACACTTCGGCGAATACCGTGGAGGAGATGATCCAGAACATCAAAAATCCTTACGTTTCGACAAAGGAGCAACGGCGGCAGTTGGATTTGATTCATCAACTCAATGAACTCCACAGCCAGAATTTGCAAAAGGATGCCCAGTTGGAAGCGCGGATTCAGGCTTACGAGATTGCTTTCAAAATGCAATCAGCGGCGTCAGACGCTTTTGATTTTCATAAAGAGCCAGAGAGTGTTCGGACGATGTATGGCAATAGCCCGCAGGGTCGGCAGATGTTGATTGCGCGGCGGTTGCTGGAACGTGGCGTGCGTTTTGTGCAGGTTTGGGCGGGGGGCTGGGATCATCATAACAACATCGAAGACCGTTTGCCGGAACAGGCGAACCAGATTGATCAACCGCTCGCGGCATTCATGAAGGACATGAAGCAATTGGGGCTTTTGGATAGCACGCTGGTGATTTGGGGCGGTGAATTTGGCCGCACGGCGACGCGCGATCGTAACGGGAATGATAATCCGGGGCGCGACCACAACAGCAAGGCGTTCAGCGTCTGGATGGCGGGCGGCGGTGTGAAGGGCGGGACGATTTATGGCGCGACGGATGAATTCGGCGCGCGCGCGGTGGAAAACCGGGTGCATGTTCACGATTTGCACGCGACGATTCTCGCGCTGCTTGGGTTCGATCACACGAAACTGACTTATCGCTATAATGGCCGTGATTTTCGTCTGACGGATGTTGCGGGAAATGTGGTCAAGGGAGTCATCGCTTAACTGTCATGGCTGCACGATTCATAGTTCAAGTAATGAGCAAGGTGACACTGGCGGCAGTTATCAGCGCAGTCGGGGCAATGGCCGGATTTACGTTACAGGCAGCGGAACCGACGAAGGCGCAGCTTGATTTCTTTGAAGCGAAGATACGACCGATTTTTGTAAATAACTGCTATAAGTGTCACAGTCATGAGAGCACCAAATTGAAGGGCGGGCTTTCTTTGGAGTTTCGTGACACGGTTTTGAAAGGTGGCGATACCGGGCCGGCGCTGGTGGCGGGTGATCCGGAGAAGAGCTTGTTGATTAAGGCGGTTCGTTACACTGATCCCGATTTGCAGATGCCCCCGAAGGGAGAAAAACTCTCGGATGCGCAGATTGCGGACTTGGTAACGTGGATAAAGATGGGTGCGCCGGATCCGCGGGTGATGGCGGCGGGTTATGCCAAGACTTATACCCAGTCGGATCGGGATCATTGGTCATTCAAGCCGATTAAGAAGGTCGCTGTGCCCGAGGTGAAGGAGAAGGATTGGGTGAAGTCGCCGATTGATGCCTTCGTGGTGGCAAAGCTGACGGAGAATGAGATGAAGCCTTCGCCGATGGCGGACAAGCGCACGTTGATTCGCCGGGCGACGTTTGATTTGATTGGTTTGCCACCGACGTTGAAAGAGACGGAAGAATTTTTGAAGGACACTTCGCCGGACGCTTTTGCGAAGGTAGTGGACCGGTTGCTGGCTTCGCCGCAATACGGCGAACGTTGGGGCAGGTATTGGCTGGATGTGGCGCGTTATTCGGATACGAAAGGGGATGTGAAGGCGAACCGGGAGGATTTTCGGTATCCTTACGCGTGGACGTATCGTGATTACGTGATCCGTTCGTTCAATGAAGACAAACCATATAATCGATTCATCCTGGAACAGATTGCGGCGGACAAAATGGATTTGGGAACAAACCGGAGTCCATTGGCGGCATTGGGATTTCTAACGGTAGGAGAACGGTTCAACGGGAACATCAACGATATCATCAATGACCGTATTGATGTGGTGACCAAGGGGACGCTCGGTTTGACGGTGACTTGCGCGCGGTGCCATGACCATAAGTTCGATCCGATTCCGACTAAGGATTATTATTCGTTGCACGGTATTTTTGCGAGTTCGGTGGAGCCGCCGGAAGAGCAACAACCCATCCTGAGCAAAATCAATATGACGCCGGATTACCTGGATTTTGCGAAGAAATACAATGAATTGAATGCGGAAATGACAACGCTGGAAGCCAGCAGAAAAGGCAAGGGCAAAAAGAATAATAAGGAAATTGTGAAGCAGGAGACGCAGTTGAGAAGACAGTTGTCGCAACTGGAATTGACGCATCCCGGTGCGCCAGTGCGGGCAATGGTGCTGGTGGACAGACCCCGCACGAGTGATTCACGGGTGTTCATCCGAGGTGAGGCGGAGAATAAGGGAGATATTGTGCCACGCCGGTTTTTGGAAATTCTTTCCGGGCCGAGTCGGCCCGTTTTCAAGAATGGAAGTGGACGGTTGGAACTCGCGTTTTCCATCATTACGACGAATAATCCTTTGACGGCACGCGTGCTGGTGAATCGCGTCTGGATGCATCACTTCGGTGAAGGGTTTGTCTCGACACCTGATGATTTTGGAAATCAATCCGCACCGCCGAGTCATCCGGAATTGCTCGATTACCTGGCGGCGAAGTTCATGGAGGAGGGTTGGTCGATCAAGAAATTGCATCGTGCGATCATGCTTTCAAGCGTATATCAGCAAAGCAGCGATACCAATCCGCGTTACGCGCAGAAAGACCCGGAGAACCGGTTGCTGTGGCGGGCGAATATTCACCGGCTGGAATTTGAAGCGGTGCGGGATTCGATGCTGGCGATTGGCGGGAAGTTGGATTTGAGCATGGGTGGTCGTCCGGTTAATTTGGGGGCGTCGCCTTATTCCACGCGCCGGACGGTGTATGGATATATCGACCGTAGAAATTTGCCGGAGGTTTACAACCAATTTGATTTTGCGAATCCGGACATCGAGACGGGCAAGCGTTACGAGACCATCGTGCCGCAACAAGCATTGTTTATGATGAACAGCCCGCTGGTGGTGGAGCAGGCGCGGAATGTGGTGGGACGCCCGGATTTCCTGAATTTGAAGGGGGATGAAAAGCGGATCGAGCTGCTTTATAATTTAATTTACCAACGCGACCCTGATCCGACTGAAATTAAATTGGGGTTGCAGTTTATCAAACAATCGCCACCGTCTGAAATTCCCGCAGCGCCCACCCGGGCAGAAACCGTGCGTGAAGCGCGAGGCAAAAAGGGGGGCGGTGGCAAGAAGGGGAATAATCCCGCTATGACCCTGGCATCGATTCCTGCTTCACAATTGCAACCGGTAGGTTCGTGGGCGAAATATGCGCACGCCTTGCTCCAGGCGAATGAGGCGATGTTTGTTAATTAAGTCAGGACGGCATAGCTTGCCGGGAAATGCCGCAAACTTTGTTTGCAGCAAAGATCTTTGAAATAAAAATGCTCCGCCGGAAATCCAGCGGAGCATGAGAGAATTAAAGAGCCGATCTTACTTGGTTTCGGTCTTCTTGTCGGAAGCGGCATCAGCCTTCTTCTTGTGACTCAAGCCGGCCTTTTCCATCTTGTCCTTGTCTTCCTGGCTCATCTTGGCCATTTCGTCCTTGTCCAACTTGCCGTCCTTGTTGGCATCATACTTTTCAGTCATTTCCTTTTTCAAAGCCTTCTGCTCTTCGGTCAGGGGAGCATGCTTTTTCTTTTCAGCGGCATTGACGGTCAAGGAGGCGACGCAAACGAGGCTCAGAGCTAATACTACGAATTTCTTCATATTGATATGTTGTTGTAATTAATATTGTTCAAACTGCAATGAAGAAGACGCTTGAGAAAGAATACTGGTTACAAAGAATGCAAAGGTAACTATACACGTTTCTAGTTCGAGTGTAACTTGTTGAAGTTAAATAGATTGCAACTACAGATGGGGGAATATTATTTGGAGCGTGTGGCAAGGATTCCAACAATTAATCCAACCGTGAAACCAACTCCAATGGCAGAATAGGGGTGTTGATGAACGGCGCGGTCAGCGGTTCTAGCTCCAGCAGCGGCTCTCCCTTGGATACTTAAACAGGTCGCCTTGGCCCGTTCCATGGATGACAGGAATTTTTCCTTGGATTTTTGGGCGAGCTTTCCCCCGGTGGCGGCAAACAATTCCTCGGTATCCTCTCTCAACGTTCGTAAATCGTGCAAAAGTTTTTGGGCAGTCCCTTCTTCAGGAGTAAGGTTTTTGAAATAAATTTCCATAATCTGGTGCTAATTATAAGCGATATTTCCATTGGAATCGCTGACGGTGTAATATACACCAAAAGCTAGAATTTCAAAGCGGGTTTGAGATGTCGCACGCACAGTCACTTAACTGTGAATGCGACCTTAGGAATAGGTTCTAACTGCGCAAGGTTTTACGCCAGAATGGGCTTGATGATTTCGCCAGCGACATCGGTCAGACGAAAATCGCGGCCTTGGAAACGATAGGTAAGGCGTTCGTGATCGATGCCGAGCAGATGCAACATGGTAGCGTGAAGGTCATGCACATGGACGGGGTTATCAACGGCGTTGTAGCCAAGTTCATCCGTGCCGCCAAAGCTGGTTCCCCCCTTGATGCCGCCGCCCGCCATCCAAAGAGAATAGCCTTTGATATGGTGGTCGCGACCATCGCCTTGAGCCATTGGTGTGCGGCCAAATTCTCCGCCCCAAATGACCAAGGTATCGTCCAGCATGCCGCGATTCTTCAAGTCGGTGATCAATGCTGCGGAAGCTTTATCTACGAGGCCGGCGGTGGTTGTGACGCCATTCTTGATGCCGCCATGGTGATCCCATCCCCGATGATAAAGTTGGATGAAGCGGACGCCACGCTCGGCCAATCGGCGGGCCAGTAAACAGTTGGCGGCGAAAGAACCATCACCGCCCTTGGTGCCATACATGTCGAGGATGCTCTGCGGTTCGTTCGAGATGTCCATCAGGCCGGGCACGCTGGATTGCATCTTGAAAGCCATTTCGTATTGGCTGATGCGAGTGGTGATCTCCGGGTCGTGCACCGATTGGTCGAAGAGACCGTTGAGAGAATTGACAGTTTCAATGACCGATTTTTGATCCTCATCGCGCACGCCTTTCGGCGGCTTGACGTAGAGCACAGGATCGCCTTTGGAATGAAACATCACGCCCTGAAACTTGCTCGGCAGGAAACCGCTGTGCCATTGACGCGCCGCAACTGGTTGGTCCTGGCCGCCACCGGATGAAATCAAAACGACGAAGCCAGGAAGATTTTCGCATTCGCTGCCGAGGCCATAGAGCACCCATGAACCCATGCTGGGACGACCGGAAATGGCCGTGCCGGTGTTCATGAAAGCTTGCGCGGGATCATGATTGATCTGCTCGGTGTGCATCGAACGGACGATGCAAATGTCATCCGCGATTTTGGAAATATTGGGCAGAATGGTGCTGATTTCCTGCCCGGATTTGCCGACTTTCGCGAAGGCGAATTGCGGGGCGAAACATTTGAGCGCCTGGCCTTGAAGCTGGGCAATTTGCTGGCCTTTGGTGTAAGACTCGGGCATTGGTTGACCGTGCAGTTCCGCCAGCTTCGGCTTGTAATCGAGCGTTTCCAAATGCGACGGGCCGCCAGCCATGCCGAGGAAAATCACGCGCTTGGCTTTCGGAGCAAAGTGAAGCGGGTTCACGATGCCGCGCCATTTATCTTCCTTGGTTAAGGAAGACTTGACGGCGGCGAGGGTGGACGCGGGGCTGAGGAGCGAGGCCAGCGCCATGGAACCGAGACCGGTGGCGGCACGTCCGAGAAAAGCCCGGCGTGATTGCTGCAAGCGCATGTGTTCGAAGAAATCCATAAATCAAAATTCCTTAATACCGGGTAATCGTTTCGTGCAGGTTCAAGACCGTCCGCGAGACGGAAGTCCAGGCTGCGAGCTCGGGCGTGTTGATGTCCTTGGGCGCGGGCGCTTCGCCTTCGGTGAGTAGTTTATCGGCATCGGCCTTCTCTTTTGAGTAATGCTCGATTTGCTCTTGATAAAGGTCGTTCAAGAGCTTGAATTCTTGATCGCTCGGTTTGCGATTCAAGGTGCGGGCGAAAGTCCAATTGATGCGGTCCTTGGCGCTCGAACCACCATCGCGCATGATGCGTTCGGCGAGGACGCGAGCGGCTTCAACGTAGGTAGGATCATTCAGCAATGCGAGCGCTTGCAAAGGAGTGTTGGAGTAAACGCGTTCCACGGTGCATTCCTCGCGAGGCGGGGCGTCGAAGGCGAGCATGCTGGGTTGCAGGAACGTGCGGCACCAGAAGGAGTAAAGGCCGCGACGATATTGGGCTGCGCCCTTGTCATTCTCGTACGTGCGCTTGGGAAAATTCAATTGATCCCAATAACCAGCGGGCTGGTACGGCTTGACGCTGGGACCGCCAATTTTATCGGCCAACAATCCGCTGACAGATAAGGCGTTGTCCCGCACGAATTCAGCGTCGAGGCGGAATGATGATTGGCGGGCGAAGAGGCGGTTGGCGGGGTCGCGCTCACGCAATTTTTCATCCGGCACGGAGGTTTGGCGATAGGTGTTGGCCATGACCATGAGCTTCACCATGTGTTTCACATCCCAACCGCTGTCCATGAATTCGGTCGCGAGCCAATCGAGCAATTCTGGATGAGTCGGCCATTCGCCGCGTGAGCCGGTGTCATCCAGGGTTTTTGAAAGGCCGGTACCGTAGAAAGTTTTCCAAAGGCGGTTGACGAAGACGCGAGCGGTGAGGGGATTATCACGCGCGACCAGCCATTGCGCGAGGTCCAGACGGTTGGCGCGCTTGTTAGTGGAGATGGAATGATTCAGGAAAGCGGGCACGGCGGGAGTGACAATATCACCGGCTTCACTCATCCAATTGCCGCGAGGCAATACGCGCGTGACGCGTGGCTCGACCGTAGTGGTGGCCAGTGTGGTCGGCAGCGATTTGGTGAAATCGTCCTGCCGCTTTTTTGCGGCGGCCAATTCGGCACGGGTGGAATCCAGCGCGGGAGCAATTGTGCGATAATACTTGGCGAGCTCGGGGTTTTGAGCTTCGTTGCGTTTTCCCGATTCAACTTTGAGAATGGCGAGGATGTTGTCGGGAGCGTGGTCGCCCGTCTTGAAGTAAAAACCGGAATCGCCAGCGCCATTAACGATCTTTAGGAGCAACTTATTTTCACCCGCTTGAAGACGGACGGTGACTTTCTCCTGATCGGGAGCAGCCCCGCGCATGATTTGGTTGCTTAATACTTCCTTGCCGTTTAACCAAACTTTGATGCCGTCATCACTGCCCAAGAGCAGAGTGAGCGATTGCGAGGTCTGGACTTCAATGGTGCGATACAAGTAGGTTGCGGAATTGTCACCCTTGAGCCCGTTGTAAACTTTGCCATCCGTCCACTCGGGATGGGCAATCCATTTGTCCTTACCTTTGTGATAGGATTTGGATAAATCGACTTCCTTCTCCGGTTCGAACGGCTTCTTGAAAGTGCCTTCAAAAGTTTGAGCGGTGAAAGGCCCAACGGAATGCCAGTCGCTTAATTTGGGAGGGGCTTGATCGCTAAATTCTTTTTCCCATTCCAATTGGGCTGTGGCGAGTTCGGGCGTGGCGGTATCCAGCGCCTTTTGAAGATTCGCAATTTCTTGATCCATCTTTTTTAGCTCGGCAGTTTGTTGCTCGTTTGGAACAGGAACGGCTTCAGGTTTGGCAACGCCTTGTTCCTTGATGTCGGCAAAGAAGGCTTCAAAACTGTAGAAGTCCCTCGTGGAATAAGGATCAAATTTATGGTCATGGCATTCGCAACACGCCATCGTCGCGCCCATCCAGGTCGTTGAAGTGGTGCGCACGCGGTCGGCGGCGTATTTGGCGAGATATTCCTTGGCTTGAGCGCCCCCTTCTTCCGTGGTGCGATTCAACTTGTTGTAAGTGGAGGCAATTTTTTGAGATATGGTGGCATTGGGCAGCAAGTCGCCAGCAAGTTGTTCGATGGTGAACTGATTGAACGGCATGTTGGTGTTGAAGGCGGCGATGACATAATCGCGATAGGGATAAACGCTGCGATAGTTATCCGCATGAAAACCGTCCGTGTCCGCATAGCGCACTTCGTCCAGCCAACTCATCGCCATGCGCTCGCCGTAGTGCGGAGAAGCCAGCAAGCGGTCCACCAGCTTTTCGTAGGCTTGGGGAGTCTTGTCGTTGATAAACGCCTGAACTTCTTCGGGAGTCGGTGGCAAGCCAATAAGGTCAAAGCTGAGCCGGCGAATCAAGATGCGGCGGTCGGCTTCGGCAGAAGGCTGCAATTTCTCAGTTTCAAGGCGCGACAAGATAAAATTATCAACGGGAGTTTTGGACCACGAAGTTTTTTTAACGTGAGGAACGGCGGGACGCACCGGAGGGTTGTAAGCCCAGTGGCCTTCCCATTTGGCGCCTTGTTCGATCCAGCGCTTGATAAGCGCGACCTGACGGGGCGTTAGAGTTTTGCCGGACTTGTTTTGCGGCATGACTTCCTCGGGGTCGGAAGAAATGATGCGACGATAAATTTCGCTTTGGTCGGGTTTGCCGGGGACGACAGGATGGCGACCTTCGATTTCGGCCAGCAAGCCTTCCTTGGTGTCCAATTGAAGCTTGGCCTTGCGCTTATTTTTGTCGGGGCCGTGGCAGGAAAAGCAGTTGTCGGAAAGGATTGGGCGGATGTCGCGATTGAACTGAATAACTTTGGGCAATGAGTCAGAGATCGTCGCTGCACGCAGGCAGAGAGAGGTCAGACAGATTGTGAAGATTAGAATAAGGCCGGTAAATTTACGCACGATGTCTTTCCTGTAAATCACTTTCAAAGTATTGGTGCAGCAAAGGTTGATAATAACTAGAAAATTAAGTGCCAATGGTAATACCGTCAAGCATTCCCGCTCGCATGTCGGGCTACAGCTCCGGGAATTAAAGAGCAGGTCATAAGGGTCAGTGATTCACTTTGACTTACGGTCATATTTGTGGATTGATGATAGGGTATGGCTCAGGTCGTTTTTCATACGAAGGCGCTTTCTCTCTTATTGAGGACGTATATTTTGGCCGGCATATTCACAGTCATCTCCCTCAGAATGGCAGATGCCGGCACTCTGCCCCCCATCCAAACTGTATTCATCATAGTTATGGAGAATAATAACTGGTCGAGCATCAAGGGGAATGCTTCGGCACCATACGTCAATAATACGTTGCTGCCGATGTCATCATATTGCGCCCAGTTCTATAATCCACCGGGAATTCATCCCAGTCTGCCGAATTACCTGTGGCTGGAGGCGGGAACAAACTTTGGAATTGCCGATGATAAGGATCCCAGCTCCAACCATCAGAACACAACGAATCATCTGGTGACTTTGCTTAATAAGGCGGGCATCTCCTGGAAAAGTTATCAGGAGGACATTAGCGGTACCACTGTGCCACTAACCATAGTGAACAAGTATGCGCCCAAACATAATCCGATGGTTTACTTTGATGATGTGACCGGAACCAACAATGCGAATTATTCGTACGGGATCAGTCATATCCGTCCGTATACGGAATTTGCGCGAGACCTGACCAATAACACAGTGGCACGTTATAATTTTATCACCCCAAACCTATGCAATGACATGCATGACAATTGCGTGCCGGTCAGCAACGGTATCAAGCAGGGTGATAACTGGCTGGCGACGGAAATTCCGAGGATACTCGCTTCCGCGGCCTATACGAACGGCGGGGCAATCTTCATTACCTGGGATGAAGCAGCCGGAACCAGTGATGGACCGATTGGCATGATTATGCTTTCGCCATTCGCGCGCGGAGGAGGTTATTATAACAACATCCATTATACGCACAGTTCCACACTCCGCACGTTCCAGGAGATATTCGGCGTGACTCCATTGATTCGTGATGCGGCCAATGCAGCCAATCTCAGCGACCTTTTTTCAAAGTACAGCGTGACGAGCTACAGCCAGACTGCGAATACATTTCAACTGAAGGTAGGCGGGGTGATCCCCGGGAAGACAAATTTGATCAAAGTTTCGACTGATCTGGTAAATTGGGACACGGTCAGCACCAACGTCGTTTCCACCAACAATTTTACTTTTACGGATTCTTCGGTGACCAACAATGTGCGGCGGTTTTATCGCGTGGTGCAGGTTCCGTAAGCTGTGAAATTAATTGACGAAGGTCAGCTCATTCGTTTCCAGCAAGACTTGCGCGAATTTCTCCCAAGAGTTCAAACGCTTTGTCTGTGCTTCACCGGAGAAGTCTTTTTGGGCGTTCCATTCCATGACGCAATCTTTGGGCAGGTTGGGGGCTGGTTCCATTTTGATGATTGGCGCCCATTTGAAATTATCGCTCTTGGGATTCTCACGCACGTCAGTGATGAAATCGAGGACATCGCCGCGTTTGACACTGACGCGGGGCAGTTGGGTCACAGACTGGGATTTGTAAGCCATCCATTTTCCCAGTTCGCCCAATCGGCTGGAAACGATTCGTCCCTGGACGCCGTCGCCGTCAGCCGAGGAATGAATGAGTTTGCCATCAATTGAAACAACGCCATCGCGCGGAACAATCCAGCGACGAATCACTGCAAAAGATTTAATCGGCATGCCGCCGTCGGAATTCAACATCAAGCCTTTAAGCCGGGCATCGGGATTTTTGCCGGCAGGTTGCCAGGATTTTCCGGCATAGGTTCCCATCGGGACAAAAAGTTTGGTGCGCTTCATGGTTGCGTCATAGTCGCCATAACCATATTGCCAGGCGGAAGCGGCATTGGTCTGCCATTCCGACGCGGCATCCGAGCGGAGATAATTAAAGGCCAACTTCTTTTCGGTATCGGTCGGACTGCGCTGGTAAATCAGTTTGTAAAGGAGCTCGATGCGGGCTTCGGCATTGGATTGGGATTTAAAATCCACGCGCCGGACTGCATTGCGAGCCTGTTCCACCACCAGCGGGCTGTTCATCATGAACAGGGCTTGTTGCGGCACCACGGTGGTTTCGCGCTTGCCAATGGTGAGATCCGGGCTTGCAAAGTCAAAGGCTTGAAACATGTTCGGCACGTTCTTGCGGTCAACGAAACCGTATAATGTGCGGCGGAGCGAATAGGGTTCGGAATCGAGCTTCACTGATTTGCCGCCGACGGTGAGATCCAGATCGCCGCCAATGGCAAGAATGGTGTCGCGCAAGGCTTCGAAATCGAGCCGACGACGATTCATATGCCAGAGCCAGCGATTGTCGGGATCAATTATTTCGTAGCGCGGATTTTCATCACTGCTTTGCTGATAAACACTGGAGAGCATAATCAGGCGATGGATTTTTTTGAATGACCAACCTTCCTCCATGAATCGGGAGGCGAGATAATCAAGTAATTCCGGGTGTGAAGGAGTATCACCGCGCGTGCCGAAGTCATCCGGCGTGCGGACAAAGCCTTCGCCAAAATGATGCAGCCAGATGCGGTTCATCATGACACGCGCCGTCAGCGGGTTGTCTTTGCTGGCAATTGATTTAGCCAATTCCAGGCGTCCGCTGCCTTCGCGGAAAGGCGGGCAATTCTCGCCGGAAAGAATGGTCAGGAAATGACGCGGAACCTGGGGGCCGCGATTGCCGGGATTTCCTTTGATAAGGACATAAGAGTCCTTGGGCTTCTCGGCATCTTCCATGGCAGACGCGCGGGCAGGGGAGCCGGGATGAGTAACGACCAATTCCACGACGGCCTTTTCCAAGTCGGCGGACTTGTTGCGCAGCTTGCCATCGCGATTAATGAAGGCACCTAGACGTTGATCATCGAGCAACATGGGTGAGCCAGCGGCATACATGAGTTGGCGGACCTGCTCCTGATCTTTATCGGGCAAATCTTTGGGTTCTGGCGCGGGGGTGGAGGATTTCTTTCTTGCTTCATAACCGCTCATGACTTGCTGCCAGCGTTGTTCCACATCGGAAAAGACTGCGTTATATCGGGCGGCGACTTGACTGAGAGAAGTTGGGCTGCTGGAAAACATGCGAGCAATCAGAGGATTGATTGGTTTGCCTTTTTCCTTGTTGGCGTAAAAATTTGCGGAGAGTTCTTTTGCCTGAGCAGCGAAGTTTTTCTCGGGCAGTTGTGAAAAAGCGAACCATGGGGCGAAGATGGGATGATGCCGTTTTTCCCAGTTCTTCAGGTTGTTGTCCCAAACCGCGGCCAATTGCGTGTTGAGCCCCCGTTTGTCCATGAAAGCATTGCGCCCAATGTCATTGGTTTTATGTTTGTAATCATAATTGGCGAGGAGATAAGTCCCGGATTTGCCAATCATCTCGGCTTTCAGTTGTTTGCCAATGTCATCACGAAATTCCTTAAGCGCAGCCTGACGGGAAGCGTATTCGCCAAGAAAGGCCTGGTAGGCGGAATTGTTTTTGGGTTTCTCAATCAGGGGTTCTTCTTTTGGTTCAACCGAACTGCTGAAGATGCCGTGGAGCGCGTAATAATCCTTGGTCGGAATGGGATCGAACTTGTGATCGTGGCAGCGGGCGCAAGTGACGGTGAGCGCCATGGTGCTTTTGCCGATGATATCAATGCGGTCATCAATAATATCATTTATCTGGTTGTTGAAACGGTTGCCGAGCGTCAGGAAACCCATGGCTGCGAGCGGACGTTTGTCATCACCTAAAGGAAGCTTGTCTGCTGCGATTTGCTGAATGATAAATTCGTTATACGGCAGGTCTTCATTAAAAGCGCGAATCACATAGTCGCGGTAAGTATAAGCGTAGGGATAACGTTCATCGCGGTTGTTTCCCAGCGTGCCGCGCGTGTCGGAGAAATGAGCGAGATCAAGCCAATAACGTCCCCAACGCTCTCCGTAATGGGGAGATGCCAGCAGACGGTCTATAACTTTGGCAAAAGCATCGGGTGAATTGTCCGCAAGAAAATCATCGATTTCCTTGGGCGAAGGGGGAAGGCCGATGAGGTCGAACGTGGCGCGGCGAAGCAAGGTCACCTTGTCAGCACGGGGCGAGGGATTCAGGTTTTTCGGCGCGAGTGCGGCGAGAATAAAACTATCGATAGGGGTTTGAACCCAGTGTTGTGGGTCTTGGACTTCGGGGACGGAAGGTTTGGCGATGGGCTGAAACGACCAATGCTTTTTGGCCTTATCAAAATCAACTTGATAATTATGCTGGCCGTTTTCCACGGTGGTACGCGGATCGGGCGCGCCCATCTTTACCCAGGCTTCCAAATCCTGGATTTGATTTGAGGCCAGTTGCCGGTCGTTGGGCGGCATCTGCAAATCCTTATTGCCATAACGCACGGCCTGAATAAGCAGACTTTTATCCACGTCGCCGGGAATGAGGGCGGGGCCGGTATCGCCACCTTTGAGCAAGCCGTCGCGGGTATCCAAAAGCAAACCACCTTTGACCTTTTCGCTATCGTGACTGTGGCACTTGTAGCAATTATCAACGAGAATGGGGCGGATCTTTTTCTCAAAAAAATCCGATTGCTCAGGCGTTAATTTGATGTCCGCAGCGAAACCTGGAAGAGCCAAAGCGAAGCCCAGGGTAAAAAATAATTTGGATGAGCTGGCGCGTGTCATTTTCAAATGAGACATGAAAGAATTACCATTCACACTACGCCATGATGCCTTTGACGACATTTCCATAAACATCCGTCAAACGGAAATCGCGGCCATTATAACGATAGGTCAGCTTCTCATGGTTGAAGCCCAGTAACTGAAGCATGGTGGCGTGAAGGTCGTGAATATGGACCTTGTTCTCGACCGCGCGCGCGCCAAATTCATCCGTTGCGCCATATGTAATACCGCCTTTAACGCCGCCGCCAGCAAGCCAGATACTGAACGCCTTATTGTTGTGGGTGCGGCCAGGTGTTCCGCCTGCGACATTGCCGTCGGCGGTAGGGGAACGACCAAATTCACCGCCCCAAATAACCAAAGTATCCTTGAGCATACCGCGTTGTTTTAAATCGGTAAGCAAGGCAGCAATTGGTTTGTCACATTCCTCAGCTTTTTTAGCGAGATTCGTTTCCAAATTGGTATGATGATCCCACCCACCATGCCAGACCTGAACGAAGCGCACTCCCTTTTCCAATAGCCGACGGGCAATGAGCATTTGGCGTCCTGCCTGTGTGTTATCGCCATACATGGCACGAACAGCGGCGGGTTCTTTGCTGATGTCGAACGCATCCGTCGCTTCCAATTGCATTTGATACGCCAATTCATAGGCTTGCAAGCGGGCTTCAAGTTGCGCGTCTTTGTTCAGGTTCTGACTGTGAACTTCGTTAAGCTGATGGAGCAAATCCAATTGCTTCCGTTGTTCCGGAAGGGAGGTGTATTTGCTTTTGATGTTCTCGATTAATTTATCGATGGCGGTGTATTGGGTATTTACCGAGGTGCCCTGATAAGCGCCGGGGAGAAAAGCTGACCGCAAGTTTTGCGCGGGAACTCCGCCGGGAGACAGGGCGATGAAGGCAGGCAAATTCTGGTTCTCACTGCCGAGACCGTAAGTCACCCAGGAACCGACGCTGGGTTTCGGCAGTCGCGTCGAGCCAGTGTTCATCATCAAACTGGCGGCTGTGTGGTCGGGAATGTCGGTATACATTGAGCGGACCACGGCCATATCGTCCACGTGTTGACCGATGAGCGGGAAAACTTCGCTGACTTCGGTGCCGCATTGGCCCATTTTCTTGAACTTGAATGGAGAGGCAAACACCGTGCCGTTTTTGTCGTCCGGCATGGTTTTCTCATCGAGCTTGTCGAGGGCGGGTTTCGGGTCCCATGTATCAAGGTGCGAAGGAGCGCCGGAAGCAAAGATATGCAAGATACGTTTTGCCTTGGGAGCAAATTGCGGGGCTTTGGGCGCGTAGGGAGAAAAAGAGTCTGCGCTGACATCGGGCGGCGCAAGGATGCCCATACCGACGAGGCTGGTCAGGCTGAGAGCGCCGAAGCCCATGCCGAGCCGGTTGAGAAACTGGCGGCGGGTAAAAATGGAATCCTCGGGGCGATGTTCGTGGTCCTGGCAAGTTTGCTCAATCATAAGCTATAAGTCTTGACGGTTTTGTGCTGCGCACGATTCGAATGGGCTACTATCATTAATGATGCCATATCTCCCTTAAGAGACAAGGTTTATCACTCCCAGGTTATCCGATTGTGAGAATGCATATCTTTGGAAACCATTCGACGGGCGGACACGATGTCCCATGTTTGGCCTGCATATCATTTGCGCTCCGCAAGCCATCGAATACCCGCCCGAGACGCCTTATACCTCGGGTGCCGCATCGCGTGGATACAAGAAAGTCGCCGCAAAAGCCGCCACCCTTGCCGAACATGGATTTCCTCCTCGCCCAGCGGCCATGTAAAATTTGAAATTTAAACCGTCACCAAATAGAGAATTGCCAATCTTAAGGTGTATGCCCTAGTCTAGTCTGAGTTTGACCATGCAAAGCGTAAAATATTTCACTCTTCTTTTATTTTTACTAGGGATAAGTCTCGTTACCGCGGTAAGCGGGACCCCCTTTACTTATCAGGGGCGACTTAATGACAGTGGGTCGATTGCGAACGGCACTTATGATTTAAGATTTGTATTGTGTGATACCGATGCTGGCCCTTTTGCCACTGGATATACAAATTTACTCCCTGGCGTAAGTGTCACAAATGGACTGATCATCGCACAACTCGATTTTGGTGCTGCGGCATTTACTGGTGGTCCCCGTTGGATCGAAATTGGAGTACGCACCAACGGCAGCGTCAGTCCGTATACCGCGCTCTATCCCCGCCAGGCATTGACCGCGACCCCTTTCGCCATGCAATCTCAAACCGCTGTCAGCATTACTGGCCCGGTCAACGATAGTCAGCTTTCGGAAAACATACCCAAGCTTAATACCAACGTAGTTTATGCGGGCTCAGTGACTGCAACAAAGTTCGTAGGTGACGGTTTAGGTCTTACCAATGTTGCTCAAAGCACCAACGGCGAAATTTGGCTGGCGGATTTGAAGCAGATCCATCTCAGCGACCAGGCTGGAATGTACTACTTTCGCAATCATGGCGGCAGTCCAAGTGGGGCGGGTGAATGGCAGAATGACTCTCAGGACTCAATCTCGTGGACGATTGGTTTAAATGGGGCACAACGCGCGGTCGCGCAGATGGGTGGTTCCGGACCTTATCATGAGGTCTGGTTCTTCCAATACGATTTGGTTGCATCGGCGCTCAATCCCAAGGGTTACAGCAAATACGTGGGCTTTGCTGCGCAATATTGGAGTAACGGCGGCCGGCTTTATAAATATCCCGGCTTTCGCGCAGAAGCGAAGGATACCAACGGCAATGTGGTGCTTCGACTCTATAGCGATATTCATGGATTCAGCCAAAACATGGGCGTTGCCAACGTCAGCTACGGTGAACTGGGAACCAATTACCTGGGGATACCGGTCGTTTATGCCACCAATGCGATAGTCGTTGGAGATTCGTCACTGGCTCCGCTCAACGCTTCTGCACTTGTGGATCTGCAATCAACCAATAAAGCCTTTTATCCGCCACGCATGACCAAAGCCCAGCGGAATGCAATTCAATCCCCTGGCAATGGGGCAACCATCTGGCAGACAGACAGCGGTCAGGGCACCCGGGTTTACAATGGCACAAACTGGATGCGGTATGCCGAATCAATTGATTGATTCCCTCAGCACTCCGAGTCCGAATGAGTTTGGGGGAAACTTTTTCGGGGCATCGTATTGGCCTGGCCCTGCACTCAGTCTTTGTTAAATCAATCCAAGAACCGACTGCACTAATACTGTCCGCAAGGCCCGACATGTTTATAGCACCGCCCGCCCACAACAAATGTTAAGCTCCGTTAGGAGCGACACCGGGAACCAACCAATCGGTGGGGGGAGACTCCGTCGAGCCGTGGCTGAGCGTGGTTGGCCGAACGGGAAATGTCAGGGTTCGACGGAGTCTCACCCTACCGATAATGGATTTCCTCCTCGCCCCGCGCCCCGTCGTTTGTTAAATGAATTCGCCATGAACCGCTGCTTTTCGGCGATAATCTCAATTTCGCTGCGTTGACCTTTCCGGCAGCATTGTTTAGAGTCGCGCTAGTGGCAAAAAAGGTTGCAACCAGATCAGTGTCCACGTCCAAACCACAGACTGTGGCTATTTTTGCCGAACACCGGAAATCCTAAACGTCCCTTACATGATTTAGCGATAACGAAGCACATTATTTCACTCGATATGGATGAGAACGAAGCAAGGTCATTATTGATGCGGCAAATCGGAGGCGTTTCAGGCCTTTCAAACTCAACAGCAGCCACACCAGAGTTTAAAAAATGGAAACGAGACGCGGAGGTTGCTATTGCAAAAATCTTTGGAGGCTCGGGCCGTCATCTCAAAGACTTTGCCGCAATTTCATTTACTTCCGGCAGGTCCTATCTGGGAAAACCGACCACTGCCAGCCTTTCTAGCTGTCAAAAAGGTTTGGCTGGGGCTCGACAGATTCTTCAATCCATGTTGGAGGAAATTGAGAAATTTGGTCTTTCAGAGTCACCGGTAGCTTCGTCCACTCCGTCATTAAGCCATTCAAAGGCTGATCAAAGAGAACTCATGATCAGCCACAGCAGCGCGGATAAACTCCTCGCTGAAGCTTTGGTGGATCTGCTCGGCGAAGCCCTTATGCTTGCTCGCTCCAGTATATTGTGCACCAGTGTGGATGGCACAAAATTGGAAGGAGGAGCTGAAACGGATGATGTGCTTCGTCAAGCAATTCGCAAAGTGCCCGCTTTCATAAGCATACTTACACCAAAATCTATCACCAGCACGTATGTGCTTTTCGAGCTTGGAGCTCGCTGGTCTAGTGATAATCATCATATCCCTCTGCTTGCGAAAGGCGCAGGAAGCGAAGTAATAAAGGCTCCGCTAAGGAAGAATGCTTTGAAATTGAGCGTTGATGCAGAAGTATTCCAACTTCTAAATGATTTGGCGGGAATCCTTAAGCGTCAAGTCCAAGCCCCTAATGGTTATTTGGGAAAAATAAAAAAAGTTGTTGAGCTCGCCAGCCAAATTGAAACAACCGTTGCTGCCTCAAACTCATCTGCCGAAATTGCAAAGAATTTGGTTAGGCAGGGAAATGTTTACTACCAGACTATAGACGGAATAAAAAAAGGTCCGTTTTGTATGACTTGTTGGGACGCAGATGAAAAGTTAATAAACGTAATATTGCGTGGACATGGTTTAATGCGTTGCGTGCGATGCAATAAAAAGTAAATGCGCCAGCAAAAGCCCAAGCGTAACAAAAACATTGTGTTGAACCCTAAAGTAACTCAGCAACAAGAATCCATTCGCCAAAGTCCAGAGCGAAGCAAATCCGAGAAGTAATCGGATTTGCTTTGATTGCCGGAAGAGCAAAAGGAGCTACCTTTAAAACAAAAGTAGCTACCGACAGGGCAAAAGGAGTTGCCGAAGGAGCAAAGGGAGCTGCCGGTGAAAAGAAAGGAGCTGCCGAAGGAGGAAAAGGAGTCGCCGGAGGAACGAAAGGAGTTACCGATGGCGCAATTCTGCCAACTTTGGAGCAAAGGAAGTTAAGCTTGAAGCGATGGAAAGGACAATTTCTGTCTTTTGTTGTCTTATTGCGGGGCAAGGGGTTGCTTTACGTTCGTTACTTTATTTGATTATCAGGCACTTGTATCGCTGGCACGGTTTTGGCTTTGGTGTCCGTTTGTTAGTCTGTGGTGTTGGAATCGTAGCGAACTGATTTCGCGTTTGGTTTGAGCACCGTCTTCTTACTAAAGGGGTTCCGTTGTTCAAACTAAAACGCAGTAAAAACGAAAGGACGTACCATGGCTCTAATTAAACTCGGTCTCGATAAGTTGCCGATTCCCGATAAAATCCAGTTCGCCCGTCAAATCGTGACGGACATGACTGGCAATCCCAACTTCACCACACCGTTGCCGGCATTGACTGGCATCACGGCAGCCGCGCTGGCATTGGAAACGGCTTACAATGCGGCGCAAACGGCACGGCAGGTCGCCAAGTCGGCGACGGCCACGCAAGACGTGAAGAATGACGCGCTGAATTTGATTCTCAGCCAGGAAGCGAATTACGTGGAGAACACGAGCAATGGCGACAAGGCGAAGATTCTAAGTTCGGGCTTTGATGTGCGGAATCCATCCACGCCGATTGGAGTCTTGCCACAAGTGGCGGACTTGAGCGCGGGGCCGAGTGAGGATGAAGGTTCGGCGGATTTGGCGTGGACGGGTGTTCGCGGGGCGAAGAGTTATGCCATTGAGCGGGCGCCGAATTCGGCGGACTTGCAATTCGTCATGGTGGGTACGTCCACGAAGACGAAGACGAGCTTGAACACGATGACGCCGGGGAACAAATACTGGTTCCGCGTGGCGGCGGTTGGCGCGGCGGGTCAAGGTGCGTGGAGTGATCCGGTGCCGATCATTGCGCCCTAACCTAATGCGGAGTTGCGAGTGCGGATTGCGGAGTGAATATCATTCCGCACTTCGCGCTCCGCACTCCGAATTCAAATTATGAGCACTGTGAAATTAAGCCTCGCCGCGATGCCGCTGACGGTGAAGATTCAATTCGCGCGGCAGATCGCGTTGCAAATGGATGTGCACGGCGCGACGTTTCCCGATGCGCCCATTGGGTTCGATGGCCTGGATGATTTGGCCAATAATTTGGAAAACCAGTTCAACGCGGCGCAGGTGGCGCACGATGTCGCCAAAACGCAAACGGCGATGCAAAACACTGCGGAAACGGCCATCGACACGGCCTTGACGCAGATTGCCAATTACGTGCAAAGCGTGAGCGATGGCGATGCGTCCATCATCAAACTCATCGGCATGGAGGTGAAACAACCGTCGAGTTCCATCGGGCCGTTGACTGCGCCGACGCATTTCTCCGCTGAAGCTTCGGACGTGGAGGGCCAGGTGTTGTTGCGCTGGAAAACGGTGCGTGGCGCGAAGAGCTACGTTGCTGCTTACACGATGAATGTGAATGAACCGGCCGCGTGGACTTCATCGGCGACTTCCACGAAAGGCAAGTGCACGGTGAAAGGATTGGTGAGTGGACAGAAGTATTGGTTCCGCGTCGCTGCCTTCGGTGCCGCCGGTCAAGGGCCGTGGAGTGATCCGGTTGCGAAGGCGAGTGGTTAAGGGTTGAGGATTTTTGGTTGGGGGCAATGGCCGCGTCGGCGCAAACTCGATTCGTTGATCCATAGGTTCTTGTTTCTTCCAGGGCATCCCGAAAGCTTATCCACTCCAGACCGTCCCTTTAAGTGTTACCCATGTATTGAACCTGCCCCCAGCGGCAAGGGCACCGCGTGAACGCGGAACTCCAAACGGGGAAGGATGCGGGCGAGCCGGGCTCTCAGGGCCAAGCAGCGGACCACATGAAGGTGGAACTTCAAACCAGTGCCGCCACGGAGGGCGGCGCTCCGTGCGTCTGCCCTTGTTGCCTCATAAATAAATGACACCCAAATGGGAGTGGGTTTGGCGATTCGTTGCCTCATAATTAATGACACCATGGGTTTTTAGTTTTCTTAAGCGGCCTTGGCTTTAACAG
>JAQGPC010000271.1 GCA_028293285.1 Pedosphaera sp.
GAGATACTCGCGCTTGGTTGCTAAACTCATCTTCGTTGCTTCGGTAACCACGAATATGAGTCAACGTATCAATGAACTCCTCGTCCACCTCCCGCCTCGGTAACCTTTATCCTGAGTCAACTCGAAGGCGCCGGCCCGTTTCCCGCTGTTCTGAATCCGCACGGTCATTGGCCCAACGGCCGCATGGCCGATACCGCCGATGGCAGCATCGCCGCCCGCTGCATCAATTTCGCCCGGCAAGGCATGATCGCCTTCTCCTATGACATGGTCGGTTACAATGATACCCACTTTCCGGAATCACCGGCGACTACTGATTTCTATAAAGTGCATCGCGACTTCGGCACCAACGATCCCGCCAATCTTCTCTGGAGCATTTCCCTGATGGGCTTGCAAACTTGGAACAGCATTCGCGCACTCGATTTTCTAGAATCACTGCCCGATGTCGATAAGCATCGACTCGCCTGCACTGGCGCATCCGGTGGCGGCACGCAAACCTTTATTCTTGGCGCGATTGATAATCGTCTCGCCGCCCAGGCACCGGTCGTCATGGTCAGTCACACGATGCAAGGTGGATGTGGTTGTGAAAACATGCCCGGCTTGCGCATTGATTATTCCAATATGGAAATTGCCGCTGCTGCCGCGCCCCGCCCGCAAATCATGGTCGCAGCTACTGGCGATTGGACCAAAACCATGCTCGAAACGGAAGGCCCTGCCGTGCAGCACATTTACGATTTGTTCCAAGCTACCAACCAACTGCGCTACGTCCGCTTTAACTTTAACCACAATTACAACCAAACCAGCCGCGAAGCCGTTTACCAATGGTTCGATAAATGGCTGCTTGCCCAACCCGATGCAACGGCCAAGGAACTCACTTATAAAAAGGAACCTGACGCAGACTTGCGCGTCTTTCCCGATGGCAAACTGCCGTCGGATGCGCTCAGTCAAAGTGAATTGATCAAATGTCTTATCAAAGACCATCAATCACGACTGCAGAAATTGGAACCAAAAGACAAGGCCGGCTGGCAGCAATATAAGGAAATTATGGAACCCGCGTGGAAGCGAACGCTGCAATTGGAATTCCCCAAAGCTTCGACCCACACCGCTCAAAGTTTCATCAAAAAGACCGAAGCGTATTCCTCCGAATGGTTGGAAATAGACCGTGTTGGCGAAGAACTAAAACTCAAACTGCTCCATTTCACTCCCACTGGAACAAATTCCTCTCCCTCGCTAATCACCGTTGTTCTGGCCGATCCTCAAGGCAAGAGTGCCTTCTGCGACGAGTCTGGTGAACCCATCGGCCTCGCAAAACAACTATTGGATCAAAAAATCGACGTCGCGATTGTTGCTGGCTTTCCCAACCTCCCAACCCACGATCAATATTCCATCTTTTACTCCACTTATAATCGCACTTATTTGCAGGAGCGTGTCCGTGACCTCATCACCATTTGCCACGGCGTCGGGAATCATAGTTTCAAATCCACCCGCGTTGTCTTGTGTGGCACCGGCCACGCCGGGCTCTGGTCTATGCTCGCCGCCCCCGCAGCCAATGGCGTCATCGCGGATTGCGCCCAATTGGACTTCGCCGATGATAAAAGCCTCCTCGCTCCCGACCTGTTCTGTCCCGGCCTAAGAAATATCGACACTTTTACCGGCGCAGCCATGCTCGCCGCTCCCAAGCCCCTCATCCTGCACAATGTGGCCGCCACTTTCTCCGCCCAAAAACTTCAATCCGCCTATCGCGCCCTCGATGCAGTAAAAAAATTTAAAACCGAAAACACTAGGCTAAATGATGCTCAAATTGTCAATTGGATCACCAAACTTAATGATCTCAAGTGATTTCCCCGCAATGCTCTGCCGTAAGTTGCCCTTTTCAAGTCGCTCCCTAACTCTTACACTGGTTCGCGAATGAAAGGCATTATTCTAGCCGGCGGTGCCGGTTCGCGGTTGTTTCCTCTGACCCTCGTGGCCAGCAAACAACTTCAACCGGTTTATGACAAGCCGATGGTTTACTATCCGCTGACGACTTTGGTCGAAAGTGGCGTCCGCGAGTTTTGTCTCATTTCCACCCCGCACGATTTGCCTCGTTTCCGTCAACTGCTCGGCGATGGCAAAGCTTGGGGCCTGTCCATCGAATACCGCGAGCAAGCCAAGCCGGAAGGCATCGCCCAGGCTTTTCTCATCGCCGAGTCTTTCATCGGCAAAGACGACGTCACCCTGATCCTTGGCGATAATATTTTTTACGGCGGCGATGGTTTCAGCGAGGCATTTTCCGAGTTTCGCGGCGGCGCATCCATTTTCGGTTATCACGTCAATGACCCTGAACGTTATGGCGTGGTGGAATTTGATGGTGAAGGCCGCGCCATCTCCATCGAAGAAAAGCCCAAGCAACCCAAAAGCAATTACGCTGTCCCCGGTCTTTACATTTACGACAACAACGTCATCAACATCACCAAGGCGCTGAAGCCTTCCGCGCGTGGCGAATTGGAAATCACCGCCGTGAACGTTGAATACTTGAATCGTGGTGAACTTCGGGTCCATCGCCTGAATCGCGGCTTCGCCTGGCTCGATGCCGGCACGAGCAGCAGCTTGCACGAAGCCTCCGCCTACGTGCAAACCATCGAAAAACGCCAGGGCATCAAAATCGGTTGCCCCGAGGAAGCGGCTTTCCGCAGTGGATTTCTCTCCCTTTCCGAACTTGAATCGCTGATTAATAAAATTCCGAAATGCGAATATCGCGACTATCTGCAAGAAATGGTCGCCGAAGCCAAACGATTAAAGATTGAGCCTTCCGCCTTACTATGATTCTCCTTCTCGGTGCCACCGGTTACATCGGCCAGAGCTTTGCCGTCGAACTCCAAAAACGAAACCAGCCTTTCCTCGCGCTTTCTCGCAAGGAACTTGATTACACGCGATTCGATTTGTTGTTGAAACATCTGCAGAACACCAAGCCGGAGTTCGTGGTGAATGCCGCTGGCTACACCGGCAAACCCAATGTGGATGCCTGCGAAACCGCCCGCGCCGATACACTGCAAGGCAATACTCTCCTCCCGCAAACCATTGCCCAGGCTTGCGCCGCCACAAACACTCCGTGGGGACATGTTTCGTCCGGCTGCATCTACTCCGGCGCGAAGATCAAAATTGGCAATGAAGTTCGAGTGGAAAAAGATTTCACCCGCCCTGACTTGAAGGCCCTTGTCGCCAAAAATCCCGAAGCAATTCTAGGCTTCACCGAAAAGGATGAACCCAACTTTTCCTTTCGCCAACCGCCGTGCAGTTTCTACAGCGGCACCAAGGCGCTGGCCGAAGAAGCCATTTCCGGCATCGGCCAAAGCTACATCTGGCGTCTGCGCATTCCGTTTGATGAATTCGACAACGCACGCAATTATCTCACCAAGGTTCAGCGCTATTCCAAGGTGTATGATAACGTGAATTCCATCTCGCATCGCGCCGATTTTGTCCGCGCTTGCCTCGACCTCTGGCAACTCCGCGCTCCTTTTGGCACCTACAACGTCACCAACCCCGGTTTCTTCACCACGCGCGAAGTGGTCACCGCCATCGAACGCATCCTGAAACCGAACCGCCGTTTTGAATTCTGGGAAAGCGACGAAGAATTTTACAAAGTCGCCGCCAAAACCCCGCGCTCGAACTGCATCATGGACGTCTCCAAACTCCTCGCCGCCGGCGTAAAAATCCGCTCCGCCCAGGAAGCCTTGGAAGATTCATTGCGCCGCTGGAAACCAGAGTGATTCTAATCTTTAATCTTAAACAATGAACTTACTAGTCACCGGTGGTGCGGGTTTTATTGGCTCGAACCTGATCAACCTCATCA
>JAQGPC010000002.1 GCA_028293285.1 Pedosphaera sp.
GCAGGAGATGAGATATCCCACCAGGCGCGGCAGTCCGGATTCCTGCCGCAGCAAAACTACACTTTCCCGAATGGCCGGATGCTGATTTAACACCGCTTCGATCTCCCCCAACTCAACCCGGTGCCCACGGATCTTCACCTGCAAGTCTGCCCGGCCAAGGTATTCAATATCATTATTCGGCAACCGGCGGGCAATATCTCCTGAACGATACAACCGCGCACCCGCCTCCTTGCTGAACGGATTGCCCACGAACCTCTGCTCAGTCAACTCGGGGCGCTTTAAATAGCTGCGGGCGAGACCGGCACCGCCGACGAATATTTCTCCTGCCTCACCGATTGCCACGGGATTCAGTTGTTGATCGAGGATATGCAGTTGCAAATCCGGAATCGGGAGGCCAATCACACTGGGCTGATTCACGTCATCCGCCGCCAAAGGCCGGTAAGTCACATGGACCGTCGTTTCCGTTATTCCATACATGTTCACCAATTGTGGATGCGTGTCGCCGTGCCGTTCAAACCACGGCTTGAGACTTTGCAAGTCCAGGGTTTCTCCACCGAAAATGACCAGCCGCAACGCCAGATTCTTTTCTCCTGCAAACGATTCCTCCGCCTGCATCAGTTGACGGAAGGCTGAAGGAGTTTGGTTCAGTACCGTCACGCGCTCCTGTGCCAGCAATTCATAGAATGCGTCTGGCGAGCGACTTACCGGATGTGGGACGACCACCAACCTGCCGCCATGGAGTAACGCTCCAAATATTTCCCAAACGGAAAAATCAAATGCGAACGAGTGAAACAACGTCCAAACATCCCGCTCCGAGAAGCCATACCACTGGTCGGTTGCCGCGAAGAGTCGGATGACATTATGGTGCGTAACCACGACTCCTTTGGGCTGTCCGGTGGAACCGGACGTATAAATGACATAGGCAGCATTATCGGGAGAGTTCAATGGCTGCAAGTTTTCCGCCCCGGCCCCGGGAGGCAATGCATCGAGACAGAGAACTTGTGCCGGATGTCGAGGCAGACTGGGAAGCAGCTTTTCCTGTGTCAAAAGCACCATCGGCTCTGCGTCCCTCAACAAAAACTCCAGGCGTTCACTAGGATAAGACGGATCCATCGGCACATAGGCCCCACCCGCTTTAAGGATTCCCAGAAGTCCCACCAGCATTTCAAAAGAACGCTCCACGCAAATTCCGACTAATACTTCCGGTCCAACCCCCAATTCTCGCAAGCGGGCAGCTAGATGATTTGAACGGCTGTTCAGGTCTCCGTAGGTGATTGATTGTCCTTCAAATATCAATGCCACCGCCCCCGGTCGCAGGGCAGCCTGAGCCTCAAACAATTTTTGTATGGTTATTTTGGGAATGGGCTTGATTCCACCTGGATCGATGCCCGATAAGACGTTCCAGCCTTCTGCCAAAGGCGCAGTGTTCGGTCGTGGAGCAATAACTCCCCCGGTCAGTATTTCAGTGACTCGATTCATTGCATATTGTGTTTACGATTCAAACTCGCGAACTCAATAATCGCTTTAAATTCCGCAGGAATTAAATTTACCATTGTGAAAAAATGCCCGGACCCACAGGTCTGGATGTAGATTCTAAGCTTTGGATAATTACCTCCGTTTCCAAGACAACAGGTGGCAGCAGACGCTTAGTGACTCTGCGTCGGAATAATTCCAATCAACCGCCTTGTCTCGCCAATGTGAAAAACGATAGCTTTTCCTTGCACTTCTTCCATGGGGAGTACCCCTGTATTTAACTTTGCCGCAGGCGGAGGGTGATGGGCAGCGCGGTTAGCGACTGTGCTAAAGTTCCGCAGGCGAACCGAACGCAGCAAGTTTGGAAGTAACGTGTTCCATAGGAAGAGTCGGTGCGCAGCCGCCGATCGCTGATGCGGCATAAGTGTAACTTGCAGATAAAGGTGGTTTTCGATGCGCAGATCCCAGTGATTCAAAGGAGCATACAGCACGCGCCGTTTGAAGCCGACTGACTGTATCGAAACAATCTGGCCATCAGCAGTGACAACAAACTGGGAGGGGTTGGGCGCAGTTAGATTTCCATTGCCATTCAGAGCAACCCGGTCAGTATCTGAACGGATGGATTTTAGCCGCCGCACCTCTTGTTATTATCCAGAACATTCCTATTCCTCCCTTGTCCGGGCTGCCTATCGCTGCTGCCAGCGCGAGCAAAAGTCAAAGCCGGTATTCTGTGCCCGGAAATATCAGGGCAACAGGCGTGCTCGATAAAAACGGAAGCGCAGCCCGGACAAATTGGTTTCAGTAAATTGTGCCTGAGTGCCGATATTGTTCAGAGTGTTTAGCACGGCCCAATTTGTTAAATTGGTGGTGCCCTGGATTTCATAGCTGCGAGTCGGGGTGCCTTGCAGGGTCAGGGTAAATACGCCGCTTTTTGACAGCCGAGGCGAAAGTAATAGCGGAGCCGACACGGAGGTTTGCAATACCAGCACATTATTGAAAGTGGAGGTGTTTATGACCGTGTTATCATGAGATGTCACCGCCAAACCCGCATAAGTGTTCGCAGTCAGGGGAATGGTGATATTGCCAACTGAAACCCAATTGGTGCCGTCGCTGGAGTCGAAGCCGGAAAACACGTTTCCATTTCTCGTCAGCTTGACCCAATAAGGCACGAATAGGCCGCGCACCGTTACGTCCGTACTCACGCCGCTCGTATTCGTACGCCACTCAAAGCTTGCGCCATTACCGGTGGACATGGTCATGAAGGCATGTCGCGAACTAGGCGTCAGTGTCTCGCGGATCATCACGCCAGCCTTTGCCCAACCACCATCAGTATTTTGTATGCCGGTTACTCGCGCGACAATCTGCCCGTCCCCGGTTATCGGCTGATAAACGAAATGGAAAGCGTCGGCATTATTCCAAATATCATCACCCGAGGCCTGAACGGTAAACGTGCCGTTTGCGTAAGTGGCCCCTCCGGCCAAACCGATATTTCCGATGTCCTGCTGCTGCCAGGGTGACGGCAGGCTTGTATTTACCGGCGGGATAATTGTCAGGGTGGCGTTCGAACTGGTGATTGCGCCACCCGCATTGGCCACCGCCACTGAATAGTTTCCAGCATTATTCGTTTGGACGTTGAGCAGGGTGAAGCTGCTATTTGTAGCCCCCGAAATGTTTGTTGTATTGAACTTCCATTGATAGCTCAAGGGTGCAGTACTGGTCACTTGAACTACGAAGGTGACATTACTGCCAGTATTGACCGTCTGACTTTGCGGTTGCTGCGTAATGACCGGCGGGTTTGTGATCACCGGTGGATTGTTGAGCTGAATATTGTCGAGCGTAGAGGTGTTGATTAAGGCGTTGTTGTGCGCGGTTCCTGCCAGGCCCACGTACGCCGGACTGGTCATGGAAATGGTATCACTTGATATCTGCACCCAACTGGTTCCATTACTGGAACTGTAACCAGTGAATAGGTTCCCGCTTCTCAACAGCTTGACCCAATAAGGAGTGAGCGGACCGGTCAACGTTGTATCTGTGCTGAGGCCGCCGGTGGCCAAGCGTCGTTGAAACGACGCGCCCTGGTTTGCCGAAATAAACATGGAGGCGTGTCGTGAAGTCGCTGCCAAGCTCTCCCGGATCATCACTCCCGACTTGGCCCAACCATCCGTGTTCTGCAAATTGACAACTCGTGCCACGATCTGTCCATCTCCGTTGAGCGGTTGGTAGACGAAATGGAATGCATCGGCGTTATTCCAGATATCATCGCCCGAGGCCTGAACAGTGAACGTGCCGTTGGCATAACTGGCATCTCCGGCCAAACCGACATTTCCGATGTCTTGCTGCTGCCAGGGTGTGGGCAAACCTTGGGGCGGTGTCAGGCTGTTGATCCATGCATCAAGCACAGACAAGGCTTGCGAATCAATAACGTTCCGTGCCAGTGGCGGCATTTTATTAGAGTCGGTGGAATTCATGCGGAAGTGCATCATCGATTTTGCCACATCTCCCGAAGCGACCACCCGGGCGCCCGCGATTCCCAGATTGTTTACGAGATTGCCATCAACAATTCCCTGGTTTGCAAGCGGTGTATCAAAACGGGCATCAAAATAAGCCTGCACGCCATTTGGCCGATGGCACTGGGCGCAATTGGCGTCGAGGTAAGAACGCACGCGGTCTTCAACTGGCGCGGCATTGTTCGTTATGTTCGCCAAATGTGAATAGGTTGGAATCGCCGCTTCGTTCAAACCGGGATTGAACATTCCGATATGGTTCCAGGTACGTAGCTGGTTGTCGGTGCGTCCAGTGCCGGGATAGGTAAAATCTCCATTCTGCTGACGTGTCTTCACGCCCAGCACATAATTTGCATTGGGAGTGTGACAAGTCAGGCAGTCCTGCCGGCTCGGATAATACCAGGTTTGTATGCGCGTGCCACTTGCGGTGGCGATGGTAATGTTCTCACTCAGACTTCCCGCAAGTAAATCCGCATCGCTATTGTCCGCCCGCCATTTATAAGTGACGCCATAAACTGCGCCGGCTGTGTCGCGCACCAGCAGTCGGGTTTCGAGCCGTTTCTTGACGTTGGGGTTCCGATCGTCCGTGCCCAATTCAAAGTGTTTGACGAAAACTGTTCCCTGGGGAAAAGACCATTCACCCGTTGGGGAAAAAGCGATTTGCTCGCTGGCACTGTACGGAGCGCCATCATTCGGCACGGCAATCCAACGGCGTTTGACTGCACCGTCGGACCATAGCGGAGCATTCACATCATAGGGGATCAACCCGGAAGCTGTTGTCAGCGTGGCCAGGTCCGTAAAGACTCCGGTTTGTGAAAGCAAGGCTGGGATGGGCGCACTGGAGCTGCCAGTCCGGTCCAATCTCCAGATCCGGCCCGCACTGCCCATCGTACACATGTAGAGTTCATTGTTCTGATCCAAGCCGAAGGAGGAAAGCCCGCCGGCATAATTCATTCCCGGAGGCATGTTGAGGAGATAAGTAACGGTGGCGGGGCTGCTTCCGTTGTAGGTCAAAGTCCAGATGCGTCCTGAATCGTTATCTCCAAATATATATTTTCCGCCCAAATCGGCTGCGAACTTTGCTCCTCGATAAACGTAACCACCAATTACACAGCCGTCGCCTTGATCGTGCGGATACGCATAAACTGGTGGTTTATCATTGCCAATGAGTGGAAAGGGCATTGATTTGGCTCCAGTAAACGACCCTTCCTTGTAAGCCCATTGATAGTTGCCCGCTTTCTCAATCAAATCCACCTCCTCGCCTCGATCCTGGCCGACATCTCCCAACCAAATCTGTCCTGTCGGCGGATCAAAAGTCATCCGATGCGGACTGCGCAGACCGATGGCCCAGAATTCCTCCAACACGCTGCCGTTGGGGTCCAACCAGGGATTATCATTTGGTATGTAATAGTTCCCGCTAAAAGTGCCTGGCCAACCTGCCGGTGGTGACACAGCGTTCTGCGTGTGGCGCCGAATGGGATGACTCTTGGCGGAGTTTTGGTCCACATCGATCCGTAATACTCCTGAGAAAAGAGCGAAGTTAATCCTTTGCGTGTTGCCATATATGTCATCTGCGCCACCCTCATCACCGTTGCTGAGGTAAAGAAAACCATCCAATCCAAAAAACATTCCGCCGCCATTATGCCAAAGGTGACGATCAAATTGATTGATGAGGATAAGTTCCGAATTCGGATCGGCTACTGAGGAACCATCCGGAACAGTGAAGCGCGAAAGCCGATTGTAAGCCGCAGTGTCCGCTGCTGGCCGGACGGTTGCCGAGCCCTGGATATTGCCGGGCACCTGATACTGGTAATAGACGTACACATATCCACGATTCGGCGAGCCAGCTTGTCCGTACTGCGGGTGAAAGGCAATTCCCAGAAGGCCGCAATCATCCCACCCCTGGGTTTTGGCACTCAGATCCAGGAATAGAGTTTTGGCGGTGGCATTGGGATCGTTTGCAAAAAACCAGATATAACCTTCGCGGCTGCAAACATAGAGGCGATTGGCTCCCGGCTCAAACGTGAGAAAAGCAGGGTCCTGGAAAGTTAAATTCGGAAAGGCATTTACCACCGTCCATGCACCGGAAGCCACCGTTGCGGTCGGGGGCATCTTTTGATTGAGAAAGGATCCAATAGGGTTCCGGACATCCAATCCATAGGGCTGGGCGAAGAGTGACGCTTCACAAACAACCAGCTGGATTATAATGCAAACTATTTTTCGCGATGAAAATTGCATAACGCGTATGGAACGGAGAGTTAAACGAATCGATGTATACCGATTCCGAGGCAATGCCATCAAAAGGCATGGTTTCCATTCAACTCCGGTTTAATCTCCCTGGTCGTTTCGACGCCAACGATTCTACCTTATCCTTCGCCCCGGCGAATAGGGGAGTTTGCCCGTTTATTGAATGGTTCCGCCTGAGTGCTTATGGGGGTAATCAACCATTGATCTTTAAATTTTAAAGCGACCCCGGCACTGCTTTTACAACGGAAGATGTGCAAGAGAGGGCAGGGATGTGCCCCATGTTCCTGTGGTCCCGAGTCTCATACTCTATTGGGTTGCTTGAAAAGGAGAGATGAAGGAAGCAATTTCGCCACTAAATCTCTTTCCCGTTTAAACTTCAAACTTAAGATATGTTTCAAAGCTTTCGATACAGATTTTTGCGCGATGATTTTTGGTTGCTGGTTTTACTGCTGTTGTTTTTTTGTGGCCGGGCAGACGCTCAGCCTCTCAACCTGGAAACGAACAACCTGGTGGTGAGTTCCTTTCCATTAGACCCCTACGTTCCGGTGCTGGATGGACAATGGCTGGGAGCGACGGTGGCATCCGATGGTAATTGCTATTTCAGCAGTTCAACGCATGACAACAAGCATGGGGCGACATTCTTTCGTTACAATCCCACAAACAAAGTGCTCACGTTGTTGGCCGAGGATATAACCCGGATTTGTGGCGAAAACCCGACCGTTACGCCGCCGCAAGGTAAAATCCACAGTGACATTGTGGAAGCCAATGGATGGCTCTACTTCACCACGCATTTGGGAAATTATTGGATCGAAGCGGAAGCCGCGTATACCGGAGGACATGTGGTTGGCTATGAACTCGCCACGGGAAAATTCAAAGACTTCGGCATCGTGCGGTCCAATTACACCTGCTACGCCGCGGTGGGCGTGGACAAGGTGCGAAATAAAATACTCTCGTATGTGACGAGATGGTGGGGCCCAACTCCGGACTCGCACATGTACCGAATTGATATTGCTACAGGCGCAAAAGAGGACCTCGGAATCGTGCCGGCATTAAACTCCTTCTGGTTTTTTGTGGACAGCCGGGGAGACGGTTGGTTTTCGTGTCCTGCGGACAATGGTTCTTTGAGAGTGGTGCGTTCTGCTACAGGAACGATTCAAACATTTAACAATGTGTTGCCTGAAGCACAGCTCGGCAACGGGCGCTGGTGGGATTGGGCGATGGCTTTGCCGGTCGGGAACCGGTGCGTGATTCATATGCAGGGCGGAAACTTTTTATATTTTTTTGATGCGGATGCCTTTCAGACCAACGGTCCAAATGCGTTTGTAACCGTACGCAATATCGGCCCGGCCGACAGCGGCCTCGCACTTGCGCCGGACCGGGTTTATTTTCTTCAGCGCACCAATCGGCAATCCGGCAACCAGGAGTTTAAGGACTTCCACATGATGAGCGTGCCGCTTTTTGCCAATACGCCGATTCTCGATCATGGATTGGTTATGGACCAAAGCGGACGACTGGTTTGGCGATTGCCGGGAATGGCCGCGGATGCTTTTGGGCGGCTTTATATGGTTGGAGATTGGTGGTTGCTTCAGGGAGAGGAGGGGACTTCGCTGGGAACGCTGCGGCATACGGATGATCCTGGAACGAATTACACCGCGTTGCCACGAGGAGAATTTTTTGGAGTGGCTGATTTCTCTCAATCGCCCACCTTAAATGTGCGACGGCGACTATTAGTAACTACAGCAGGGGGTGGAACGGTGGTTTCGGATTCCCCAACGAACTTCTTTCCGGGCAATGCGATGGTCAATCTCACCGCGACACCGAGCAATGGCTGGAGTTTTTTAGGCTGGTCGGGAGATGTTGGCGGGGCCAATCCGTCCAACAGCATCGTTCTGACGCGCGACAAGTCAGTCCAGGCGGTTTTCGGTACGGTCGTGAATACTTCGGTCGTCGGCGGAGGTGCTATTATGTTGGATCCACCCGGCGGACTATATCCGTACGGAACCGCAGTGCGGATGACTGCAGTTCCAAATGCAGGAAATTATTTTGTGCAGTGGAGCGGTGGAACAAATGGAAGCCTTAATCCGATCAGTTATCCAGTTGTCAGATCGAACAACAGCGTCACAGCTTCCTTTGGTGCGTTGAACGGTGGCCAAGTTTCTTTGACGGTATTGATTAATGGAAGCGGTCAAGTAAGCAAAGTTCCACAGCAGAATGTTTACCAGCTTTCGCAGAATGTGACGTTAATGGCGCAGCCGGATGCCGGGCAGAGTTTCTCAGGTTGGAGCAGCGGCTATGGAACGAACGTGAACCTGAACCTTTCATTGGATACCAGCAAGGTGATCACGGCAAATTTCACAGAACGGCCGGAAATGGGAATTCAACACTTCCCCGGTGCTGCGATGAGCGGGAGCATGCTGTTTAATTTCACTGGTGAGATAGGTGGAAAATATCGGATTGAGGTAAGCACGAATCTGGCAAGTTGGGGGACGTTGGCGACATTTACAAACACTTTTGGGTCGCTAAGATTCACTGATCCTACGGCCTCCAATGCAAACCCCCGGTTTTATCGCGCGGTGGTGGTTCAGTAAATTTTACCCGCTTTAGTAGCAACTTCGTGACTGAGTAACACGTCCTTTATTAAGAGGCCGATGCCTCCCAGGCGTTAAGTTACTTCGTCACTTGGCAACTGAGCTTCGATCATTGTCGCGAGTTCCGCGATTGTGGGCGCCTCGAAAAGGGCTATCATGGAGATATCGACATTAAATGCCTGGCATATGCGGAAGCTTATTCGCATGGCCAGCAAGGAGTGGCCGCCTAAATGGAAAAAATTATCATTGATCCCCACCTGTTGAACGCCGAGAACGGTTGTCCAAATTTCAGCCAATTGCTCTTGAACTGTCGTAAGCGGCGTCACAACTTCCTGGCCGGGGTCAAGCCGTCCAGCGCCTGATAACTCCAGGGCTCTGTGATCTATCTTCCCGTTGAGGGTCCGGGGCAATGCTTCCAAGGTCAGAAATGTCGAGGGCACCATGTAGTCTGGCAACCGATTCCTGGCAAATTGACGCAACTCATTTTCCGTAGTCGCATGTCCAGGTTCCAAAATGAGATAGGCTGCCAGTTGCCTGTTTCCCAGAACTTCTCCCTGAAGATGGACGACTACTTCTGCAATCGCAGTATGCAATTTCAACACCGCTTCAATTTCTCCCGGTTCAATGCGATAACCGCGCAGCTTTACCTGGTGATCCGTCCGGCCAAGAAACTTGATATTCCCGTCAGGCAAATAAGCGGCCAGGTCACCAGTGCGGTATAGCCGGGCGGAGGGATGGAAGGGACTTGAAATAAATTTTTCAGAGGTCAGCCCGGGTTGATGGAGATAGCTGCGGGCCAGCCCCGCCCCGCCGATGAACACTTCGCCGGTTACTCCTACTGGGACGGGTTGATACTGTTGGTTTAGGATATAAATTTGTTTATTAGCCACTGGCCGTCCGATGGTGGCGGGGGCATTTGGCCTTCTTAAGGCAACTGTGGTATAGACGGTGTCCTCTGTCGGACCATACAAATCGTAGACCTTCTGAATCGGAGCGTGGGCCTCGTAAATCTGATTTACCAATTGAGGTGCCAGCGGCTCACCAGCGAGATTGATCACCCGCACAGATCCGGGCAGCCCGATTATAATCAGTAACTCGGCCATGGCCGAGGTGACAGTATTGACCAGGGTCACCTCGTGGGCGGCAGGTAAATTGGGCAAGAGCATTACATTGTCAGCCAGGATGACCTTGCCGCCGCAGCTTAACGGTACAAAAAGTTCAAAGATTGACAGATCAAAACATACGGAAGTGGACGCCAACACCCCCGCCAACTCTTCTGGCGCAAAAAATTCCCCCGCCCAATGGATGAGGTTCACCACGTTGCGATGCTCGATGGCAACACCCTTGGGACGGCCGGTTGAGCCGGAGGTATAAAGCACATAGGCGAGTTGGCTTGCCGGCTCGCTGGTCTGTGAATTCGTGCTGCTGGTGGACGCAACCGAACCTGCCGGGAATTCTGGCACGGATCGCGGGAGCAAGTCTCCGCTTTGCGCATCAACGTAAATTATATCTATTTCTGGCAGGGCAAATTGATTGGCAAATTTTTCCTGGGTCAAGAGCGCTGAAGCACGTGCATCTTTCATCATGAAGTGCAGACGCTCCTGCGGATATGCCGGATCCAGGGGCACGTAGGCTGCCCCGGCCTTGAGGATGGCCAGCAGAGCGGTCAGGAGCACAGGCGACCGCTCAAGACAGACGCCAACCAGAGTTTCCGGCCCCACATTCCAAGCGCGCAGTCGTTCCGCCAGTCGATCGGCCCGGGAATTCAACTCTGCATAACTCAGACTCTGCTGGTCACAAACCAGCGCGACCGCCCGCGGACTTCGTTGCACCTGAGCCTCGAATAACTGATGAATGCATTGATCCTGGGGAAACGTTCGTTGCGTCTGATTCCATTCGACCAGCACTTGATGCTGCTCGGGTTCCGTTAAAAGAGGCAGTTTTGACAGGAGTTCTTCTGGATTTGCCACTATGCCTTCCAAGAGAGTTTTATAATGCCCTGCCATCCGGGCAATTCTGGCTGAGTCAAAGAGATCGGTGTTGTATTCAATGCGGCCTTGGACACAGCCATCCTTCTCCCAAAGTTCAAAATAGAGATCAAACTTGGCCGCGCCGTTATCCACGGGACTGGTTTCGCATTTCAAGCCGGCCAGATTCAGATCAATGGGCGCGGCATGGAACGCGAACAACACCTGGAACAAAGGATGATGACCCGGATCGCGCTCCGGTCGCAGTTCCTCGACCAGCTTTTCAAAAGGCACATCTTTGTTTTCGTAGGCAGTTGAGGTGACCTCGCGCACTCGCTGCAAGCAGGTGCGAAAACTCAGGTCAGCTGACATCGGAGTCCGGAAAACCAGCAGGTTAACAAAGAATCCAATCATCGGCTCCAGTTCCTCGCGATCGCGATTGGCCACGGGCGCGCCAACCAGCAAATCCGACTGTCCGGTGTAGCGATACAGCAACACCTTGTAGGCGGTGAGAAGCGTCATGAATAAGGTAGCTTGTTCCCGCCGGCTCAAAGCTTTCAGTTTGTCGGTAAGGGATAGGGAAAGCTCGATGGGCAACAAGGCGCCGTTGAACGTTTGCCGGGCCGGATGCGGCCGATCAACTGGCAGCTCAAGGACTGGCAGCGGGCCTCCGAGTTGCTTTTTCCAATAGGCGAGTTGCGATTGCAACCGTTTCTCCTGCATGCATCGCTGTTCCCAGATCGTGTAATCGGCATACTGCAGCGATAAGGGCGGCAGAGGTGAAGCCTGGTCATTGGTAAACGCTGCATAGAGTAACTCCAACTCCCGTCCCATGATGCCGCAGGAAATACCGTCCGCGACCATATGATTTAAATTGAGGACCAGCGCGTGCCGCTCCGCACTCAATTTCATTAAAGTTGCCCGCACCAATGGGCCTTCGCTGAAGTTAAATGGACGCCGTATTTCGACATTGATCAGGCGCGCCATTTCTCCTTCCATTTCCGTATCCGGTATTTGCCGCAGATCCATCATTTTCAGAGGCAGTTCCATTGATGGAGCAATGATTTGCCTCAGTTCGCCGTTCTCAAAAGAGAAGGTGGTGCGCAGAACTTCATGACGCCGCAGGATCTCATTCAAAGCCCTTGCGAGCGCGCTGACATCGAGTTTTCCTTTCAAGCGAAAAGCCGCCGGAAGAACGTAAACCGGGCTGGACGAATCCAGTTGGTGCATCAGCCACAACCGTTGTTGCGAGAATGAAAGGGGAGCAACATATATCTCATCTGCGGCCTTCAGGTTTGTCGCAGCATTTTCCTGATTGGTACTGTCGGGTATTGATATAGTCATAATGATTATTCCGGTAGTTCTGCCGAAGGCGCCTGGATATTTGTGCGAGTCAAACGATTTGCCCGCAGGCTTTCACGTGGGATAGCCACCAGGCTGGGCATTTGATCGGCTGGTTCGAGCGCCGGAGCTTTGGCGATTTCGGTCACGATCGCCGTGATGGTGGGCCGGGCGAACAGCTTGCGCACGGAGATCTCCATGGGCAGGAGCTTGCGCATGCGTGTGATAGTCTGGGTGAGCAGCAAGGAGTGTCCGCCCAGTTCGAAGAAATTGTCTTCGACTCCGATGCCTTCCAACCCCAAAGCTTCTTCCCAGATCCTGACCAGTCCTCTTTCCAGTTCGTCGCGCGGCGCAAGATAAGGAGTAGTAAGATTGGGGCGAGCCTGGCGATTCGCCGTGGCAGCCGCCTTGTTTTCGAGTGAGGCGGACGGCCCGGAGTCGCGGTTGAATCGTTCCAACCAGACGGGCAAGTCCTGAGGTGAAACCACCACTTGCGGGAGCCCCGGGCGGCTGAGAATCCGATCCAACGCTGCCAGACCTTCAGCGGGTGCGATGGCCGATTGCAGGTCGAAATGAAGCGTGCCAGGCCGGGGAGATCGCTCCTGGCCGGTCTTCGATGCGGCTTTGGTGTGGTCCATTGGCTGAATGCCCTTCATCGAGAACTCCTCGATTTCCACGAGTACGACCCCGTCGGGGTCTGTAATAGTGAGATTAAACGTCGGCATTGCCTGGTTGGATGGCTCAAGACACCGGGCGTGACTGTAAATGTGCCGGGAGAGCGGTGCGTGCATGCGCAGTCGCTTGTAGGAAAATGGAATGTACATCAACTCGCTGGCTTCATAGCCTTCAATCAAATGCAACGCGAAGGAAGTGGCCCAATCCAGCATGGCCGGATGCATTTTGAATAAATCGAGGTCGGCCAGAAACTGCTCCGGCAACTCCATGAACGCCACCGCCTGATCGCTGCCAAAGTGAATTCGTTTAAGACAATTCCAACGCGGTCCTAAAAAGAAGTAGCGGTCTTCCCGGGTTTCGGGCCTGGAGCCCGCAAAAACCCTCTCCTCCCGGTTGCATCGGCTTAAAATGTCCGGTAACGAAACCCGTTGTGGCGCGCCCGGATTGATCCGGGCGACAGTCCCGCGGGCATGTTCCTGCCACTCGATTCCCCGGCGGCTTTCAACTACAAATTCTGAAGCGGCGTCGCCGGGCTTGAGCCGTAGCCGCATCGGCTTCGTCTCCGCGGAGCCAACCTCAAGCGGAGCGATGAACAGCACGTCACGCAGTTCGACCATCCCGCCTTCATTGTCTTTTTGGAATGCCGCCCGGGCCATCTCAAGATACGTTGTGCCGGGAATCACGGCTTCTCCTCCCTGGAATTTGTGTTCACTTAAAACCCAGTAGTGCCGGATCGACAACTCGTTTGAGAAAATCTTTTCCGCAAGTTGTTCGGTGACGTGACCGGCAAGCAATGGATGTCGCGATACGCCATCGGGGAGCGATTGGTCTGAACCTTCCATCCGGGCGGCCAGTTCCGCCGCCATGCCGACTTCTTGCCAGGCCCCCCAGTTGATGGCCACGGTCCAAGTATCGTCCTTCGCCGTTTTCCATTGAGCAAATGCGTCGAGGAACGCATTGGCCGCGCAGTAATCCACCTGACCGGGCACCCCCGCGAGCGCGCTAACCGAAGAAAAGAGCACCAGAAAGTCGAGCTTGGTGTGGGCCAACAGTTCCTCCAACAGCAACGTTCCGGTCACTTTTGGAGCGAGAACGCGTTCGGCCCCTTCAAGTGTTTTCATTTGGATGAGACAATCATCAAGAACGCCGGCGGCATGGATGACGCCGTGAATGGCGCCAAATCGTTGCTGCGCCTCTTCGAGCACCGGTTGCAGTTCCTCCCGTTTGGAGACATCCGCGGCGGCGGCCATCACTTCACTTCCGCCGGCCTGGAGCATTTGCACTTGCTTGATGGCACGATGGACTTTGTCGCCCGTATCCGTTGCAGCGAGGATTTTTTCCCAGTCCTCGCGCCGCGGCAATCCAGTCCGTCCGACCAACACTAATTTAATGGGAGCCTTATTGGCCAAATAGCCGGCTATTTCCAGCCCCAGCCCACCCAGGCCGCCAGTAACCAGATAAACGCCGCCAGGCCGTACGGAAGGAATAGTCATTCGCCGGACTTCCGATTTTTCTGTAAGCCCTTCGCCTCCCAAGAGAACCTGCGGTGCAAGCTGGCCGGATGCCTGCAAGCCCGTCAGGTTCGAAGCGGCATCTTTGCTCTTCCGGTGGGACAGATCCAGAATGGGGGGCGAGACTTGCTCCTCGCTGGCAACTGGGGCAGTCGGGAGTATTCCGTTATTCCCGGTTGTCGTTGCGAGACGAACGGGCTCATAGGTCTGCACCCAGCGTCCCGACCCGCGATAGGCCACGACCTGGGCTTGAGGCGATGCTTCAAATTCAGACTCCAGTAATTGGAGCAGCCTTTGCTCCTCGTGCGAACCCGGCTTGGGCAGTTCAAAATCGATGCTGCGACATTGGAGATTGGGAAATTCACGTGGGATTACCTTGCAGGGTCCGAGCAAGAGAGCCTTGGCGGGTTGGGAGACTGGCTCACCAGCCAACGCCTGCATTCCCTGAGAAACAATCGCCAATTGCATCGGGTGAGTCCACCCGGCCTGGCCGATGGCCTGGGCCAGGAACAACAAGCTGTAAAAACTAAAATCAGCAGTTTTCTGGTTTGACGCGACTGGCGTTGAATCATCTTCGTTCATACTCACGTTCCAGAAATGCACAATTCTTTCCGGCATGCGGCCGCTGTCGGCCAGTTCCTTAATTACGCGCCAATAGTCTGCTGCGTTATGGGGATCGATGATGAAAAGGTGGTCGCTTAACTTCCAGAATCGCCCGCCGATTCGCACCGAAATGATTTCTGGTGCTTGGGCTGGCTCCGCCATCGGTCCAACGGGAGCATCCGGCTGCACTTCCAAGTGCTGACGCAATCGCGACCCGAGCCCGGACAGATCTTCAAAAATGAGCCAACAGCTTTTTTTCGTGCTGGCAGCCCTGCTCGAGAACGGCAAGGGAGAACGTTTCCAGGATGGCTGATAAAACCAATCGTCTAAATTCGGCTTTTTGGATAATCCATTCGGGTTCAGCTCCGCTGCCAGGGACAGTTCGCCGCGCTCTATCCAGTAACGTTGATGTTCGAACGGGTAGGTCGGCAGGCAAACTCGGCACCGGCGCTCCTGTGCGTAAAAACCGGCCCAGTCCACTCTTACTCCGGCCGACCATGCCTGCCCGAGAGATCGCAGAAGAAAAGCGAGATCCGAACCCTCGTCCTCTGGATGGCGCAATGAAGTCAGCACTACTTGATCTGCATTCCTGGCCGGATGTTGCATGGTTAAGCGGCTCAATGTGCGTCCCGGCCCCACCTCCAGCAGAACCCCGTCAAAGTCCTGCAAAAGTGTTTGCAAGCCTTCAGAGAAGCGTACGGTTTGTCGGGCATGCCGCAGCCAATATTCGGGATTGGTGGCTTCCTCGGCGGTGATCCAGCGGCCAGTCACATTGGACAAAAACGGAATCTGTGGCGGTTGCAGCCGTATCTTGCCGAACTTATTCGCAAAAAGTTTCAGCATCGGTTCCATCATGGCGGAGTGAAATGCGTGCGAGGTGTGCAGCCGGTGGATGGCAATATCTTTTTCCTCCAGTTGTTTTTCCACCGATGCCATCGCTTCGAAGGACCCGGAAAGGACGCACAGTCCGGGGCCATTGATGGCGGCCAATGAAATTTTTTCATTAAGGTAGGGAGTTAGCTCGGCCTCCGGGAGTGGCACGGCGATCATGGCTCCGCCCGGCTGCTCTTGCATAAGCCGGCCACGAGCGGCCACCAGCATCAGCGCATCTTCCAGCGAAAACACGCCTGCCAGACAGGCGGCAACATACTCGCCAATGCTATGTCCAATCATCGCCTCGGGTCGCAGGCCCCACTGCATCCAGAGTGCCGCCAGTGAATATTCGATGACGAACAGGACAGGTTGGGTAATGGCCGTCTGATGAATTTGAGTGGAAGCCCATTCGGCTTGCTCCGAACCGGGAAAGAGAATCGTCCGCAAATCCAGCCCCAAGTGCGGCTGGAGCAATTCGGAACAATGATCCACAGTCTCCCGGAAACTGGGTTCCAACTCGTAAAGCTCACGCCCCATGTTCACATATTGAGATCCTTGTCCGGTGAACATAAAGGCCACGGGTCGTTCCGTATGCTCCGCAGTCGTGGTCAGAACCCGTTTGGGATCAGCCGACTCCAAAGCACTGATGGCATCTTCGGCATTTTCACAAACAACCATGCGCCGATGGCTGAATCGTTTCCGTCCGGTTTGCAATGTGCAGGCGACATCGGCCAATTTGATCCGAGGGTTTTCTCTCAGGTACCCAATGAGATTTTTCGTGGCGGTTTCCAAGGCTGTGGCAGTTTTAGCCGAGAGCATCAACATTTGCTGAGGACGGGATGTTCCCGAGGGCGGTGCCTCCGGCGCTTCTTCCAAAACCACGTGGGCATTGGTGCCGCCGATGCCGAGCGAATTGACACCGGCCCGGCGGGGAGTTTCGCCTGCGGGCCAATCGGTCAATTTGCTGTTCACGTAAAAGGGACTATGGGCGAAATCAATCTCCGGGTTGGGTGCTTCGTAGTGAAGATTAGCCGGAATTTGGCGATTTTTTAGTGCCAGCACCGTCTTCATAAAGCTGGCCGCTCCGGCAGCGGTATCCACATGGCCAATGTTGGTCTTTACCGAGCCAATACCGCAAAATTGAGGCTTATCGGTGGTATTGCGAAAGGCCTGCGCGAGCGCCGCCACCTCAATCGGGTCACCCACGGGGGTGCCAGTCCCATGCATCTCGATGTACGAGATGCTTTCCGCGTCCACGCCAGCCACGGAGAGGGCTGCCGCAACCACTTCGGCCTGTCCATTCACACTTGGCGCGAGATATCCAGCCTTCATCGAGCCATCATTGTTCACCGCCGTTCCGCGAATTATGGCCATGATCGTGTCGCCATCACGCACCGCCTCTTCCATCCGTTTTAACACCACTACTCCGGCTCCATTCCCAAAGACTGTGCCCTTGGCCTCTGCAGAAAACGCGCGACAATGTCCATCCGGGGAAAGAACCTCGCCCTCACGATAGAGATAACCCTGATCCTGTGGCAGAAGAATGGTCACCCCGCCGGCCAACGCCACATCGCACTCGCCCATAAGCAGGCTTTGGCAGGCGAGGTGAATCGCCACCAGTGATGTGGAACAGGCGGTTTGCACATTGAGACTCGGCCCCTTGAGATTGAATTCATAAGATACGCGCGTGGCCAGGAAATCCTTGTCGTTGCCCGTGTGCCGCAGGAGAAATTCTCCCACCGATTCCATCAAGGCACGATTGGGCAGCAAATGGTAGGTGAGATAGGAGACGCGCCCGCTGCCGGCGAACACACCGATGGCGCCCGGATAAGTTTCCGGGTCACAACCCGCATGTTCCAACGCCTCCCAGGCACATTCCAGGAATTGCCGATGCTGCGGATCCATGATCGACGCGTCACGCGGGCTTAATCCAAAAAAGCCCGCATCGAATAACTCCATCCCATCCAGGGC
>JAQGPC010000004.1 GCA_028293285.1 Pedosphaera sp.
CGGTCGGGCACTGTTTTGCCTGGAAAGATTGACTTCGCGGCGATGTTATGGGTACTGGTTTTGTAAGAGAATGCCCAAACGCCTATGTTGGTATTAACGGTGCCACCCAGGGCGAGTGCAAAACGATTGGTCGCATCCTCGACCGCCACTTTCTGCACAAACCAGCCAGTCCAGCAGCGGGACATGACGGTAATATCGTTCTGGTCATAGCCATTGTTGACACCCATGGTGAAGAGTTCCATCAGTTCGCGCGCATAATTTTCATTGGCGACGTTGTTGCCATTGCCCTTGCTGAGGACGGTATCCAGATAGATGATCATCGCAGGGCTTTCCGCGCTGATCTTTAAGAGGTCGTAAAAAGTGCAATTGGGATTGAGGAGTGCATTGCGCCAATTCTCGTTTTCCAGATACTCGAACTGGGCCGCCACCCGGCTGGCAGTGACACCGTCAAAACCGAAAGTGTCGAAGTAATTGTCTGATTTGGTAAACTGAGTGACGAAATGGTTTTCAAAGAATTGAAGCAGAACTTCGAGCAACTGGCGCTTGGCTCCGACGGCGCGAAGGACATGCCAGGCCCGCAAGTCAGCGATACTGGCGTTGGTGCTGGCATTATTTGTTGCGATAACGGATGTCGCTTCCGAGAACTTTGATTGAATAGTGGCAACGGCGGGCGCGGTGTCAATTGTCTCGGTGATGTTCCAAGGGGCCAGTTGTTCATTAATGAAGCCTTGGGCGGTGATTGCATTGCTGCTGGTCAAAACCCTTTCCAACTCATCAGGAGTGGGGCCATAAGCAAGACGATTCAGTGCAATGGCAGACAGCAACGAATTGCTGTTCATCGGGGTAATCTGCAACTTGTAAAAACCTTTCGGTGGAGCATTGGAGAGCCGCCACGCGTAGCTTGCGGTGATATTGGTGACGGCAATCGCACCGTAAACAACCTTGTTTGTCGCCTGATTATAAGGTGCCAGGAAGAAATTGGTATTGGGTAAGAAGGGCAAGTTCAGATTTGTCGCGCTGAGAAAGGTATAACCCTGTGCTGAAGGATAGGGTGTGAAGCTGAGATTTGCCTGACCTGCATTGGTGGACACCGGAGTCAAAACAGGCGGTGTCTGAGCTGAAAGGGTAATCTTGAAGAGAATTGCAATAATGAGCAAAAGACCAGTACATATACTTTTGCTTTTCATAAAAGATGTAGTCTATCCTGTTCTTCAGAACTCATAATGTCAAGTTATTTGCAGGTTAAACTGAACAAATAGTTGCCACACAACACAAATTAATTCATTTCTCCTCATCTGCTTCTTTTCAAGACGAACAGGCGAGTGACTTTGTTACATAAGTTAAAAGATTTTCACTTCCCAAGCGAACTTTCGGCACTCGCGCAATTGGTTGTTGCGATCTATGATTCATTCGCGCGTGAGTAACTCCATAACAAGTTTAAGTCCGGAAAAAGAAATCGACTCTTTCCCCAAGGGTCTGAATAACGCCTTTCGGTTCGCGAGTTTCAATGCGCTATCATTTCAAATTGTTCTCAGCAGTCCGATGGTGTTATACGCCAAAACCCTTGGTGCCAGTGCAACCGTGCTGGGGATTATTGCTGGCATGATGCCACTATTGGTAATTTTCCAAATTCCCGCCGCTAATTTTGTGCATCGCGTTGGATACAAACGATTCGTTTATGGGGGGTGGGGCACGCGCGTGATGTTTATCTTTGGAATGGCCCTGGTTCCGTTGGCGGGTGGTTTTCTGGATGCCAAAAGTTGTCTTTCATTAATATTGATGTTGCTGTTCTGCTTCAATCTTTCGCGCGGCATCTCAAGTTGCGCATGGTTGCCGTGGATTACGGCGCTCGTGCCGCAATCCTTGCGTGGCAAATACCTGATGCTGGATGCGGCATGGGCCAATTTGTGCAGCGCCATCACCTTTGTCATCTCCGCTTTTTGTTTGGGAGCTAATCCGCATGCGTGGCAATTCTCGATCCTTTTTGCCTTTAGCGCGCTCATGGGCGCAACCAGCCTGATTTTTCTTAAGCGCATACCGGATGTAGCTGTGCCGGAGGAGGCTCGAAGGTCCACCTCTGCCGTGCCGTGGCTGGCGATGGCAAATTACGCGCCGTTTAAAAAATTGCTGATCATGGTAGTTGCCTGGTCGGTGGCTTATGGCGGAATTACCACCTTTACCGTCGCTTATCTTAAAGTTGAAACTGGGATGAGCGAGAGAAGCATACTGCTTTTAAATTCCGTGATGTTTGTCGGTGGGCTGAGCAGCCTTTGGTTCCTTGGGCCGCGGCTTGATCGTTTGGGAAGCAGGCCGGTGCTGAGTTTTTCCTTCGTTATTTGGATGCTGGTGCTGGGTGGTTGGATGGCGCTTGCCGGACATCTTATAAAGCCCAGCCTCACAATTATCCTTATCCTTGAAGTGTTAATGGGACTCTTCGTTTCGCTGGTGCAAATGTCCAATACACGGCTGGCCATGGCAGTCATTCCCGTAATGGGGCGCAATCACTTCTTTGCGCTCTATTCGGTAATTGGCAGTGTAATGCTGGGACTTTCGCCAATTGCATGGGGATTGTTGATTGATGCCATCGGGATGAGAAAAGCCAATTGGTTGCACCTGGAATGGAACCGTTTCACCATCTTTTTTGCCGCGGCCGCGATCATATTTTTTATCTCGTTTATTTTTGCGCGACGATTGCATGAGCCGCAGGCCCGCAGCATGGAGGAACTCTTGAAGGAAATTTTAATTCAATCTCCCCAACGCGTTTGGCTACGTCTCTGGCCGCGCGCGTAAGAGTCTGAGAATTTTCTGTTCAGAATCGGAGCAGCGTAAAAAGCGCGTCGAACCACAGGCCATTAAAATCAAATTGCAGATTAGGTGGATCGAATTCGCCGTTTACCCAGAGGAGTTCATTGCGAGGGCGTATCAACCCGCAAAACTCTTCAACCATCTCCTCGTCCAATGCGATTAAATTATAACGGTTGCGACGTAATTCCTCTTTTGCCATGGCTTGGAAGAGATGCTCGGCTGCGGGCAGAGAACGTTTGACGACCCAGATTTCAGAATCGGGCACCTTGACGGCCAGCTTGTTGAGCTTATTGACACTGCATTCGCCGCATTCCACCCAAAGACGAGGGCGAAGCTCATAGTCCAACTGCACCAAATCTGGAACAAACGGAATGTTATCCATGTGCAGATTGGTCTCAATCTGGAGACGTTCGCGAAAGAAAATCACATAGGCAAGAAACTTGAGCGCAACGTGTGTGATGGTTTCCGTGTCCTGCTGGCCAAGAATGATCTTGGGCGGCAAATCACGCCGTCGGTCCTGGCTGGTCAGGTGAAAACTATACTTGGCATTCATCCAAGGATTAAACTTCCCATCTCAAAATTGCCGATGCATAGGAAATTAACCGGACGTTGAAAACCTGCCATGGGTCATTCCACCACATAGACCGTGGTACCCACGGTTATCAATCGCAGCAGGTATTCCGCGTTCCAATTGGCCAAACGGAAGCAACCGTGGGATTCCGTGCGACCGACTTCCTCAGGTTTGGGCGTGCCGTGAATGCCGTAGCCAGGCTTGTCGAGGCCGATCCAGGCCACGCCCACAGGATTGTTTGGGCCGGGAGGAAGGATCAATTTTCGTCCTAATTTTTGCGCTTCGGCAGATTCCGGAAATACATCCGGATCGAAAGTGTAATTGGGATTGGGAGCAACCACAGCCACGTGCAACTCGCCGACCGGCCTTTTTTCCACGCGCCGCGCAATACTACAGGGGAAGTGTGCGAGAAGGTTGTCATTGGCGTCGAAAGCTTCCAGAGTTTTACCCGTAAGATGTATTTTAACGAATGCTGCCTTGGTGTGAACCTCAGGATAAAAAGCATTTGGGATTTTCACGCTGGTTCCGGCAACCAAGTTGGTCCAATCAATGTTTGGATTCAACCGGCGGATGAAAGTGGGACTGGCAAAACCCCTTTCTGCCACGAGTTCGAGAATGTTTTCGTAATCCAAAGCAGTTTGTTGGGATTTACCCAGCCAGGTGCTGGCAACGGGTTGCAGTCGTCCTAGATCATCGGAGGTAATGGTGTAGTTAGTGTACTGTGGAGCAATGAGCAAAAGGTTCGTCCGGGTGGTTTGATCCAATTGCCCGGTAGCTGGCAGCTTTGTCCTGTGTTGAAAGGTCATCAGGGCTGCCTCGGTTTGGAACCCCATGACTCCATCAATTGAGCCGGGCGAGATGGCTTGTTGCGCCAGGGCCAATTGACCTTCGAACGCATTTTGTACGGGGCGGGGGAAGGTATTAAGTTGAGGTTCAATCGGATTGGTTTCAACGGTCACTGGCCGTGAAGGTAATTTTGTCGGAGCGGTTGAAAACAGAGCGGAATTTGAAATGCCAACTGATGAAACGTTGGATCGCTTGACGGGACTTAATTCACTGGGAGTTAGTTTTGATCCGGAAGTGGATTTGGGCTGGGCTGGTTTGCCGGATTTCCACCAGAACCAGCCGAGCAGTATTGCCAAGGCAATGGTTAAAACCCAATAGAGCCCGCTGGATTTGTTCTTCGAATTTGAAAGTTGGAGTTTAGATCGGCGCGGCATAAAAGCCCGTTAATTTCATTCGGCAGATTTTTTGAGATTCCTATTTTTGTTACAACTCAAAAAAGCCGCGAAGTTTATCCAGGAAGGTCGCTTGATACTGGGTTTGTTTTGCGCCAATCACGCCGGCATGAGCATTGGCTGCCATAATGCCTTCCGTTTCCATTTGACGTTGAGCGAGCAATTCGCTGAGCTTGTTTAACAATTCTGGATTTTCTTTAAGGCTGTTGGCGATGACGGGTTTGCCAATTTCGACCACTTCACAATCGGTATGTGCAATGATGCTGGCACTGCGGCGTTCGCCGGTCAGCAGCGACATCTCGCCGAAACAATCCCCGGATGCAAGGCTGGCGACCTGCGTAGGAGAGCCATTACGTTCCACCACCACGTTGGCCTCGCCATCCACCAGGATGAACATGGAATCGCCGTTCTCTCCTTGGTGTATCAATTTTTCGCCGCGACCAAAATGAATCAAGCGGCCACGGGGGAGCAGAGAATCAAGTTGGGCATCCGTGAGACATTTGAAAAGAGGCTGCTGCCGCAGGATAATTCGCGCTGCTGATTGGATTTCCTGCTGCTTGTCGCGCGATGGGCGCTGGAGTTGGATTGTGCGGGTTGGGAAAGGAATTTTTATTCCGTGACGGTGCAAGCCATACCAGACATTCGTGCGAATGGAATCGCAAATGTCATTGTAAAGGGAATGGTCATCGAGCCAAAACTTGATTTCGTATTCCACAGCAAATTCACCAAAGTTCTTTAAATATACCTTGGGTTTAGGTTCTGATAAGACGCCTTTGGCATTGGCTGTTGCATGCAGGAGCACGTCTTTAACGCGCGTTGGCGGAACCGTATAATCGATGCTGACTGATAGCCTCATCGCATGCTGCCGCACGGGCAGGTTCAAATTGACGATCATCTGACGCGCCATGTCGCGATTGGGAATGTCCAATGAGATGCTGTCATTGGTGAGCAGGCGGGTGGAACGCCAGTTGACTTCCACGACCTGCGCGTGCTTGTTATCCACGACGAGCCAATCGCCCTCTTTGAAAGCCTTGCCGAATTGAATAGCCAATCCCGCGACAATGTTGCTCATCAAATCCTGCATGCCCAAGCCGATGACTACCGCCACGATGCCCGGCGCCAAAAGCAGGCCGGTAAGATTGAGGCCATAACCCAGGCGCAGAACCAGGAAAAGCGCCATGACGAGAATCAGGATGGTAAGTAATTCGGTGAAAAACTTCGGAACTTTGACCCGATGTTTTTGCTGGAAATAAAGTTGCCAGACAAAACGGTCGATGAGCGCGATGACAAAAATTGCTCCCGAAATTGTGGTCAGTGCTCCCAGTTCCTTGATGAAGGGCCATTGAAATAAAAAATAACCCGGAGTGAAAATGGACAAGGAAAGGGCGAACAAATGATAAAGCCAGCCGAGCCGAACACCTTTATGGCGCTTCAACCGCCGTCCCAACAGGACCATGGCGAGGTAAAGCACTGGTACGGAAACAGCCAGGATTAATTCTCTTTCAGTGAGGGGCAATTCACCCATGGGACGGAGAATAGCTAAAAGCTTGGACCATAACAATAGTTTGAGTACAGTGTTATCCCATAAGAGCATGGCTCAGCAATCACCCGCTTATTCTACGAGGGTTTGCTGATTTTTTTTGAGGGGGTGACTTTCCAAATTTTCTGGTTGGTCCTGTTTTGGGGGTGATTACGCCT
>JAQGPC010000009.1 GCA_028293285.1 Pedosphaera sp.
TTTAATCTCTTCTGCTTTCGCCTTTTTTTGAGCTTCAAGCGCAGCCTTGACCCTGGCTTCATTTACCAAACGCGTGGTCTCGGCCTGTTTTAATTGTTGCTCCACGGCCAACTTCTGGGCATCGAACTGGGCTTTAAGTTTCGCTTCATTCGCCAATCGTGCAGATTCAAACTGGGCCAGTTTTATTTCCTGTTCCTTGGCCTTTTTCTGAGCCTCGACCTGTGCTTTGATTTTTGCCTCATTCGCGAGGCGTTCCAAGCGAGCCTTATCCTCGGACGGGGTGGGGAGATGTGCCGGAGGCTGGATTGTTGGGCTGGCGGGAGACAAAGTTTTGGGTTGCACGGCGAGGACGGCAGCTTCCTGCTGATGCCGCAGATCGCGAGCTGGAACAGCGTGAACTTTTTTTCCGCTGGCTTTTTCGATGATCGTTGTGCGCGGGCCTTCGTTGATTACCGTGTTGTTCACGACTTTGATGTTCGTGATGTTTACGGTCTTGTTGATGATAGTGGTGTTATTCACGATGACCGTGGTGGGACGGACAGGCTCAAGGAACTGCCGTTCTTTGACAAAGACATAAGAGCGTGGCGCGACGGGCTTATCCCTCATGTGCTCGAAACGATCCCTCGCAAATCTTTGTGATGGATGCAAGGGTGCCCAACCGACGTAACCACCACCCTCATGAAATGATACCCAGGCAGGAGCCCACTGCGTTTGCGGTACCCAGATCCAGCCGAAATCCGGGTTCCAATCCCAGCGCCCATAATGATACGTGGCCCAACCCCACGGCTCATCGCTCGCCCAATACCATCCGGCATCGGTACTCTCCCAATGACCATTCGTGTAGGGACGCCAGTCCGGATTAACCTGGGAAGGAACCCAGCATTGTCCGTACTCTCCAACACTCACCCAACGCCCATAACGGCTGAGTGGCTGATAAAAATCCCGCTCCTCGCGTATGACATAAGTAATTTGCACCGGCTGCGGTGGGACATAAACCGGTGTTTCGGCAGGTGCAGGAGGATTATACACTTGAGTGGGCGGAACCTCGACGGGTGCTGCCGGAGCATATACCTGCGGAGAGCGTGGCGCTTCAACATAGGTAGTACAACCAACCAACACGGCTAACAATCCGCTGCCAAGCAACAAGCCTGTCTTTTTGGCATACTTATTAGTTTTATTCATGTATATACCCTTCTGCATTCATTACCGTTATCTTGATAGACGTTACCCTGCGGCTTTCATTCAAACAATGCAAACTGTTGGGCCAAGCACCCTTCCATTGTTATAAGATAGCTTGAATTTTGGCTGGCCAAGCTGATAGCAGCCAAATTATGGCGAAAATTGATGAAGGGTGACCGTTTTTGCCAATACCAAACTACGCAGAGGAAAACGGAAAAAGACCATCAAACTACGCTTGACTGAAGGAGAGGAGACGCCTTGAAAAGGCGTCTCCTGAGGAAACCAATCGGCAGGCTCGTGATGGCCACGACTTAGTTCTGCTTGGAATTTTGTTTGGGTGTCACGGTGAGCCAGATTTGCTCTTCCATCTGAAAGCGAGGGGCCGGTTCCCATTCAACAGCTTGGTCAACCAATTGATGCATCTGATGGAACCACCAGGTGGCACGGTTGGCTTGGCGCTGACGCTGAACGGTGCGCGGGCACTGATTTGATCCTGCCAATCCCAGTTCGAGTTGTTTGTTTGTCATAAACGTATCTTTCGTTTTACGACATAAACCTAAAGGGAGGGGTTGGACATTCACTGTCCAAGCCAAATAATTAACAAAATTATTTGGCGGGGTGTTAACCCACCATTAACTGACAAGAGAGAAAACCTGTAGCAGTCGCAGAGAAAGAAGGGCTACCAGATAAGGTTCGTTACACTCAGGGCCGTGTGAAATTCTACATGCGCATCAGCAAGAAGGACGTTGCCGGAAGGGTTATCCTTGTGCCAACCGGAAGGGTTTGAAGGAAAGGCAACAACACTGTCGGCAAAGAGCAAAGTCTTTGAGGAATTGATTAAGCTGTTGGCATTGACGGCATCCAATCCGCCGCTCGTGAAGGGAGGATAACCGCCGAAGTTGAACATGTAGGAGTTACCGACCCATTCGAAGAGAGTGAATTTGTTACCATTGGCATCAATTGTATCGGAACGGCCTTTGTCCAAGGGGCAGGTGGCGGTGGCTTCGGTGACGCCGTAATAGTTGAGCGGACGGTCGATGCGGTTGAAGATGCCGCCTTGGCCGGAAACAAAGAGGTTGCCGTTGGTGCGACCACCCCAAACGAACCATTCCATGCCGTTGAGAGCGACGTTGTCATTGGTCCAAAAATAGCGTTCATTGAATTCAGGCAGGTAGAGGTTCATCGCCACACCGCTTTGCCGGAGTTGGGACAAGCATTGAGTGGTCTTGGCTTTGAGCTTGGCCTTTGAAAGAGCAGGGAGAAGCAGGCCGGCCAAAATCGCAATAATGGCAATGACCACGAGGAGTTCAATCAGCGTAAAAGCTGCGCGTTTGTGGACTCGCAACTCCAGACTCTGAGGCTGCATGTACTTGTTCATAAACTCTAATCAAAACCAGCCTGCCGAAATGCAGAAATCCACATCAAAGTTGATGTGCAGAATGCGGCTTAAGAAAATGGACGATAAAAAGTAAGTTTTATTCACGTTTGAAATGACGTATTGTAAAAAGGAGGGAAGAGATGAAGGTGGATTGTCACAAATATTTGGTTAGCTATAATGTCAGGGCAGAAAGGGTTACATTTTGGCAACTTATGGGTAGTCATGGCTTTTAATTTCTTAGGATAGTAAAAGAGGATTATGCAACTGGAACGATTTACCACAAAAGCTCAGGCCGCATTGCAGGACGCACAGCGGCTTGCGCATCAGCATTCAAACCAGGAGATTGATGGAGAACATCTTTTAGCGGCATTGATTGAGCAGGAGGATGGTCTGGTCCGACCCCTGCTCGAAAAACTGGGTGTGCCCGTGGAACAATTGAGTTCGGACTTGGAGCAGGCGATTCAAAAGCGCGTCAAGGTGCAGGGAATCAGTTCGAGCGATACTTTTCTGGGCAATTCGCTGAAGCGCGCTTTGGATGCAGCACAGGCACAAGCGGAAAAGTTGAAGGATGAGTATGTCAGCACGGAGCACCTGCTATTGGGGTTGCTTTCAGAAGCGAGCCCGGGTTTGAAGAAAATATTACAAACTTATGGCATCAAGTCCAATGACGTGCTGAAAGCATTGGCGGAATTGCGGGGCAACCAGCGGGTGACGGACCAAAACCCCGAAGACAAGTTTCAGGCGCTCGAAAAATATGGGCGTGATCTTACAGCATTGGCGCGGTCGGGAAAAATTGATCCGGTCATTGGACGCGATGAGGAAATCCGGCGGGTGATGCAAGTATTGACGCGGCGCACGAAGAACAATCCCGTGCTTATCGGCGAGCCGGGCGTGGGCAAGACAGCCATTGCTGAAGGCCTTGCGCGACGCATCATAAGTGGTGACATACCGGAATCGCTTAAAAACAAAAAACTCGTGGCCATGGATTTGAGCGCGATGATCGCAGGCGCGAAATATCGTGGAGAATTTGAAGATCGATTAAAAGCTTTCCTGAAAGAGATTACTGCGAGCGAAGGTAAAATCATTCTTT
>JAQGPC010000066.1 GCA_028293285.1 Pedosphaera sp.
GATCAAATCATAGCCATAGAATCTTTTCGTCAAGCTGGTCCAGCGGCAAAGGCGGCGATCCCGGTATTGCGGAAGGCTGGGAAATCCGGGACTGCGTCCATTCGTGATGCGGCGGCGAAGGCTTTGAAGCGGATAGAAAACGGTGAGAAGAAAAAGTAATTGCGGCCGCTTTCCAAACCTCCATGGTAGGGTTGAGCCAAATAAGTCCGGGAAGACTAAAGGAGCGCGACGTTCACGTCCCTTGAATGACCAGGCTTTTTATCAGCAGCGTGGGATGAATCAAGATTAGCTCCTTACTAAACAAAGAAATGTCAGCCGCGCTCTGCCGAGACGCTACGAATATTGATTGAGGCTTGTCGTGGTGCTTTACGGTCTGGGAGTGGTGATATTGAAGCGACGTGAACGTCGCGCACCTTTGAGTTAGCTGCGCTCTGGCGAGACGCGGCTACGGGGGTGATTAATTAGATCTCTGCTATTTTTTTGAACCGTGCGAGATGAGGTAGGCCATCAGGTTATTAAAATCCTCGATGGGGATCATCTCTGAAAAGTTATCGGGCATGAGGGAGGATTCGGATTCGGTGCGGCTTTCAATGTCCTTCTTCGCCACGGAAATTTCCTTGCCGGTGGCATCCACGAAAACGATGACCTGGCCTTCTTCGCGACGTTGCAGGCCGCTGATGGATTGGCCGTCCTTCAAGTTGACGGTGCTGTAGCGGAACGAGGGGTCAACGTTGCGATTGGGATCAAGCACGTCTTCCATGATGCGTTCGAGGCCGCGACCGCCGACGCCGTCGAGCTGCGGGCCGACCAGCGCGCCCTTGCCATCAATGGAATGACAGACGGCACAATTTTTTACAAAGATGGTCGCGCCGGTGGCAACCGAGACTTTGGTGAGATTGTAGCCCGCATAACGCTTATCAATAAGTTGTTGGATTTTCTCGTCGAGGGGCGAGAGACCCTTGGTGAGCTGGGTGAGGCGGTCATTGAGGTTGGGAACTTTGGTGGCGGTGAGGCGTTCCTTGACTTTGCGCTCCATGATGAGACGGGCGGAAGCTTTCTTCTCTGAAACCAAACGGAACAAGGCTTCGGCGCCATCTGGTGAGCTGGCGAGGGCCATGGCGAGGCGGATTTGGAGACGTTCGGGCGCATTACGCAAGGCATCGAGGAGGGCGTTGCGGGCGGGGGCGGAGTTTTGTTGCGAGAGGACTTCGGCCATTTTTTCGCGGACGGGCATGAGTTCGGTGGCGTCGTTGAGGATTCTTCCGGCCAGTGCCAGAGGCGCGACGGGTTCCCAGGAAAGCAGGGCGCGAGCAGAGAGTTCGCGGGCATCGACATCGGTGGTGCGATTGGTGAGCCATTTGGTGAGTTGCGGGGCGAGCGCGGTGATTTTGAGATTGCGGGCGATTTCCGCGGCGATGCGCTGGCGTTCGGCAGTGCGGCGGGGATCGAGCTCGGGCATTTTTACAACGGCAGGCTTGAAGCGGCCTGCAGCGAGCCAGGCATAGGCGTCGCCATTATCGCCATCGACCAATTCCAAATAGCCTTGGCGACCAGCGAATTGGCTGAGGTCCCAATCATAAGGGTGGGCGGTGTCATTGCGCGGAGGGTTGGCTTCCTGGAGCAATTCGCCGGTGTCAGCGGCGCGGAGGCGGATGAAATTCTTTTTCTGGGCGGGCTTGCCGGGAGGGCCATCGTGACCGGCGACGAAGAAGCTGAGCTTCGCGGGAATGTTAAACACTTTGGAGCGAAGAATGCCGGTGAGTTGTTCGCCGCCGGGGGGAAGACTGCAAAGGAAAAGACTGTTCTTATTGCCATCGGTGGAAGGGCGTGGTTGCACAAACCAGGGAGAGGGAGTTGGGCCCATGCCTTCGATGGGCAGGTTGATCCAGGTGGAAGCATCTTCAATGGAATTGGCAAGCTTGGCGGCGAGGCGTGAAGCCCATTCGCGTACATTATCAGGTAAAGCGCCGCCGCGTTGGGCTGCGCCTTCCTGAACGGATTTAAAAATGGAGACTTGGAAATCCAAATCATCACCGAAAGATTTTTCGGCGACGTTGGCGAGTGTGGGCAGATCTGAGGCGGGAAGGTAGCGGACGATGTGCTTCAGGTGCGCGCTGAGAGTTTCGCGCGGCTCGGAATACTTTTGGATGAAGTTCAAGAGAAACTGCGCGGAGGCGGGAGATTCCACTGCGGTGGAGATGTCTGCAATGGCGCGCTCGCCGGCTTCGGTAAAATTGCCGCTGACTATGCGGCTGAAACTATCCGTGCCACGAAATTGGTTGCGCAACGACATGCGCGTGGCGTAGTGAAGTTGGACGTCATCAGCGGGAACACGCGCGAGTTCGTCGAGCAGGGGATGGACGTTTTCAAACTGGGGATGGCGACCGAGGGCATCCGCGGCGGCACGTTGGACGAAGCCGTCGGAATCGCGCAAACCAGCCAACAATAGATTGTGTTGGTCGGAGGTGAGTTTTTCGATTTCGGAAAGAATGTGCATGGCGTGGGTGCGGACGCCGCGATCGGAATCCTTAGCGGCAGCAGCGAGGATTTTATAGTCCAAGGCATTGAGACGTTGCAGAACCCAGAGGCCGTGGATTTTTTGAAAGGCGTTGGATTTTTTGTCGCGCATCATTTTGGCAACGGGCTTGATGGCAGGCTGGCCGATGCGGTCAACGAGTTGATTCATCGCGAGCATGCGCAACGTGATGTTGGGATGGCCGAGCGTGCGCGTGAGATCGGTGGCGGAAGATTTTGAGAGGTCGTAGTTTTCCAGTTTAGCGGGCTTGTTGGCGGTTATTGCACCGGAGGTCACGCCTTTGCCCGTGTAGACGATGCGCCAGATGCGGCCGCGTTCGCGGTCACGGCCGGGATGGTCAAGCGGAACTTCGTAATGGCCGATGATGCGGTTGTAGAAATCGGCAACGTAAATCGCGCCGTCGGGGCCTAGTTGGATGTCCACCGGACGGAACCAGGGATCATCACAACTGAGGAAATCCGGCTCTTCCTTGCCGGGACGGGTGGAACCGTGCTCGACGTAGGAATCGCGATTGATGCGGCAGGTCATGACGTTGCCGATGAAGGTATTGCCTTGATATTCGGCGGGGAAATTTGTGGCGGCATAATAGACGATGCCAGCGATGGCGGTGGAGCCGTGGAGATGCGAAACGACTTCCGGAGCGAAGCCGAGGCCGTCGTGGGGTTTGCCGAAGCTGGGATAATGAGCGCCGCGCTGGAGGATATAGACCGGTTTGCTATGGCAATCGGCGGACCAGAGATCGCCAAAGGTATCGAACATAAGGCCGAAGGGATTCACCTGGCCCCAACTGTGTTGCTCGACGTGTGAGCCATCCGGCTTGAAACGATAGCAATTGCCGGAGTTCATGGTGATCGTGCTGCCGTCCTTGGCGGTGAGGATGGTGTTGTTATTGAAACCGTGGTCGGCATAAATCCAGCCATCGTAGCCGCGACGAAATGCGCTGGTGAGACCGTGGGTGTCGCGGTCGAAGCCGAAGGTGCCGAGGACAATTTCGCGCGTATCGGCCTGGCCATCGTGGTTGGTGTCAGCAAAATAGTAAATGTAAGGGATGCTGAAGCCGAGCACGCCATCCTTGTAGGGGATGAGGCCGATGGGGATGTTTAGATTGGTGGCGAATGTGGTGACATTCGTGGCACAGCCATTGGGCTGAAAGCCGGAGATGATTTTAATGGCGTCGCGACCGGGAGCGTTGGTCGGGACGGGAAAGGGATATTCGCGGGATTGAGTGATCCAGAGGCGGCCTTGGGCGTCGAAGTTCATGTTCATCGGCTTGCCGATGGCAGGCTCGGAGGTGACAAGTTGAATTTCGAAGCCGGGCGGCAGGTGAAATGTTTTTTGTTCTTCGGCGGGAGTGAGGGGATCGGTGGTGCGAATGACTGCGTCAAATGTGTCCGTGCCGCGTGCGGCACGAGCGGGGAAATGGGAAAGGAATAGGGCTAGAACGGCGCATCCAGCGAGACGCAACGTGGGTATGGATCTAAAATTCATGCTTAAGGAATCAGTTATGACTTAAATAGCAGACGGTAAAAAGGAAAAGTTCTTCAAAATGATCGTTGCTGGCGAGGCGAACGGCCACCTTTCTGCAGAAGCAATCACGCAAAATGGGTATTCACCCTATTGTGACGGACCCGGGTCATGTTGAAGGGTTACATAGGTTGGTGAGTGCTGTCCTGCAAGGAGCGGGTCGATGAAAAGGAGAACACGATGTGAAATCCATGGCGCAAAGGGAAAACCGGCAATTGATATCATTCTTTCGTTTGACTCGTGGAGTCTGGGAGGAGCATAACAACATGGCGGCCGACAAAGGAGATTACCGATGAATCCTTCTCAAGTGCTACTTCTGGCGTTTCTGATTGGCGTCATTGCCGGCTTGCGTTCTCTTACCGCGCCTGCGGTCGTAGCCTGGGCCGCTCACCGAAATTGGCTCGACCTTCATAACACGCCTTTTTCCTTCATGGGATCGACTGCTGCCGTCGTTATCTTCACTCTGCTGGCAGTCCTCGAACTGATCGCCGATCAACTTCCTTCGACTCCCAACCGCACAAAACCCATGGGCCTTATTCCCCGCATCATTCTCGGTGGCTTATGCGGTGCGGCGGTTGCGGCGTCAGGGGTGTAATCCATGGCGCTTGGCGCTGTTCTGGGTATGGCTGGTGGCATTGGCGGCGCGTTTGCAGGTTACCAGGTTCGCACGCGCCTAGTAAAGGCTCTGAAGGTGCCGGACCTCGTCATCGCATGTTTGGAAGACGGAGTGGCGATTGGCGGGGGGCTTTTGATTGTGTCGCGATTTTAATGCGCGATGAGGAGATGGTTGCCGACGTAGTTGAGAAAGGATTGCATCGCGGGTCGCGTGCGCCTGGGGAGTGGTTGACGGCAAGAGTGGTTGCATTAAGGGATTCTGCGACGCCAAATGTTTTCATGTTCCAATTTTTCTCGCTCACAGTTGCTGCTCTCATCCTTTTTGAAAGGACTGGTCTTGCAGGCAGTTGAGCATCCAGCGTTTTGCCGTAAGTAAGGCGGCGTCACCCAATTTCGCTCGATTTGCCCAACCGATTTTTCTAGTTTGACAAGGAAACTAAAGAAACTATTTTAGTGTACTTATATGAAAAGAAAATCTGTGCCACCCAAGCGAAACGAGGGGAGCCAACTGTCTGGCGACCCGGTGCGGTTCCGCATCGTGGACGGGGCGCGCCGCCATTTTTTTGCTCATGGCTTTCGCGGTGTGACGATGGATGACCTGGCCGAAGAGTTGGGTATGAGCAAAAAAACGGTCTATTCGCGTTTTGACACCAAGCTGCAGTTGCTGGAGGCAGTGATCGATGAGCATTTCCGCCACGTCGGCGAGGACTGCGCACGCATCATAGCGGCGGGCGGCGCGGATTTCCCGGCGACGCTGCGCGAGTTTCTGGCCGGCATCCACCGGCACACGGGAGAAATCCAGCCGCCGTTTATCAAGGACCTCAGGCAGGAAGCACCCGAAACATTTCAGCGAGTGGAAAGCTTACGCCGCGCCAATATCCAGCGACACTTTGGCGAGTTGATGCGCAGGGGACGCCAGGCTGGCTTCATTCGCAAGGACATTCCTGCCCAGATAATCATCGAAATCCTGCTCGCCGCCGTGCAGGCAATCCAGAATCCGGCGCGAATGGAAGAGTTGGGCCTGACGCCCAAGACTGGGTGCGGCATCATTATCAAGGTGGTGTTGGAAGGGGCCATCGATCCCGCCTCAAAATTACGATTCAAACCTTCCGGTGAAACGTGAAACGAGTGTCAAAGCCGACGATTGAATCATGAGCATAGGTAACTTATCCAACAGTGAAACGTCCAAGGTTCCGATGAGACTTTTTATTCTCGGCGCTACTGGCCGCACGGGGCAGGCGCTCATCGGGCAGGCCCGCAAACGAGGCCATCACGTCACCGCCTTTGTGCGCTCTCCGCAGAAACTCGGCGGGCTGGGGGAAGGCGTGACGATACGGCAGGGTGATCCGCGCAGCATTGCCGAGTTGAGCGCCGCCCTTCCCAACCACGATGCCGTGCTATCCGCCCTCGGCCCGCCCGGGCTGGGACGGACGACAATCCTTCGCGACTGCGCAAGCAGCACCGTAGGAGCAATGCGGGCCGCGAACGTGCGCCAGCTGCTGGTGATTTCCGCCGCCGTGCTCTTTCGCGATGCGGGGATTCTGCCTGCGCTGATGCGCCACACCTTGTTGCGGAACGTGGCGGAGGACTCGGCCGAGATGGAGCGAGTTGTGATTGCCAGCGGTTTGGATTGGACCGTCGTGCGGCCACCGAGGTTGACGAATGGCCGGCTCACAGGAAAGTACCGCGTAAGGGAAGACCATCTGCCCAATTTTGGATTCACCATCTCGCGGGCGGATGTGGCCGATTTCATGATCAAGACCGCCGAAAACCGTGCCTCAATCGGAAAGATCATCGGAGTAAGCAATTGACCTCAAGCCAGGTTTTAAACAACTAAAATGAAAAAAAGTAAACTCATCTATTGGACCAGCACAGGAATTGTAGCCGCTGTAATGCTGTGGAGTGCGATAAACTTTTCTTTTAATGAAGAAATGAAAGGAGCTTTCACGCATCTAGGTTTACCCAATTGGTTCCGAATAGAGCTGACCATCGCAAAAATATCAGGTGTGTTGGCGCTACTAATTCCGACGATACCCGATAGAATAAAAGAGTTTGCCTACTTTGGTTTTGCTCTCACAATAATTTCGGCCTGCATTGCCCATATATCCAGTGGCGATGGTATTTTGCGCGGTTTGGAGCCTTTGATTTTTTTAGGCTTTTTGATTGTTTCCTATTTGTATCATCACAAACCACAAATAAATTGATGGAAATCCTGCGCACTCCGGACGAGCGATTCGACGCCTTGCCCGAGTACCCGTTCGTTCCGCATTACGCGCAGCTTGGTGAGTTGCGCATGCATTACGTGGACCAAGGCCCGTGCGATGGCGCGCCGGTGCTGATGCTGCATGGCGAGCCGAGTTGGAGCTATCTCTACCGCAAGATGATTCCGCCCTTCGCGGCGGCGGGCTATCGCGCGCTGGTACCGGACCTGATCGGCTTCGGCAAGTCCGACAAGCCCGCGGCGATGACCGATTACAGCTACCAGGCGCATATCGACTGGCTGGTGGCTTGGATCGAACAGTTGGATCTCAAGAACATCACGCTGATCTGCCAGGACTGGGGTTCGATGCTGGGCCTGCGCATCGCGGCCGAGCATGGCGAGCGCTTCGCGCGCATCGTCGTTGCCAATGGCTTTCTGCCGCCAGCGTGGCAACCCTCGCCGCTGGTCGTCAAGATCTGGCGGGCCTTCGCGGCGTACTCGCCGTGGTTCCCGATTGGCCGCATCATCGCATTAGGTTGCGTCACCAAACTCACGCCGGCGCAGATCGCCGCGTATGACGCGCCTTATCCAGACAACCGCTATAAGGCCGGCGCGCGCGCGTTTCCGTACCTGGTGCCCATGGACGAGAGCAATCCTGCGGTGCCAGCCAATCGCGCGGCTTGGGACCAACTCGGCCTGTGGCAGAAGCCTTTCCTCACTGTGTTCGGCAAGAACGATCCGATGCTGGGTTCCGCCGACAAGCCCTTGCAAGAGCATGTGCCTGGCGCCAGAGGACAGCCGCATCAGCGCGTCTGGGGTGGGCATTTCATCCAGGAAGATCGCGGCGATGAGCTTGCCCGCATCGTGCTGGAGTGGTTCAAGGCCTGATGATTGAAATATGGGTTGCGGATAGAAAAGAATTGCAAGCGTGTCGGAACTCGATGGAGGCTTACTCCAGCATGAGGATTATATGCCCCCTCAATTTATCAACCTGGGACAGCAGTGGCATGCCTGGGTGTCAGTTTGAATTTTATCTGGTCCATTTCAACCTGAAGCAAATGTTTCTTTCTGTCCAAGCCACCGGCAAAGCCTCGAAGGGCACCATCTTTGCCGGCTACACGATGGCAGGGGACGATGATGCTCAGCGGATTCTTTCCAGTGGCGGCACCGGCAGCGCGAACCGCGCTGGGAGAGCCCGCCCGATTGGCCAACTCCGTGTAGGTGATGGTTTCTCCAAAGGGAATGAGCGCAATCTGCCGCCAGACTTCGTGTTGAAAATCCGTTCCAGCATAATGAAGTGGAACCGAAAATTCTGTTCTCGTGCCTTTCATGTATTCTTGAATCTCTGTGCCGGCTTGCTGTAGAACAGGATGCTTCGGATTGAGTTTCCAATCGCTTTGCGGTGTTGGTGCATGCTCGCGATCCGCGAAGTAAATTCCAATAAGGTGCGTGGGATTTGCGACCAACAAGAGGTCGCCCAGAAGTGTGGTTTTTAAGTATGTGTATGAGGTCATGATTTTTTCTCCAGGTTGTTCCAAAGGTGCAAGGCTGCGTAAGCCCGCCAGGGACGCCATTGTTCAGCCAGTTTCAGTATTTGTTTTGGACTGCTTAGTCCGAGAGCTTTTTTGATGCCCAGATCGGTGTGCGGAAAAGCGTCGGGCCACGAGAGGGCGCGCATCGCGATGTATTGCGCTGTCCATTCGCCAATGCCGGGGATTTTGTGGAGTGCCGCGAATGTGTCTTCCACGCGGCTGCCGGGTTCGAGTCGCAAAGCACCGCTTAAAATTGCTTGGGACAAGGCGATCAAGGTTTTGGATCGTTGTCCGGTGATTCCGAGACGGCCGATTTCATCCACGGTAGCCGAGGAGAGCCGTTGCGGTGTCGGAAATACATGAGTGAGCGAGGCGAATGGAGTTTGCAGTGGCGTGCCAAAGCGGAGGGCCAACCGGCCGGCCAATGTCCGGGCGGCGGCAACGGAAATCTGCTGCCCAAGAATTGCCCGCACTGACATTTCAAATCCATCAAAACTGCCGGGAACCCTGAGCCCGGGTCGCTGCGTCCCGAAAGTTCCCAAAGCCGCATCAATGGTTATGGGGTCGGCATGCAGGTCGAAGAGCCGCTTGACCCGCTCCAGCACGATCGCACACACCGGCATCAAGGCATCGGAGAGGCGCACGGACAACAGGTGTTTTTCGGCCTCGTGCCTGACTTGAATGTGTCCAACAAAATCGCGATCTTGACGCTTTACGTGTACCGTACGGAAATAGGTTCCGTCCTGCACGGCTTCGACATGGGGAATGACCCGTTGGGACAGAAAGCCGAGGAGCCGTTCCCAATCGAAAGGAGGACGATAGTTTAGTCGAAATGAAAACTTCTCGAAGCTTTCAGGGAGCTGCTTATTTTGTTGTTTGCGCAATTCCGTCGGGGTCAGGCGATAACGCTCTTTCAGCAGGGCGTTGAATCGGCGCAGGCTTTGGAATCCGCTGGCGAACGCGACGGACGTGACCGGCATGGTGGAGTCGGTCAGGAGTTGTTTGGCGAGCAGCAGGCGTTGGGTTTGCCAGAACTCGACGGGGGAGACGCCAAATTCGTCGTGAAAGACGCGGCGCATTTGGCGGTCGGTGACGCCTAGTTTTTCCGCCAGTTCAGCGAGGGAATGGTCGGCGAGGAAATCCTGGTTGATGTAATAGGCGGCGTTGCGAGCCAGTTGGCTGCTCACTTCCATGAGGCTGTTGCCGGGGGCCAGTTCGGGGCGGCAACGTTTGCAGGGGCGGAATCCTGCAACTTCGGCGGCGGCAGCGTGGCTGAAGAATTGGCAATTCTTGCGCATGGGTGTTTTCACCCGGCAGATGGGACGGCAGTAGATGTGGGTGCTCTTGACGGCGACAAAGAAGCGTCCGTCGAAACGAGTGTCCCGGGTCAGCACCGCCTGATAACATTGATCTGAATCCAAATTCACAATCACACCTTATACCAGACTCAAGGAGGGCGCTCGCCGTTTTCGGAAGTCGAATTTTTGCAGATTTATGGCATTTCAGACGGTGGTGGCGTTAAAAGGCGGGAAGGGAAGGATGCTCGCCTAGGCTCGCGCCGACGGAGTCGGCAGAATGATTTTGTTTTTTAGGACGATAACCCAGGGTAGCTCGTGCCTCGCAACCGCTGGGCTGAGTGATGCAACCACCTTCAGGGTTGGAAGGTTGGTTTGTTGAATGGGTTTGCGGCAGTGAGGGCAGTATGCAATCCTAATGTCTGATGAAGCCGAGAGCTTGGAGCATTTTTAGGAGGACTTGTCATGCGGTGCAGCAGAGGACTGAAAATCCTTGTGTCGCCGGTTCGATTCCGGCTCCAGTCACCGGTTCTGAGATTAAGGCCATGCACAATATACGAAAGCGTAATGAAAAAACCCACATTTCCTCTGCTTTTTAGGCCTATAGCAGCCATAATATTGGCTCGCCCGTTATGGGTTTATCGTCAGAAAGTTAAAGCCCATCTGCACGCCATCGAGGGAGCATTACAAGCCTGTAAGGAAAATAAAGAGCGATTCAAAAAGAACGGGTTAACGGAATACGAGCAGCTTTACAATATTGCTATCTACATATTTTTGTCTAACCATGACCTTACTGTCCTTCAACTCAAGCTGACTACCGAAGGAAATCCGAGAATTCAGAGCATGTATGAAAGGCAAATTGTCGTGCTTTTGTATGAATCGCTGGACGACATTCCTGTTATGTTAGGAAAGGACTTTCGAAAAAATCTGCTTAAACTTAAAGAAGGCGCGAGTCTAATTGTTGAGTTAGATAAAATAACGAAGGCAATTTCAAAATTTAAGCAGTCTCATGAACGCGACTTAAAAGAAATTCGAAATGTCATCGGTGCGCACTTTGATAAAGATGTGGATAAGTACTTGCGGGTGTTAGAGAAACTAGACCACATGAAGGTTAGCTATTTGATTAAGGATTATCAATCCTGTATAGCTAACCTAATTGGATTCTTTACGCAGCTAATCACTATTATGGGTGATCCTGTAACAATCTTTCTTCGTTTGGCAAAATCTCCCAAGTATTCCGGCGGCACTAGTTCAGAAAAAACTTGATGGTCGCTTGCCAAGTAATGCGCTACTTTAATAAAGACCGATGAGCGATATTCCAAAGGTGCTATTCAAATATGTTGTGCCAGATCGGATTGATGTTATTGGAAAGCTTCACATTCGATTCACTCAACCATCCCGTTTCAATGACCCTTTTGAAATGTTACCATCCATTGATGGGCTTGAAGATGGAACATTGATAGATACTGCCTCCGAGCGGGTTCATCGTATTATGTACCGGCGGTATGTCTTAAACGGAGGGCCGCTTTCCCTTCAAGAATTCCTGAAAATTCAAATTCCGCACAGTGCAGTGGCCATTAAGCAGTTAAAAGAGAATCCCTACCAATTGAAATCAAGAGCCATAGCGAGGCAGTTAAAGGATTGGGACGATGTGATCGGAATACTTTCATTAAGTGCGGCCACCGAAAAGAACCTGTTAATGTGGGCGCATTATACAGACTCCCACAAAGGCATGATTATTGAATTCGATCCTCATCATCCATTCTTTACTTCTCCGGGCAAGTCGCGGGAAATTGATTTTGGGATTGTCTCAAAGGTGGTTTATTCCGACGTCCGACCGCGAACTCGGTTGAATATTCCGCCCACAGAACTATCGGTGTTCAGAACCAAAAGCAAGGATTGGGAATATGAAGACGAATGGCGAATGTATCAACTACTCGAAAAGAGTGACGTGAAAGTTTTCAAAGGTGCAGAGGCCGTTCACCTATTCAAGATTCCTCCAGATTGCATCAAACGAGTCATCATAGGAAGTCGCATGGACATGGAGCAGCGCACGAAACTTTTAAATTCTTTGCATAATAACCCGCAGCTTCACCACGTTCAGATTCATCATGCCGTTCTTGATTTGGATAACTTTGCCTTAAAGTACGTCCCACTCAGTTTACTTTAATGAGGATCAGCGTTTCAGACTTCAAATTTATTTTGGGGCGGCTCTATTCTGCTTTTTAGTTTAACTATCAATAAAAAGGGCGACGTCCACGCGTGCGGGACGTCGCCCTGTACCCACCTCCTTAACGTAGGCTGATGCCTAAAACTTATGATTTTGGCGCGGCTTTGGCTGCCGTGGTTTGGTCGCGGAGCATGAGGCCGATCATGCCGTCCACGAGGCCGTTGCCTCCGCCGGTGGCGGAGTTGTTCACGGCGACGTCGGGCACGATGCGGACGTTGCGTTCGCCGACGATTTGCATGAGTTGCATGATGGTGTAGCCCTGCGTGCCGATGGCGTCCACGCCGGCGCGATAGGCTTCGGCTTTGGCGTTACCGGTGGCGCGAATGGCTTCGGATTCGCCATGGGCACGCAAGCGGATGGATTCGGATTCACCGCTGGCCTGTTTGATGTGGGCGTTGGCCTGGAGTTCGGCGATGTTGACGCCTTGCTCGGCGCTGACGACTTGTTGCTGGATGTCGGCAAGGGACGTTTGGCGCACGAGTTGTTGGCGCTGGATCTGCGCGGCTTCCTGGGTCTCGTAGGTCTTGCGCTGTTCTTCCGCGATTTTGCGGTCGGTTTGCGTGGCCATCAACGTAGCCGGTGGATGGATGTCACCGATGAGGGTATCAATGGCTTGCACATCGTAGGCACCGATGGCGATGCGGATGTGTTGCGCGGCTTCGGTCTGGCGCTCGCTGCGGGCGCTGAGGAAGTCGAGCACGGTGTAGTTCTGCGCGGAGTTGCGGAAATAGTTTCCGACAATCGGTTGTAGAACGTGGTCCACGAGGTTTTGCATGGAGCCGACGCGGGAGATGACCTTGGGGGCATCGAGCGCGCCGACGTGGATGATTTGCGAGACGTCGAGATTGAAGGCGAAGCCGTCGCGTGAACGCACGGTGATGGAGGAGAGCTTGGCATCGTAGTTGTGCGACTCGGTACGATTGGCCCAGTTGAGGACGATATTCGTGGTGGGCACGAGCTCGACCTTCATGATGCGAGTGTTGACGGGATGTTTGCCCGGATAGAGCGGGGTGACCCAGACGCCTTTGTGGCCGGCGTTAACGAGGTCGCCATGCTTGAAGTCGATGCCGCTGACATCTTCATGGGCTTTGCCGACGAACGAGATGACAACGCCGACGTGGCCGATGGGGATTTGGAGCATCGGAACTTGTTCCACCTGAACGAACCAGGGATTGATGTTCCAATTGCCGGACAGGAGGATTTGTTCCTGCAAGCCACGGTGACCGCCGCCTTCGAGAAATGCCTGGGCATTCTGGAAGTTGTCGTGGTTCGCGATGACGGGCCCGGCGATTTCGCCTTGTTCGATGGGGCGACCATCGAGTGTGGTGACGATGCCGACTTGGTCCGAGACGACGTGGTGCAAGTGAAGATCCGGCGCCATCATGTCATGTTCCTGTGCGTTGTAGGAAGTGATGACCGTGAACAGGCTGGAGTTGATGCGATAAGTTCCAGCGGTGAGAATGCCGAGTTGACGGCCTTTCTCGCCGCCCATGACGAGGAACTTGCGGGCGTCCTGGAAGTTGTCGCAATCGATGACTTTGCCAAGGATGCGCTCGGAAGGAATCGGTTCGCCATCGGCAGCGACGACGAGCGCGATCTCGCCTTGCGGTACGATGGTGACGCGAGTTTTGAGGATGCGATATTGCCAGCGCCAGAATCCGAAATGGAGACCGGGTGCGAGGGTATCAGCTTGATAACCGGCTTCGCCGTGCAGGGCGATGAGGTGGCCGGGCGGCAGGGATTTGCCGGGGGAGAATCGTTTGATGACGATGCCGACCTGTTGCTCGTGAATGAGCACGGTGCCGAAGACGAGCGGTCCCAGGAGGAACAGAACAATGAAGAGTGTTGCTCCTATTGCGATCAGCGCATCTGTGTTAATGACGCCCAACGAGGTTACGATGGCCAACATATGAACCTTCTGATGAGGCTGCCGTTTCGCGCGTTTGTTTGCCGAGAATGTATGCGACGGTCATAGACCGGTCGCTACAGTTCCCGTGCCGCGCGATGCGACAACGCATTTCATTGGGGTGACCATGTGCGCCGCGACATGCGGCGTTAGAGGATCGCCCTTCCAAATGCCGACGAGGTTAGCTGACGGGCTTGGTCTTGAAAGTGACCTTGGTCACGGTTACCCGCGACCTTACGCCCCATCCTCAAACTGTTTTGAGGAACCTGGTTCCCCCGCGTTGACTCCCAGGAAGGAGAGCCAACTTAGGCTGCTTTACATTACGAACAACCACTTCGCTCTTTTGGGAAAAATAGTCAATGGATATCGGGAAGGGTTGATGGTAAGTGGTTGAAGGGGATGGAGATTGAGTTGATGGTGGGCGGGGAGGGTGGTTCGGGGAGAAGCATTTGGAGTGCCGGAAATTTGGCGGGTTTTTGGCGTGGTTGCCTATCGATAAACGAAGAGAACGCTTTTGTGCCCTCATTCCGGCCTTCCCATTTGGAATGGGGGGAAGGAGTGGTAAAATGGCCAAGGAGTTTCTGGCAATGGTCTTGCTAAATAACAATCGTTTTAGTAATGGTTGCGAAAATGAAAAGTGAAATAAGTATAAGTACTAGGGACCGACCCCTTTATGATTATACCTTGCAGGTGCAAGAAAATGCTTAACGTAAACCCTCCCGCTGGTGCACCTTTTATGGAGGCCCTGTGACCTCATCAGTCTTTACACAGGTTTATGCCGAGGACTGGGGGATGTTCCTGTTATCTTACGGGCAGGCCATTTGTTTTTGGGCGCTCGGTACAATGGCTTTGGCACTTATAGTTAAAACTGTCAGGCATAAATACACGCTGAGTGCATCTTCTGGTATTTACCTAATGCTTACCGTTGGTACAGTTATATCCTTTATGGATAACGGTATTAAGACTGACAAATGGAAACTATGCAAGAGTTTGCTTGATTCAGAATAGGTTGCTGCCGCGGAATGTGGATAGACTTGGCTTTTTCTGTCTGTTTTGAATGATTCAATTCTCATGGCGACGAATTGCATTCAGCGGGCATATTTTAGATTTTACGCGGGTTGCCGAAGTGCT
>JAQGPC010000084.1 GCA_028293285.1 Pedosphaera sp.
CAGTTTATCAGACTGGACTCTTCCCCGCCACCGGGGACAAAAACCACTTGGGGTTATTCGGATAGGCTCTTAGCCCAACGTTGTCTCCCGTTCGTTTACACGCTGGCTCGTGCAAGAAGATATGCGAAACGACTCGGCTACGGCAGTAGGTCTGTTGAAATCGACCTTGAAATCCAAGAAAGGAAACTTATGAAGCTGCCCGCGCCATTTAAGCCACGTCATTTTTCTTGCCTTCAGGTTGTCTTACAAATCCCATTCATCACGCAAGCCGTGAAATGCGCACTCGTTGCCTTTTGCGCCCTGATGATTGGTTGGTCCGCTTGGGCGCAGGCACCGGGCTTGTCGTGGTCAACCAATGTGTGAGCCCGCGTGTTCGCGGTGGATGCGCAGACTAACGTCTATGCTTTCACCAATGGCACAGTCATCAAACTGAGCTCCACCGGTGCCGCGCTGCAGACTAACGCTATTTGTCCCCTGCCCGGCCTTGCGCAACGGGACGCTGCCGGCAACTTTTATTTCGCCGGTTTATATTCAGGCACACAGGATTTTGGTGGTGCGAGCTTGACCAATGGCACCGGGGTGGGACCGTGCTTCCTGGCGAAATATACGAGCACGGGGACACTGGTCTGGGTGCGTGGATTTGGGCCTCCGGGTTTTTATTATGGCGGCATTATTAATGTCGGCGCTTTAGAGGTTGAGTCGAGCGGGATTGCTTATGTTGGCTACAGCTATGCAATCTCGACTTTCGGTAGTCGTTCGATAGTCACGCGCTACGATGCGGCGGGGATCAATACCTGGCAGCAGGAATTGCCAGACCCAGGCGCCAGTTCCACGCAGGCTACCGTGCGCCTGGGCGCAGTCTCGCAAACGAACGGCTACGCGATCGTGTATGGCTATATTAGCGGGCTCGGTGCCAAGTCGGGGCTGTCACGCTTCGACAGCACCAGTGCCACGGATATTTCATTATATGGTTTCCCCTATTATCCGCCGCCGCCGTTGGGAGCACGCCCCATCGGCAATTCGCTCGGAGAAGTTTACAACATTCAGAATAGCCAACTAATCAAGCGAGACGGCTCAGGAGCGAGCCTATGGACACAGGGTGTCTCTTCGCTATGGACGGCTGCATCCGATTTCCTTGGCGGCGTCTATTCGGCCACGGATGATGGCCAACTCTCACGGCACGACTCTTACGGAAATTTGATCTGGACCATGAGCCTCCCGGCTTCACTCGCGAGCATGGCTGTTGATGCCGTGGGAAATCGGTTCATCACGATGTCCGATGGCGTGGTGGCGCGGTTGGGATCAGAAATAATTTCAACGCCAACCATCACCAATGCTCCCCAGGGACAAACGGTGCTGGTCGGGGACGGAGCCACTATTGGAGTCGGCGCCTCTGGATCGGTGCCATTAAGGTATGCGTGGTTGTATCAGGGCAATGCCATCTCCGGAGCGACCAACTCCACGTACAACCTCGCGAACATTACTGCCTCTCAAGCCGGTCTTTATTCGGTTATTGTGTCTAATTTTGCAGGCTCGGTGACCAGTGCGCCGGCACTGCTACGCGTCAAGTCGGTGGAAATCTATCTTGGTGGCCAGGCACTGACCAACGGAACGTATGTCTTCCCGGGGCCGCAAACCATTACCATCCGTTCTGCATACACCAATGGTTCCAGTTTTTACACGCTGGATGGTTCGAGTCCGAGCTTTGCGTCCACCTTTTATTCCGCTCCATTCACACTTTCTCACAGTGCGACTATTCGGGCACTTGGCTATAGCTCCGATTTCTCTCAATCCGAAGAGGCCGATGCGGTGAATGCCACCATCCTTATCCAGCATAGTTTGTCGACCTCTGCTTCGGGTGGAGGCAGCGTGAGTTTGAATCCACCAGGTGGAACTTACTTCAGCACGAACACTGTTACAGCCACAGCCACTCCTGCGGCTGGCTGGCAATTCCTGTATTGGCAGGGTGATGTGCCAGCGGGCGCGGGTTCGTCAACCGTCATTGCTACGGACCGGAATAAGACGATTCGTGCGATATTTGGCACGACACTGGCCACAACTGTCACTGGAAACGGCACGGTTCAACTGGATCCTCCGGGAGGCGTTTATCCTTATGGTGCGGTTATCCGTTTAACTGCCATGCCGCAAGCAGGCAATCTTTTTGGTTTCTGGGGTAATGCCGCTACCGGCAATACGAACCCGATTTCCTTTACCCTGACAAATGCGAACCCAACGGTCTCTTCGATCTTCAGCGCAACGCCGGGAGGCCAGGGAGCTTTAACAGTGCAGGTCACCGGTCGTGGACAAGTGGGAGTGAATCCCCGAGCCAACGCTTACACCATTGGCCAGACGGTAACGCTGACGGCGCAACCCGACGCGGGACAAAGTTTTGTCAATTGGAGCGGCGATGCCAGCGGAACGATTAATCCGCTCAACGTTTCCATGAATCAGGCGAAAGTCATCGTGGCAAACTTCACCAGTCGGCCAAGCTTGCGGGTGGATCGTCCGGGGTTGGAAGGGCTCACTCCAGAAGGATTCCGCCTGACACTACTCAGCGATGCGCAATCTGTCTTTATGATTCAAGCCTCCACAAACCTGACATTTTGGGAGACCGTTGCCACGGTGACTAATACTTACGGAGAAGCACAATTCACTGATCCGGGAGCATCCAGTTCCTCACACCGGTTTTACAAAGCCATTCCGTAAAGCTCCACGCAAGGGCGTCAAGCAACGGTTGAAAGTGAAGGCTGCTTCGCTTTGGCAAGGATTTCGTGACCCCAGCGCAACATCCGCTCCGTCACGTCCCAGTTCAGGCAGGCGTCGGTAATGGATACACCGTATTTCAATTCGGCCACTGGTTTGGGAAAGGGCTGGCTGCCTTCGTGCAGATAACTTTCCACCATCATGCCGATAAGTGAGCGGGTTCCCGCCGTGCGTTGTTCGATGACGCTACGCCAGACATCTTCCTGACGCGCGTGCTGTTTGGCGGAATTGGCGTGGCTGCAATCAACCATCATAACGGGAGGCAAACCTGCCTGCACAAGTTTGGCCTCGGCGTCACGAATGCTGTCGGCATCGTAATTGGTTCGGGCGCGTCCGCCGCGCAACACCACGTGGCCCGCCGAATTACCGGTTGTACGAACAATGCTGGTGATACCGTCCTGATCAATGCCGAGAAAACTATGTGGCCGCATCGCTGCACCCATGGCATCAATGGCTATCTGCAAACTTCCATCCGTGGCGTTCTTGAACCCGACCGGCATGGAAAGGCCGCTGGCCATCTCGCGATGCGTTTGCGACTCGGTGGTGCGCGCGCCCACTGCCGCCCAACTGATCAGGTCGGCAATGTACTGCGGGATGATGGGATCAAGAAATTCCGTTGCAGCAGGCAGCCCCATGCCAGTGATTTCGAGCAGCAGTCGGCGGGCTTTTTTCAATCCGCTTTCAATGTCATGCGTATTATCCAGATGCGGATCGTTAATGAGGCCCTTCCAACCAATGGTGGTGCGCGGCTTTTCAAAATAGACGCGCATGACAATTTCCAACTGGTCTTTCAATTCCGCACGCAACACGTTCAACTTGCGGGCATACTCCAACGCGCCAGTCACGTCATGAATCGAGCACGGCCCCACGACGACAAGCAGACGCGGATCTTTTTGCTCTAAAATGCGGTTGACGCTTTGCCGACCAAGGGCAACCACCGCGTTCGCAGCTTCGGTCGCCGGCAGTTCATTCTTAATTACGCGCGGCGGTGAGAGCCGGGCAATTTCTTTTACATGCAAATCTTGAGTTGGAAACATCGGGACTGAGTATATCAGGGTCATTGGGTGAGGAAAGACCTAATTGAGCTGCGCGGAAATGAAAGAGATCCGGATTAAGATTATGATTAGGAAAAAAGGAAAATGAAGCGTTGCGTCCCCTGCCCGGTCGCGTATTAATTTGGCTCACCTCTTTAATATGGCAACGATTGCAATTCTCGGGACAATGGATACGAAGGGCGAGGAACATGCCTTTGTGGCGGAACTGATTCGCCAGCGCGGTCATAAGACTTTGATAATTGATGTCGGGACCTTGGAAGAACCAAAGTTGAAGCCAGATGTGACGCGCTATGAGGTCGCTAAGGAGGCGGGAATTGATTTTGCAGCTTTAGTTGCACGAAAAGATCGCGGGGAAGCCATCGCGGCGATGTCTCAAGGAGCGACAACGGTAATGCTGCGTCTGGTTAATCAACGCAGGGTGGATGGCGTGATTTCACTGGGCGGTGGTGGCGGCACGGCGATTGGAACAGCGGCGATGCGCGCATTGCCAATCGGATTTCCGAAGTTGATGGTTTCCACCCTTGCGAGCGGGAACACGGCGCAATATGTGGGAGTAAAAGACATAGTAATGTTTCCGAGCATCGTGGACGTCGCAGGATTGAACCGGATTTCGCGGCAGATTTTGACACGCGCAACGGGCGCAATTTGCGGGATGGTGGAATCCATCTTCGGTGCGGATACATTGATGGATAGCCCGGCAAGCGGTACCCGTCAATATGCGGGAGAGGACAAACCGATCATTGTGGCGAGCATGTTCGGGAATACGACGGAGTGCGTGCAGGCGGCGAGAAGGATTTTGGAGGAAGCAGGTTATGAAGTGCTGATATTCCATGCCACTGGTGTAGGCGGTCGAACCATGGAATCGCTGATTGAAACCGGATTAGTCGCCGGTGTGCTCGATATCACAACAACAGAATGGGCGGACGAATTGGTGGGAGGATTTCTGACTGCAGGCCCGACACGATTGGAAGCGGCGGCAAAGCATGGGGTACCACAAATTGTCACGCCCGGCTGTCTCGACATGGTGAATTGTGTTGGGCCGGAGTCGGTGCCGACGAAATTCAAAGGCCGGATTTTTGATCTGCACATTCCGCCGGGGACGGTGATGCGCACCAAGGCCGAAGAGTGCGCGCAACTTGGATAAATATTAGCGGTGAA
>JAQGPC010000093.1 GCA_028293285.1 Pedosphaera sp.
CAGCAGGGAGAAGTTAGTAGCACGCTCGCCCTCAACCCAGCCTTCTCCCCCGGGAGAAGGGGAACCGTCTGGCGCAGTTGAAGTAAAAACGGTCTGGTTTGCAATCTGCCGACTGTCCGTGTGATTATCGAATTAAGAATTCAAAAACCATAAGGCGGAACTCTGAACCCGGAGGGCTGAAAACTCATCGCCGCAGTCGCGGGACGGGCATTTCCAGCTACGAGGACAAGAACGATCAAATTAATACGTGTATGGTACTATCTCGAGTTAACTCGACTTAACTTGAGTTAACTCGAGTAAAAAAATTAAGACCGAGACACGAATTGCCGAAGCTGTTACATGGTTAAATGGTTGCATTGTTACAATGGTCGTGGGGAAGCCTGGCTGCGTTGCAGGTTCTTCAGAACCGCCTGAAGGGGGACTCGGATAGGGTCGAGAGACGAGAGTCCAAGGTCGAGGGCCAGAAAGTCGGGAGCGGAGCCGCCTGAAGGCGGAACTCCGAACCTGGAAGCCGCAGAATTACGGTTGGTCCGCGATAATTACGGTTAATTGCGGTTATTTACGGTTAAAAAATGAACCACGAATGGACGCGAATTAACACTAATGGGATGGATGCTGGTTTGTGGTCGGTCGGCCATGGTTGGCAGGGGCGAGTGGGTACGAGTAGATATGAGTTGAAATTCGGGGGTCGGAAGGCAGAAAGAAATGGACACAGGGTGCAGCCAGAACTTGAATAATGCTGAGGAGATTAAGATTAAGAATCCAAACCGGAGGAGCTACTTGAGGTCGGCGAGAGTGCGGTCTTCGCGTTTGCGGATGGTGGCTTCGATCTTGGGGACATACATCTGGGTCTCGGCAGGCAGGCGGCGGGCGATGATGTCGAAGCTGTGGGTCTTGTATTGCTTGAGGAGTTTGTCAACGCGCGACCGGCCGCTGTTGTAAGCGGCCAGGGTGAGTTGCCAGTTGTTGTAGTGGTTGTGGAGTTCGCGCAGGTATCGGGCCGAGGCGCGGGCGGCTTTCTCGGGTTGCAAGCGTTCGTCGAACGGGAAGATCGAAAGCTTCTGGTCGCGCGCGGTGGCAGGCATGAGTTGAAACATGCCGGCGGCTCCGGCGGGACTGCGGGCCTTGGCATCGAACCCGGATTCGACTTCAGCGAGCCAGACGAGTTCAGTGGGGACGCGTTCGGCGAGGAAAATCTTCTTGAGCGAGGGAACGTAGCTTTGCGCGAGGGGCGGCCAGGGGCGTTGCTTCAATTCCTCGACCCAAACCTGACGCTGGAGCTTGAGTGGCGGCGCGGCGGGGAGGGCAATGGTCCCCTGCCCCGGCTTCGGAGCAACGACCATCTGGCGCTTCATTTTTCCGGCGGCGTCGAGGTAATCGAGATGGGTCTTGAGCCAGGCGGCGTAGGGAGCGGTTTCTTCGAACTTGTCGAGGAGCGGCACGAGTTCGGTGGCGGTTTGCCGGAGGGTGCTGAGTTGATAAATGTTGGTGCCAGCCATGGCTTGTTCGAGTTCGGTGAAGATTTTGTGGACGCGATCCTGGTCGAGTTGGTTGAGAGCGCGGAGGACGTCGTCATCGATGTTGTCCTGCATCCATTCGTCGAGGGATTGAAATTCCAAGCCTGGAGCGACGGGTGCATCTTGGGCCATGGCGGCAGTAGCAAGCAGTAGCAGGAACAAAATGGTGAACAGGCGTTTCACGTCTTCGAGGATGATATACTGGATGGCGGGAGCGGAAAACGGAAAAACGCGCGACACATCACCCAACCGCAGATGGACGCGGATAGACGCAGATAGGAACGAGGTCAGCCGTGCTCTCACGAGCACAGCTACGAGGAAATTATTTCATGGCGGCGAAGACGTGATGGACGTCGTCGTGGTCATCGAGAGCATTGAGGAAGTCGGCGACTTGTTTGCGGGCGGCTTCGTCGAGGTCGGGATAGGTTTTGGCGATGTAACGCATTTCGGAGGCGCTGATGGTCCAACCGGCGGCTTTCAAGGCTTTTGAAACGTGGTCGAGGTCTTTGATCTCGGTGAGAAAGCGGGCGCCCTTTTGGCCTTCAGCAACTTCGTCAGCTTCGAGCGGTTCGATTTCCTGTGCGCCAGCTTCGATGGCGTCGGCTTCGGCATCGCGATTGGGATCGGAGTGGGTGGCTTCGACCACGCCGAAGTGATTGAAGAAAAAAGCGACGCTGCCGGGTTGACCGAGCGAGCCAGCCTTGAAGATGTTGCGAATCTCAGGAGCGGTGCGGTTGCGATTGTCGGTCAAGCATTCGACGATGACGGGGACTTTGTGCGGCGCGAAGCCTTCGTAGATGACGACTTCGAAGATGACCTTTTCGTCAGTGAGGCCAGCGCCCTTCTTGATGGCGCGTTCGATGGTGTCGCGCGTGACGGAGCCTTTGCGGGCCTTCTCGACGGCGGCGGAAAGGCGGGCATTGGAGTCGGGATCGGCACCGCCGAGCTTGGCAGCGACCATGATTTCACGAACGAGTTTGACGACGTGTTGGCCGCGCTTTTGCGCGTTCGCTTCACGTCCGGCTTGTTTCCATTGTGCGCCCATAGGTTTTACTAATTTGAGTCAGCCAGGGATTTGGTTCAATGGAAATTTACAATTTGCGATTGAAGATTGACGCGTTTGCAGAAGCATGGAGCGGTTGGAAGGGGGGAAATTGATCTCTGGTCTCCTGAAGGCGCGAATGCCGCTTAATTCCCAAGCTGAAGCTTGAACTCCAAACTTATGGCTCGCAGAAACATCCAAATAGAATAAAACAGCAGGGTGATCACTGTAGTTGGCAGTTTTAACATGGATTTGTTTGTCGAAGCGCCGCGCTTTCCGAAACCGGGCGAGGCGATTCTGGGAAAGAATTTTCGTCGCGCGCCGGGCGGCAAGGGAGCGAATCAAGCTTATACGATTGCGCGGATCGGGATGCAGGCGGCCATCGTAGGAGCGGTGGGTAAGGATGCTTTCGGGGATGAAATGTTGGCGAACCTGCAATCGGTGGGAGTGGACACGAGTGGAGTTGCGCGACGCTTGGACGTAGCAAGCGGCGTGGGCATGGTGACATTGGATGCAAGCGGGCAGAATCAAATCGTGGTAGCCAACGGGGCGAATGATACCGTGACGGCGGAGGAGATTTTGAAACAAGTGGAGTTGTTTCGAAAATCGCGAGCGGTCGTGGTGCAATTGGAAACGCCGATAGCCGCGGTGGAAGCGACGTTGCGATTGGGACGTGAGTTAGGTGCAATTACGGTATTGAATCCGGCTCCATTTGCGGTGGTGACGGATGAGTTGTTGAGTTTTTGCGATTGGATTATTCCGAACGAGAACGAAGCGGAGAAGTTGACGGGCGTTGAGGTGCGCGATTCGGACAGTGTGCAAGTGGCGGCGAAGGCGTTAAAGGAACGCTCCGGTTGCAAGAATATATTGATTACATTGGGGGCAAATGGGGTGTGGTTGGATACGCCTGAGGCCACTTGCCACATCAAAGGATTCGCCGTGCAAGCGGTGGATACGGTGGGCGCGGGTGATACTTTTATTGGTGCGTTTGTGACGAGATTGGTGGAAGGAGCGGATGCGAAAGAGGCGGCACAGTTTGGTTGTGCGGCAGCAGCCATTGCCGTGACCCGGCGTGGGGCGCAAGCGAGCGTGCCGACGAGGAAAGAGGTTGAGGCGTTGTTAAAATATTGAGCGCAATGAATTGAATGCTTTCACGAATAAGGGTCGGGTAAGTTTCAATGGCCGGTGGTGAGGACGGCGCGGAAACGGGCTTTGCCGCTCATCATTAGTTCGTAGGCTTCGTTTGCCTTTTCCAAGGGGAAGACCTGGTTCATGGAGCGAACGCCTGCGAGGAGACTGAATGCGAGGGTGTCCTGGGAATCAATGGAGGTGCCGGAATACCAGCCTTTGATGGAGCGGCGTCCAGAGAGGAGAAAGAGCGGAGAGGCGTTCATCGATGGCGGAGCACCGAGGACCATGAATGTGCCGTTGATGCCCAAGCCGCCCATGACGGCGCTCATGGCATCACCATTGGTGATGGTGGCAAGGATGACTTTGGCACCGCCGAGTTTGAGCAGTTCGGCTGCGGCATCCTGTGCCTGACTATCAATGTAATGCCATGCCCCGAGTTTGCGGGCGAGTGCTTCTTTGTCGCGGCCACGGGCGATGCCCACAGTTCGGAAGCCCATTTTATTTGCGAATTGGACACCGAGATGACCGAGGCCACCGAGGCCGAGCACGGCAACGAGTTCACCAGCGCGTGCACCGCTGTTGCGCAAAGCATTGTAAGTAGTCAATCCGGCGCACATGAGTGGAGCGGCTTCGGCGGGCGCGAGTTCGTCGGGGAAAAGGGCCAGTGCGGTAAAGGGCGCGATCATGTAGTCAGCATAACCACCATCGAAGGAGATACCGGTGACAAGGCCCAAAACGCAGGCAAAGAATTCACCGCGACGACAGGGTTCGCAACGACCGCAGTAGCCACCATGCCAGCCGACACCGACGCGCTGGCCCGGGTTCCAGCCAACGACGCCAGAGCCAATGGCATCAATGACCCCGACGATTTCGTGGCCGGGAACGCGTGGATATTGAATGCCGGGGAAAGCCCCTTCCTTGACCAGCATGTCGCTATGGCAGACGCCACACGCCTGTACTTTGACTCGGACGGAGCCGGGGCCAGGATCGGGAATGTCGCGTTCAACAATTTCGAAGGGGCCTTTGGGACGGGGGACTTGTACGGCGCGCATTTTTGGCATAAGTTCTCCAATTAAATTCTGTAAAGCATTCCGAGGGCAGTTTGGTTCGCTTTAATGTTACCGGGAACGTAGATGATAGAAAGAGATGTGCAACTGATTTTTGGACACTCAAAGTAAGATGCGTAGCGAGAAGCGAATAAGGGCCGACCGCTAAGGTTTACAATTGTGGATTGTGAGAAAGCGGGGTTATTTTTCCCGTTTCTTTTTCAACTCCTTCATCAACTTATCGAGCGGCAAGGTGTTGATGACATCACTTTTCGTAAGCCAACCTTTGCGGGCAATGCCAGCGCCGAGACGAAGGAAACCGGCGTGCTCATTGCGGTGAGCGTCGCAGTTAATGACGCATTTGACGCCTTTGCTTTTCGCGTAAGGCCAGAGACGCCAATCCATGTCGAAGCGATAAGGATTTGAATTAAGTTCGATCCAAGTGCCAGTTTCCGCGCAGACATCGATGATAGCCCGTTGATTTACTTTATACGGCTCGCGTTCGAGCAGGAGCCGACCGGTGAGATGGCCAAGCATGTGGACATAGGGATTTTGCGCGGCGCGAATGATGCGATTGGTGTTATCAGCTTCGTTCTGCGAAAAACCGGCGTGCAGACTGGCGACGACAACGTCGAGTTCAGCGAGAAGGTCATCATCGAAATCGAGTTTGCCGTCTTTGAGAATATCCACCTCGGAACCGGTTAGCAGACGGAAATCACTTCCCTGCTCTGCCAGGGTTTGATTGAGCTTTTTGACCTGCTTGATTTGGTCACGCAGGCGGGTGGGTTCAAGACCGTGCGCTTGAAAGGAAGATTTGGAATGATCGGTGATGGCCCAATAATCACAACCGATCTCAATCATGTGATTAGCGATTTCCTCCAGTGTAGCATGACCATCGCTCCAATTGGAGTGGTTATGAAGCGAGCCTTTTAGTTCAGTCCATTCGAGCAAGCGTGGCAACTCACCTTTTTCGGCAGCCAGAAATTCGCCATGGTCTTCGCGCAACTCGGGCGGGACATAGGCAAGATCGAGTGTGGAGAAAATTTCTTCTTCCGTCTTGCAGGGGACGAGCAGCTTGGGATCGCGTGTTTCTTCCTTAGATTTAAAGAGCCCGTATTCGTTGAGGCGCAAACCGCGCTGGATTGCGCGCTGGCGCATGACGATGTTGTGTTCCTTGCTGCCGGTGAAATAAGCAAGCGCGAAGGGAAATTCGGCATCAGTCACGACACGCAGATCAGCCTGAATGCCGCCGGTAATAATTACCGTGGCTTTCGTATCGCCTTTGGCCACGATATTCAAAACGCCGGGTTGAGTGGTGAAGTATTCGATGACGTTAACGGGCTTTTTGGACGAGACGAGGAAATCAACGTCGCCTACGACTTCTTTAAAGCGACGCAAACTGCCAGCAGTGCTGCAGCGAATGACATCGGGATGACCGCGCAGACTTTCTAAAATAGGTTCAGCGGCCACGAGCGCCTCGCTGACGTGATGGCGCGAAGCGTAGGCGCGACGGAACTCAATACCTTCACAAATCTTGGTTTGGGTTTTTTCACCAAACCCGGCAAGGGCGGCAATTTTGCCCGCCTTGCACGCAGCTTCAAGTGCTTCAACGGTCTTGATGCCAAGCTGGTCGTGAAGCGCTTTGACCTTCTTCGGGCCGACACCGGGAATCTGCAACATTTCGAGCAGACCGGGGGGAGTTTCGGCCTTCAACTCGTCGTAATAGGTCATGCGACCGGTGGTGACGAGCTCAGTGATCTTTTTTTGCAAGGCATCACCGAAGCCTTTGATTTCGCCCAAGCGTTGTTCGGCAACGATTTTTTCCAACGGCTCGTTCAAGGTTTCCAAAGTGCGGGCAGCATTGGCGTAGGCACGCGTCTTGAAGGGGTTTTCGCCTTTTAGTTCGAGCAGAACCCCAATTTCGGAAAGAATGTCAGCCACTTGCTCTTTGTCCATAAGACAAATATGGAGTTCAACATCCAAAGTTCAAAGTGCAAAGTGGAGGGAAATATTTCGTGGTGCGTATTGCGTGTCACGCAGACCGCATCGGCAGCAGCATCTTAACCTGACAATTGTCGAGGGAGACTTTATAATCATATCATGTCGAAACAGATGAGCGTGCCCGTTGCGTTGACTATTGCCGGATCGGATAGCGGCGGTGGAGCGGGCATTCAGGCGGATTTGAAAACTTTTGCCGCGCTGGGGGTGCATGGCACGAGTGCAATAACCTGCATCACGGCGCAAAATCCGAAAAAAGTCATCAGCATCGAACCTTGTTCCCCATCTATCGTTCGGCAACAAGTGGAAGCGGTGTTTACCGAATTGCGCCCGGCAGCGGTAAAGACTGGAATGCTTTACTCGGAAGAAATAATTCGAACGGTTGCTAAATTTATTTCCGCCAGGCAAGTCCCCGCATTGATTGTAGATCCGGTAATGATCTCAACGAGTGGGGCGCAACTGCTGAAGGATAGTGCCATCCAGGCACTGAAGAATAAGCTCCTGCCGCTTGCCACACTGGTCACGCCAAACTTGGATGAGGCAGAAGTGCTTATAGGACGCAAGTTAAGTTCGGTTGAAGATTTACGGTTGGCGGCGCGGAAAATCTATTCACAATTTGGATGCGCTGCGTTGGTTAAAGGCGGACATCTCAAAGGTACAAGGGACGCAGCGGACATTTTTTATGATGGCAAGGAGGAGTTGCTGTTGACGGCCCCATTCGTCAGAGGAATCCATACCCACGGAACCGGTTGCACCTATTCGGCGGCGATTGTCGGTTACCTTGCCTCGGGATATGACCTGATCGCGGCAGTCTTACACGCCAAGGAATTCATCACGCAAGCCATTGCCCAGAGTCAGAAAGTGGGGGCTCATTCGGCCTTAAACAGTTTCTGGAAGTAATACAAACTTCACCCCATATCGACTCTCCCCTATTTCCGTAACGTTTTAGCCAGCAAAGCGTCTAAATAGATTGAGACGCAAGCTGGTATTAATTGAATAAATCAATTCGTTAAGCACGTCTTAAGGATATATGAATAAACTATCATTACTAAAACCGGTTTTGCTGGTGAGCGCGACCTCCCTGTTCTTTGTGGGTTGCGTCACTCACGAAGTCAGATATGTGGATCGTCCTGTGGCAGTCGCACAACCTGCCCCTGCCGCCCCAGGCTCGGAAGTCATAGTATCCGGGCCACCTCCGGCACCCATACAGGAGACAGTCACCGTCGCGCCTGACCCGACTTACGTATGGATTGGTGGCGCATGGGTATGGGGACCTAGAGGTTGGGTCTGGGGCCCGGGACATTGGGGACCACGGCCGCATCGTGGAGCCGTCTGGGTTGGGCCACGATATGTTTATCGCGGTGGACACCATGTTTATGTCCGGGGCGGGTGGCGGTAATCTGCGTTCGGTGAACTAAACCGGTCTTGAAAATCAAAAGCCGGCTTCTGCATTCGTTATAAGCAGAAGCCGGCTTGAATATTTACGCGTTGGCTACTTCTTGGCTTCCTTTTTAGCCTCTTTCTTATCGTCCTTCTTTTCTTCCTTTTTCTCTTCTTTCTTGGACGCTGGATCATTTTCCCAACCACGATAAATCTGAACCTTGGGCAGGGCTTTCTGCAAGTCGGTCACGCCTTGGTCGGTGACCTTGGTTTGCCACACATAAAGGTGTTTAAGATTGCTCAGCCCCTTCAGTTGTTCCAAGCCTTTATCGGTGACGGGCGTATCAAACAAGTTCAGGTAGGCGAGGTGCGAAAGATTTTTCAAATTGGCCAAACCTGCATCGCTGATCTTGGTATGTTCCAGATGTAATGTCACTAGATTGGTCAAGCCGCCAACATTTTGCAGTCCGGCATCCGTGACCCGCGTTCCGGCGAGGTTAAGATCAACCAACGTCAACACATCTTTCAAAGGCGTCAGAGTGCCATCGGTGATATTGGTTCCCTGGGTATGGAAATTCGCCTCGCGCCAATTCATGTTCATGGCAATTGGCCGGACAGGCACACCGGACGATTCAAGCTTGGTCACCGCGCCCGCTTCGGCCGACGTGGGTTTGATTTCCTTTAAATTAGCAAAGCCTGTTTCCGGTGTTGATTCTGATTTCGCAGCAGGCGTTTCTACAGCCTTAGCAACAGCTTGTTCGGGCCACACTGCTCCCTGATTAATCCAATCTTTAATTAAATCTGTTTGAGCCTTGGTCAACAGATCTCCTTTGCTTGGCATGATATCGTCGCTGCCCGGTGGCAACGTGATGCGGCGGTAGAGATCGCTCTTGTCCGCCTGCCCGACGACGATGGCCGGCCCGTCTTTGCCACCTTTCATTGCGGCTGCCTTGGAATCGAGGCGCAGGTCACCCTTTTGCTTTTCGGGACCATGGCATTTGATACAGGATTGCTCGAAAATGGGCTGAATGTCCTTGGCAAAATCCACCTTGGTTTCAGCCTGGATTTGCCAGCTTCCGAAAGCCATTGCGGCAACAATAAAGAAAGTCTTTTTCATAACAGATATCGGGTCATTTGGTTCAACACCGGTGATTATTACAATAAGGCATTCAAAGTGCAACGCCGCGCTTCAGTCTGGGCTTAACTTCCGCTCGGCCATTAACTTCAGGGTCTGATGCAGGTAAATAAACTTGCCACCATTTAACGGTTTGTTATCGTTTAGTCCAACAATGAGACGTATCGCCAGGGTGATTTATTGCAGTTATTTTTTGCTGGTAATGATTTCTTACCCAGCACTAGCCAACCCACTTTCAACCAATTATTTCCGATTCCGAACGCCCCATGAGGCGAGTTACCGGATTGAGGTAACTACTCCCGCGCTTAGGGGAACTGATAACAAGGTCGAATGGTTGAAAGCTTGGCCGGAGGATGGTTCAACTAATTTCGTCCAGTTGGGCAATAGAGTGGTGCTCCAGCTTAAGTCAGGTGATGCGCTTAAAGCCCTGATTGCGGGACATTCGTTGCAATTAGATCGCACCATCAATACAAACACTTTTATTTTGCAGGCTCCGGATGCTTATACGGCGGTTGAAGAAGCGCAACGACTCGCCGATTTGCCAGAAGTAATTGCCTGCTATCCCGTGACCCAAGCCCCGGCTGATCTCAGCGGCCCTTATGCTCCCCGACCGAATGATCAATACATTCTCGTCCAATGGTACCTTGAGAATCGCAACGGTGATGGCACGATGGCGGGTTTGAATTTAAATGCGCGCGCCGCCTGGCCTTATACGCGCGGTGAGGGAATAACTGTGGCCGTGGCCGACCAAGGAGTTCAATTAAGTCATCCTGACCTGGCAAAGAGTGTTGCAGGCGCGCCGCATTTTAACTTTACGGATGGAACCACGAATGGAAACCCGTTCGCACTTTCTTCTTCCTGGGCACACGCAACTGAAGTGGCAGGTTTGATTGCGGCTGAAGCGAACAATTCGATTGGCATGGCGGGCATGGCGCCCAACGCCCAATTGGCGAGCTGGGTCATTTTCACCCCGACCAATCAACTGCTGGCAACGGACGAACAGATGATGGATATGTATCAGTACCAATCGAATACTGTGAGCATTCAAAATCACAGTTGGAACAGTCTGGGGGTAGTCCAGCACGGTCCCGGCCTGCTCGAACAAGTTGGAATTTCCAACGCCATTTCCCAAGGCAGGTCTGGTCGCGGTGTCATCATGGTTCGTTCTGCCGGGAACGGTCGGATGGATGGCGCTAATGCTGATGATGACGGGTATCCTTCTGATCCGCGCATCATAGCCGTGGGTGCAGTTCGTCAGGACGGCAGAGTCACCAGTTATAGTGAGCCGGGCGCATGTGTTCTCGTTGGCGCTCCCAGCGGGGATGTCGGTCTTAACGGGTTATTTACTACCGACCTCACCGGCACGGACGGAATCAACCAAATAAATTATGCCCCGCCAAATCAAACGCTTTCCGATTATGTTTACGATTCTCTCGGATTCACCGGCACCTCCGCTTCGGCACCGCAAATCGCCGGAGTCGCTACGCTGATATTGGGGGCCAATACCAATCTCACATACCGCGATGTGCAACAGATTCTTATCCTTTCTGCGCGGCACTTTGATTTTGCCGATCCCGACCTGACCACCAATGGCGCAGGTTTTCGTGTAAGTCATAACCTAGGTTTTGGCATACCCGATGCCGGAGCGGCAGTGAATCTGGCGCGCAACTGGTCGAATCGCCCGCCCCAAACGAGCGTGACTTTGACTGATACTAATCAAGCTGCAATTCCTGATGATGGATTGCGCCTCGTCCTTACAGGAACGAATATTCCTCTCAATTTAACTTCCGTTCATACATTACCCAGTGTGGGAGTACATGCCGATGTGCCTACGCTTAATGTGCCTTTGGTGGATGTGGGAACCGGAATCATTATTACCAACAACCTGACCAATAAGGCTGCCCTGATTGTTCGTGGCAACGTCAACTTTTCCTTCCTCATCACCCGAGCCGCCCAGGCCGGAGCCGCGTTTGCAGTGATCTATAATAATACCAATGGCACTGCCACTTGTGGCGGCGGAGATACGCTTTGTGCCATGGGAGCAACTGATTTTGCGCCGATACCCGCGGTATTTATCGGTCAAACGGATGGAAAAGGTTTGAGCGGTTTAAGTAAAACCAACGCCAGCGCATTGGCCCAGATCCAGCTTAATTCCACTAATTATACATTCAACGTAACCAATACGCTGAGTTGCGAGCAAATTGGCGTGCGGCTCAAAACCGATCATCCTTTACGGGGTGATGTGCGTATTACCCTGGTATCTCCACAGGGGACACGCAGCGTCCTTCAAACTTACAATAACGATGTCAGTGCCGGCCCCGTGGATTGGACTTATTATTCCACCCATCACTTCTTTGAAAGCAGTGCGGGCACCTGGACGCTTTACGTGAGTGATGAAGCAGCTGGCGCCAGTGGCAATGTATTGAGTGCAAGCCTGACCATTTACGGAGTTCCGATAACGGATAGCGACCACGACGGCTTGGATGATGCCTGGGAAATGGCACAGTTAGGAACGCTCGCTTACGGGCCAAAAGATGATCCTGACAAGGATGGCTACAACAATGCGCAGGAACAAATCCTGGGGACAAACCCGCTCGCCATGAATGTGCCTTTCCAATTGGATCTTTCACGCTGGAACGCGAACACAGCGCGGTTAAGCTGGTCGGGCAGTCCCAACTATACTTACCAGATTTGGGGCGGAACCAATACGGCGGCATTGAATTTACTGACCAATTTACCGGGGCGCTTCCCGGAAACGGAATGGTTTGCTCCATCAAGCACTGTGTCGAACCAGTTCTATCGTGTTATCGGCGTGCAAAACCCTTGATTAAGGGCTATTGAATCGAGCGGACACAGTCTTTCATAATTTTTTGAATGCTTTTTTCGACTTTAGCGTATAATATGTGAGTGTTCGAAAGACGATTTTATATGAAATCATTTAAACTGTTCATCCTGATGACGCTACTTACCGGCTTGCTTGCAGCCCCCTTCCGCGCTTCTGCCGAAGACGCCAAGAAGAGTGATAAGTATCCGCTCAAGACATGTGTGGTTTCCGATGAGAAACTCGGCGGCGATATGGGTGAACCCTATGTGTTTACCTACAAGGACAAAAAGATTAAGGATGATTCAGGCCGTGAAGTGAGACTTTGTTGCAAGTCGTGCCTAAAGGATTTCAACAAGGAACCGGCCAAATACATCAAGAAAATCGATGAGGCGGAAAAGGCCGCCAAGGCCAAGAAGTAAGGTAATGACGTTATGAAAATCGCTTTAATCATCGTCTTCAGCTTGCTGATGGCAGTGACCCAAAGTGTTTTCACCGCTCAAAGCTTTTCCACACAATCAGCAACCTGTGCGTGCGTTTGTGAAAAATCCTGCTGCATTCGCAATGCCGCCCCAGCCTCGCAACCCGCTGCTCCCGCACGGCCGGTTTCCCAGAACTTCCAATCACAATTATTCCTGGCAGTGTTGGCCCATATCAATTTGCTGGCCCCAGCTACGCCGACAGCATATTGCACTGCATTCTCCGCTTCGTCTTTATCAGCGACTGCGATCCCGCTCTACCAGCGGAACTGCAGTTATCTGATCTGATTCGACTTCCACGCACGTAGTGTGCCTTGATACGGCGAACTACGTACTCCGCAGGCACATCCGTGCTTGTTTACCCGTTATTTCAGTCAGTCTGAAAATGTCCTCAACCGTCGTGGAAGGAATCTATGAAATTTCAAATCTATTTGGCTTTTGCATGCTTTACGTTGAGTTCTTTGGCCGAGCAGGTGCAGGAGAGTGCCAATGCATCGGTAACGAACGCCCCCAAAACTGTTCTGTCTATCGATCAAGTTATCAGCGAAGTGCTCAGCAATAATCAATCGCTGAAAGCGGCTCGGGCGAATTGGGAAGGGATGAAAGAACGTATTCCCCAAGCGCGCGCATGGGAAGATCCGCGTGTGGGCTTGGATGCAACCGCCGGACGCTTTGTCAGCGTGCCGCCCAATTCGTTTACCGATTACAGATATACGGCCGAGCAAACGATTCCACTTTCCGGTAGAAACCGGCTGCAGGCGAAGGTAGCTGAATCCGATGCCGCATCCTCGTTTTTGCAGCTACATCGGCGCGAGTTAGACCTTACCGCCCGCGCTCACATGGCTTATTACCGACTGGCCAATGCTTATGAACAATTGGCCCTGAATCGTAAGAACACCAGCCTTTTGAAGCAGTATGCCGATATCAGTCGGGCTAAGTATGAAGTTGGAACCAAACCACAATCGGATGTACTGACCGCTGAAACCGAGTTGGGCAAACAGGAGGAGAGTCGCTTTGACCTTGAGCGCCAAGTTTCCGAGGCAGAGACGGAACTCAACGTGCTTATGAACCGGCCGGCTCATACTCCCCTGCCCCAACCTGTCACGATGATGTTCGCCCCTTTAAGTATATCCACTGACAATATTGACCATCTGGCTTTGGCTCATCGTCCGGAGCTGCAGATGGCCCGGAAGAAAATCGAAGCGGCCCGGTCGCAGGTGGAAATTGCGAAGAAGGGATGGATTCCAGAGCCGAGGCTGCGCGTTGAGGCGAGTCAATATAACGAAGCTTCGCAAGCCATCAGCGAGGTGGCGGCAGGAATCTCTTTTAACCTGCCATGGTTTAATCGAAAAAAGTATTCCGCAGCCATTCGTGAGAATAAAAATTTGTTGGAAAGTTCCGAATATGAAATGGCAGCGCTTCGCACGGAAACGCTCGGACTGGTGCGTAATCATTTGAAACGAGTGGAGACTTTTCACCACCATACCGAACTGTTCCACGATAAGATTATCCCGCTTGCAACACAGACAGTCACTGCCACCCGGTTGAGCTATGAAACCGACAAGGCCACCTTCTTGAATTTAATTGAGGCACAGCGAACTTTGCAGGACGCGGAGTCAATGTACTGGAATCACCTGGCCGATTACTTATCTGCCCTGGCTGAACTGGAAGCCATAGTGGGAGCAGATCCTAAAGTTTCAACAGACCAAACCATTCACTCAAAGGAGGTTCACCATGAATAACTCATTTTGTCTAAGAGATGCTTTGAAATTGGGATTGCGAAAGTGCGGGCGGACACTTTGGCTATTCGCATTCATTGGCATTGCAGCTTTATCACTAACCTCGTGTTCGAAGCAAAGCGGGGCTACCAAGCCGCCCGACGTGGATTATTATACCTGCACCATGCATCCCTCCGTGCGGCTGCAAGATCCCAACGCCAAGTGTCCGCTTTGTGGGATGTCTCTAGTGCCCGTTAAAAAGAAATCACAAACCAATCAGCCAGCCATGGGGCATACAGGACATGACCATTCGAAGATGCTGGCGGAACAATCGGCAGGGCAGACGCAAGAATCCATTGAGAATACGCCCAGCGACTTTGTAGTGCCGATGGAGCGTCAACAACAAATTGGCGTGACCTATGCAACCGTGACGAAGAAGCCGCTCCATCGAAGCATTCGCACGGTTGGCACGGTGACTTATGATAAACAACGACATTGGGACTTTGTCGCCCGTGTAGAGGGTTATGTGCAGAAATTACAGGTTTCTTCGCGGGGCGAATTGGTGGAAAAAGGGCAGCCTTTAATGAGTATTTACAGCCCGGACTTGCTCACCACGCAACAGGAGTTTCTAGACTTGCTGCGCATGCGTGACCAAGCGCAAAAGTCGGGTTCGCAGGCGGCTTTGGAGAGTGCGGAACGATTAATTGAATCCGCCAAGCGCCGGTTTCAACTGTGGAACATCACCACTAATCAGATTGCAGAATTGGAACGATCCCGGAAACCAACGGAAGCTTTGACGCTCTTCTCACCATTCAAAGGCATCGTCCAGGATTTGGCAGTGGATCAGGGACGGCGGGTGAGCATGGGCGATCATTTGGTGGACATTGCTGACCTTTCAACGGTATGGGTCTGGGCTGAATTTTATCAGGATGAGATCCCGCTGCTGAAGAAAGATTCACCCGTTACCATTACGAGCGCTTCGTTACCCAACGAAAAGTTTACCGGAAAGATTGCGGTGGTAGACCCGTTTGTTAACGAAGCCACCCGCACAGCGCGTGTTCGGCTCGAAATCAGCAATCCAGATTTGAAGCTGCAGCCAGATATGTACGTGGATGTCGAACTGGATCTAAATTTTGGCGAAGGCCTTACCGTCCCTGTAAATGCGGTCATGCCCACAGGACAGCACAACATTGTTTTCGTGGACAGGGGTGAAGGTAAGTTGGAACCGCGATTTGTAGAACTCGGGAAAAAGTTCGGCGGAGATTATGTCATCAATAAGGGCCTGCAAGCGGGTGAGCGCGTGGTCAATAGCGCCAATTTCCTCGTTGATGCGGAAGCAAAAATCCAAGGTGCATTGAAATCATGGTGATGAAACCAAGGGATGCTCATCAAATGGAAAACCAAACCACACCATCATCCCCGACGGCTACCTTCAGCAATAGCATTCTGGAAAAGATCATTGGAGCGAGTGCACGGAACAAGTTTCTTGTCATCGTCCTTACAATCCTCGGCATTGCGGGCGGCATTTGGGGACTGCTCCGAACGCCTTTGGACGCGGTGCCTGATCTTAGCGATGTGCAGGTTATTGTTTACACGGATTGGGAAGGACGCTCACCCGATTTGATTGAAGACCAAATCACTTACCCGATTTCCACAAAGTTTATTGCCGCGCCGAAAGTCAAATTCGTGCGCGGTGAATCGATGTTTGGGAAATCGTTTGTTTATGTCATCTTCGAAGATGGGACGGATATCTATTGGGCACGCTCACGAGTGATCGAGTATTTGAACACCGTTCGCGGGACACTGCCGGAAGGCGTGAATCCGGTGATTGGCCCGGACGCTACGGGTGTCGGCTGGGTTTATGAATATGCGCGGGTGGATAAGAGCGGAAAACATTCGCTGGCTGATTTGCGGTCATTGCAAGACTGGCATTTGCGGTACGCGCTGGAATCAGTGAAGGGAGTGGCGGAAGTTGCTCCCGTGGGTGGATTCGTCAAACAATACCAGGTGGATTTGGATCCGAACAAACTGGTCGCCCATGGCATCCAGATTAATGAAGTTATTGACCGGATTCGAAAGTCGAATAATGACGTTGGCGGGAGAATTTTTGAGGTAGCTTCGACGGAATATTACGTGCGCGGTCGCGGCTACATCAAGAGCGTGGAGGACATAGAAAATATTTCCGTCAAGACCGCGCAAGGGACGCCGGTTTATATCAGGAACATCGGCACAGTCCATCTGGGCCCGGACTTGCGGCGGGGAGTGGCGGAACTGGATGGCCAGGGCGAAGTCGTGGGTGGCATTGTAGTGATGCGTTACGGACAGAATGCTTTGACGGTCATTAACGATGTAAAAAGGAAATTGGAAGAGCTTAAGCCTTCGCTGCCGGAGGGAGTGGAAGTGATAACCACGTATGATCGCAGCCACCTTATAATGAATTCAATTGGCACACTTCGGGAAAAGCTGATCGAGGAAAGCATCATTGTGGCGCTGGTCTGCCTGGTTTTCCTGTGGCACGTGCGCTCGGCATTGGTGGCGATTATTACCCTGCCCGTTGCCATTATCCTCTCATTCCTACCGATGTATTGGCTTGGTTTGACTTCGAACATCATGTCCTTGGGGGGCATTGCCATTGCAATTGGAGCCATGGTGGACGCAGCCATCATCATGGTGGAAAACGCACACAAACAATTGGAATATTTTCGAGAGGAACACGGTCGAGAACCGGACAATCGGGAACGAATCGAAACCATCATTGCAGCGGCGAAGAGTGTCGGACGTCCACTATTCTTCTCACTGTTGGTCATCACGGTCAGTTTTATTCCGGTCTTCTCGTTGACCGCACAGGAGGGGCGATTGTTCCAACCGCTCGCGTTTACAAAAACCTTTGCGATGTTCTTCGCTTCATTCATTTCCATAACGCTGGCACCCGTGTTGATGGTATTATTAATACGCGGCAAAATCACGCCGGAGGCTAAAAATCCGATTAATCGTTTCCTGATATGGATTTACCAACCGTTTGTGCGCTTCGTGCTGCGCTTTCGTTGGCCGGTGCTCATCATCGCAAGCCTGGTGGTTGTAATTGGGACCGTAGTTCCGTTGATAAATCTCTCCACGGGCAATGCCCTTCCTTTCTATCAGTTTGGCAAGGAATTCATGCCGCCCTTAAACGAAGGAACCATTCTCTTCATGCCCACAGCCGTTCCCGGCATTTCGATCGGCGAAGCCACTAGAATTCTTCAAATTCAGGATCGGATGCTGAAACAGATTCCAGAGGTGGAAAGGGTCTTTGGCAAGGCAGGGCAGGCTGATACTCCGACGGATCCGGCACCGCTTTCCATGTTTGAAACAGTGGTGACGCTCAAGCCGCCGACACAATGGCGGCCGGGCATGACGTGGGAAAAAATCCTGGAGGAAATAAACCGGATCAAAACGCCGGGCATGGCAAATATCATCTGGATGCCGATCCAAACGCGCACTGAAATGTTAACGACCGGCTTCCGCTCCGCCGTTGGCATCAAGGTTTTTGGATCTGATTTGGGAGAGATACAAAACTTGGGCGTGCAAATCGAGAAGGCCCTGGCTGATTTTCCGAATACGCGAAGTGTTTTCGCGGAACGCACCACCGGTGGCTATTTTCTGGATGTTAATATCAAGCGCGAGGAAGCCGCCCGCTATGGACTGACCGTGGGAGATGTGAATGATATCGTGGAGACTGCCATTGGAGGAAAGACTATTACCACTACCGTGGAAGGCCGCGAACGGTATCCGGTCAACGTGCGCTATGCGCGAGATTTTCGGGAAGATTTGGATGCGTTGAAACGCGTGTTGGTTCCCATTTCGACGAGTGCAACTGCACGTCCGGAAAAAAATACTTCGGATAAAGCAATGGTTTCGCATATTCCGATCTCCATGCTGGCCGACATCAGTTACAAGACGGGGCCGCCTTCCATTCGCAATGAAAATGGGCAACTGGTTGGATTTGTATTCGTGGATATTACCACGGATGACATTAGCGGTTATGTGCGGCAAGCCAGCCAGAGAATCAACGAACGCGTGAAGTTTCCGCCGGGCTATTATATTCAATGGGCCGGACAATTCGAATACCTTCAAAGCGCTGAGCGGCGACTTATGGTCGTGGTTCCTTTCACATTGCTAATTATTTTTGTACTGATTTACCTCAATACAAGATCGGTTGTTAAAACGGCGATTGTTCTTCTGGCGGTGCCCTTCTCCCTCGTCGGCGCTTTCCTTCTTATTTATCTATTGGGCTACAACATGAGCGTCGCGGTGTGGGTCGGCCTGATTGCCTTGGCAGGGCTCGACGCGGAAACCGGTGTGGTGATGTTGCTGTATCTTGACCACGCCTGGGAAAAATTCCGTGTCGCCGGAAAAATGAATTCATCTGCTGACTTGGAGGCAGCCGTGATGGAAGGCGCGGTGCAGCGTATTCGCCCCAAGATCATGACAGTGTGTGCCATTTTGTTTGGTTTGTTGCCGATTATGTGGTCGCCTGCCACACAAGCTGGGGCGGATGTGATGAAACGGATTGCGGCACCGATGATTGGAGGGGTTGTTACCTCAGCAGTTCTGGAGTTGTTGATTTACCCGGCAATTTATGTGATTTGGCGCAAGCAAAGAGCTATTGACATTGAGACTTAATCTCAATAAGGTCGTTTTGTTCGTAGTAACAACCTTAACAACTGAACTTAATGACCCTTCGAAATAAAATTATTTGTGGAATTCTAGGCGGCTCATTGGCCGCGCTTACTGCTTCGGCTAATGACCGTCGTTTTACTTATACGTATGAACCTGAAACCATGCCCAAAGGTAGCTGGGAGTTTGAACAATGGGTGACATCCCGCATTGGCCGCAACGCCACCGTGGGGCAGGAGGGATTTCAGAAATGGGAACTACGCCACTCTCTCGAATACGGAGTCACGGACAATTACACAGTGGAACTTTACCTGAATGAAAGCCTTGAAAGTTTTCGTGATCCCGCCGCTGGCATGAGCTCAACCAGGTTCATGTGGGATGGGGTTTCCCTGGAAAACCGCTACATGGTCCTGAATCCAACCGAGCATCCCGTGGGGCTGACGTTGTATTTGGAGCCACGCATTTCCGAGACGGAAACCGAAGTGGAGGAAAAAATTATTTTGGGGCAGCGTCATGGCGATTGGAAATGGGCTTTGAATCTGACGCACGCGACGGAATGGACAGACCATTACCATGCAACTGAAGGCGAATTGGAACTCAGCTTCGGTGTTGCGCGTGATTTGAATAAACATTGGGCGGTCGGGCTGGAACTGCGTGACCACAGCGAGTTGCCGGAATATCGCGAGTGGGAGAACACCGCGCTGTATCTCGGGCCGACCGTGAGCTATCGTAGAGCCAATTGGTGGGCGACGCTCTCAGTGATGCCGCAAATCTATGGCGCGAATTTCATCGGCAATCCGGATGGCAATAGCCATCTGGAACTGGAAGGACATGAGCGGTTGAACATTCGCCTTATTTTTGGAATTGAGTTTTAATGCAATCAGTTGTTTCCATGATTGTTGTCAGCCTCCTGCTCGTGACTACTGCGAGCAGGGCGGCTGACTTGACGGAAAAGGAAACGAAGGCAGCGAAGAAAATTTATACGGCCAAGTGCGCGAAGTGCCATAAGTTTTACGATCCAAACGATTACAACTCGGAAGAGTGGCAATCCTGGATGGTAAAGATGAACAAGAAAGCCAAGCTCAAGCCCGATCAGGCAGAATTACTGTCGCGCTATATTGATACCATCCGTACGACAGAAAAGGTGGACGGGAAAAAGCGCGGTTAAAAACTTGCTCCGGTAACCGAGAGTAAATTTGTTGATTACTTCGCCGCGGATTTTTCAGTTCCAGCAATGGGTTTCATGGTCAACGGATCACGCAAGGGCAATTCTGTAACTGGACCACTGCTTATATCTTTCAAAGCCACGGGATGTTCTGGAAGAGTCATGGTGATGTCGCTCTTCTGTCCCACTACCAAAATCACGGTTTTATCCGGGGCCACAAATTTCCTAGCCACGCGCTCCACATCTCCCTTGGTGACAGCTTCTATACGTGCGCGAAATTTTTGCCAGAACTCCGGATCACGCGCATAGCGTCCAGTGAATTCATCCTGGGCAAATATATTTGCAATCTGCGTCTTCGTGGCAAATTGACGTGGAAACCGGTCAATGTAACCACGCTTGGAAATGTTCATTTCGACATCGGTGGGCGGCCCTTCGGTCATTTTCTTCATTTCATTGATTACAATTGAGGTGGCGTAGGCAACGGTGCGTGACTTGGATTGGAAGCCCGCCGTGAAAGTGGATGGATAATAAACTCCGCCCGGAAAACTCGAATAAGCGGAATAAGCCAGTCCTTCATCGGAACGCACGCTGTTCATGATGCGCGAGGTAAAACCGCCTCCGCCCAAAATATCGTTCATGATGAGCACATTAAAATAATCCGGGTTATCACGCTTGATACCGGGCAGCAAAATCGAAACGCGCCCTTGGTTCACGTCCTTATCCACGAGGTAAACACCCGGTTTGGCAAACAGTGTATTCGTAGGAATCGGAGACGGCTTTTCCCCTTGAAAAGGCCAATTGGCAAACAAGTTCTCCAGCTTTTGCACCATGGTATCACGATCAAAATCGCCATTTACTGCCACCACAAAGTTGCTGGGATAGAACCATTTTTTATGAAAGTCCTCGATGTCTCCACGGGTTATCCCTTCCACAGAAGCAGCGGTTGGATACCGATTTGCCCAAAACTTTTCACCTTGGGCCAGAAAGCCGGCTTCGCGCGCTTCGATGGCTTCCGACTCATCATTGCGCTGCTTCATTGCCTGAAGCAGTTGCTGTTTGCGCAACGCGATCTTATTGTCCTGGAAACGGGGCTCTGTCATCACTTCCCGCAAAATGCCCAAGCCTTCATCCAGGTCCTTTGAAAGCAAGTTAAGGCTCACACTTCCCTGATTGTCGCCAATATTTGAGTTCAACTGTGCCGCAAGAAATGCCAGTCGCTCTTCCAAGGCTTCCGCCGTTTTGGATTTTGTGCCACCGCGTGCTAGAAGATAACCAGCAAGTTCATTCAATCCTTCTTTACCATCCGGCACGAGATAGCTGCCTGTATGCACATAAATTACAATATTTACCAACGGCAGTTCCTTGTCTGGCACTACGTACGCCACCGGCCCGTTCTTCAACGGCACGCGAAATTTTGCCGGTGATGGCGCTTCAAATGTCAACGGTGGGAACTTCAACTGTTCCGGTCGCTTTGGAATGGCCGTACCATTGGCAGTTAAATTCTGACTTCGCGCGCAGGAACCGATGCCAAGGCCAGCAATCATTACCAAGGCCGCGAAAACCGACATCCAATGCGAGTGATTATACCTGGACTTCATTATTTCCCCTCCTGCTTTTGAGAACTACCCTTGCGCGTGTAAACACCCACCACCCGATTTTCTTTCGTAAGATATTTATTCACCACCCGCTGAACATCTCCCGCCGTTACCGCCTGGATTTTTTTTCCGGCCTCATTAATCTCCCGCCAATCCCCTTCCCCCTCATTTTGAATCAGGTGCATTAAAATCGGCATGTTCGACGACAGCCTTCGATATTCACTTGCTGCAAAATCATTCTTTACCTTCTGCAATTCCTCCGGCGGCACCTCTTCCTTTTTCAACTTTTCGATCTCGGCGTACACGCCTGCCTCAACTTCTTCCGGGGTTTTGCCGTCCTTGGCTTCGCCGCCCGCATTAAATAGTCCTGCCCACTTTCGCGAATCCTGCGCCGCGTATGTATCAGTTGCCACCTGTGAACCCATTACCAAGCCCTTATAAAGCCGTCCCGTGCGGGTGGATAAAATTTGCGCCAACACTTGCAAGGCATAGGAATCTTTATGCCCGAATGGCACGGTATGCCAGTTGATGTCCACCTGTGGATTGGTTTCGGCTTCGGCATACATCCGTTTTTCAGCAACTTGCGAGACTTCCAAGGTCCTGACATCGGGCGCATCTTTTTTGCCGCGGGGAATTCGTTCGAAATATTTTTTTGCCAAGGCAATCGTGGCATTCGTCTTGAAATCGCCCACCAGAATCATGGTGATATTTTGCGGCGCATAATAGATCCCGTAAAACTCATCCGCCTGCGCTTTGGAAATCGCGGGGATGTCCGAAGGCCAGCCCACCACTGGCCAACCGTACGGCACGGATTCCCAGAACATGGCTTCCGCCTCTTCCGTGAACTTTCCGAGCGGGGTTGAATCCGTCCTCATCCGGCGTTCTTCAAACACCACATCCCGCTCCGCATAAAATTCGCGGAACACCGGACGGCGAATTCGCTCCGATTCCATCCACATCCACAACTCAAGCTTATTTGCAGGGACCGTTATGAAATACGCAGTCATATCCTGCGACGTAAACGCGTTCATGCCGGTTCCGCCCTGCTCCGTATAAACCTGGTCGAACTCGTTCTTCACCAGGATGTCGCGTTGTTGGGTAATCAGTTCATTAAACTTTTTGTTCAACTCCTGCCAGCGCGGCGTTTTGTTCTCCGGCTTCATCAAGTCATCAATTTCTCCACGTCGGTATGCCGCCCGCATCTTTTCCTCTTCTTTTCGCATCTCATCCCGCACCTGCTCCTGCTCCAGGATAATTTGCTGGTCCTTTTGATAATCCTTGGTGCCGATGGTCTCGGTGCCCTTGAACATCATGTGCTCAAAGAGATGGGCGATGCCGGTAATGCCGGGGCGTTCATTGGAAGAGCCCACGTGTGCCACCCACCCGCCGGAAACCGATGGCTCATCATGCCGCTCGACCATCAATAATTTCATCCCGTTATCGAGCGTCACCTCGGTTACGGGAACTTTTTGGGCTGAAGCGAAATGTACAGCCATGAGGCTGGTCGCCAAAACAAAGAGGAGTTTGGAAATCCTTTTAGAAATTATGAGATGCATAACCATATTTACCCGCATGCAATAGTGACAGAACGTAGTCCATGCCTGTTCAAGAGCCAAACGAAATCCAATCTAGAGTCAGCCACCCAAATCTCATACCTGGAGTCCTCCGGTGGACAAATCATTGGTTACGGGTTAAGGCTTTTGAACGGAGGTGTGAATGCGCTCGAAGAGGCTTTTTAAATTTTATGGAATTCTTTCATCCCTCTTTCTTGCCTCTTTGTTATGGCTGTTATGGGACGGCACAGTAAGTCGGCTCGATTCATCGGATGGGCATCACCCGAGTCCTGTTGGCACGCCCGATTATACTTTGAAAATTAATCGTATTCAGGACGTTCCGGGGCTGACGGACAGCGCACTTGTTGGAGAAAGGGTTACACTGATCTGTAACCTGGTTGTGCCGGATGGTTCCGCCGCCCCAGCCATTACCAATTTCAGTTGGTCAATCCAAGGTTATGTGGTTTCAGATTATATCGCGGATAATAGCACTGGCAGGGTGGAGGCAGTCTTTTCGCTGAAGAATGCGGCGGTATCCTATTGCTGGGTTAATGGAGGAGAAAAGCAGGTTCGATGCACGGCGGACGTGAATGGCACCCGGCTAATGGCCCGGACGTCATTCAACGTAATAAAACCGACGGCGGAAATAATAACCAGGACCGGGGCAGTGGCGGTGGATGAATGGCCCGCGCGCCTCGAACTTCATTTTGGCGGCGAAACTGGTCCCGGCATTGAATTCTCAAATCAGCGAGCGGACACTTATGGAGGCGTTATGCAATGGGTGCAAACCGCCACCGCCCTCCGCAAAAGGCAGTTGAACGATAGCACCTGGCAAAGATGGGCCGGTTCCGGTCTGGACACCGTATATCCATATGAAACCCGCGATCCGGTTTCTGATTACCCCGGAACGCCACTCAGAAATGATTGCCTTAAAAAAAGCATTTGGGACAGCCACGAAATGTGGCTGATGTTCAAGCCTCCCGGAGCAGATTCCATTTTTGTCCCTTTGCGTGCAGTCCGTTGGTATTGGACAGGTTCCGCCACCCGGGGAGCGACTGGCTGGACTCTTGATCCAAGGAGTGTTGCCCATAGCGTGAATCCCAAGGACTATGAAACGACTTCATTTCCCACATGGACTAATAATGTGGCAAATTCAGATTGGACTAATGAATAATTATGAAAATTTTTTTACTTTTGATTATTGCATTCGGCCTGCTTCAAATCGGCAAAGCTCCTGCTGTGGATATACGCACTAACGAGTGGGGCATGGTAAGCTGTGGCGCCAAGTTATCAGTGCGCTTTGCGGCAGGCACGAGCCAATTCAACACCAGGCAGCCTCTTCAACTCTCCATCCTCATCCAAAACGTATCCGAGGAAGCCATTACCATTTTTGAAACCTTACCCGAACGCGATTGGATTCTCGCGATCACCTCCCCTTCGGGCAGGGAGCTTTCACCAAAAATCCCCCATTCCAAGGGTGCTGATGAAGAATATCGAAGAGTTGGCATCACTTTAAAACCACAACAACTCTACGAATCCAAATTAGATCTTAACAAACTTTATACGTTGAAAGAGGGAGAAACTTACAAAATCAATGTAAAGCGAAGCACGTTGCAACCCGGCGGAAGGCTTTGTGAACTCACCTCCAATTCTCTCGAGCTTATCCTGGCGAAAACCGTCCCGCTTCCGACAAAGTAAGGACCCGATCGGAAGCATCTAAAAATGCCCTAAAGCTCTCGTGTGCTGCCTGAGCCATCCCCTTGCCTCGTCCACGCGAGGGAAAGCTTCATGCACCAATTTCCAGAAGCGTTCTGAGTGGTTCATTTGTCGCAAATGCATCAACTCGTGCACGATAACATAATCCCGCACAAACTCCGGCACCTGCACCAATCGATAATTCAGCGAAATGACTCCCTTGGAGGAACATGAACCCCAGCGCGAGCGTTGATCCCGCACGGAAACCCGCTTTACTTGCAACCCATGTTGCAACGCTAGTTCCATGACCTTCTCCGGCAGTTCCGCTTGGGCCAACCAGCGCAATCGCTCTTTAACACGCGACCGCAGATCCGCCCCTTCAACCATCTGGATTTTCTGATTTGCAAAACAGACGCAATTTGGCGGTTCAATCACCAAGGGCACCATCTCACCGCGAAACAATATCTCTTTTTCCGAGCCATGCGATTCCGTTCGCTCCTGCAATTTTTTTAATTGCAGCTCGACCCACCCCGCCTGCTTGTCTGCAAACGCCTTGGCATAGTCCAGCGAGCCGCCGCGTGGAATCGTTACTCGAATAATTCCTTCGGCATCAACGCGCAATATATAGCGCCGCGCATTTCGTTTTTTGCAGTAGAGGATCGGAACGTTCACGTATCAACACCATCAGACAAAAAACTTTGTGAAAGTTCCAGTCTTTGCTGAGATGTTCACCGAACCTTATCTAGATAGAGATTCGTTATTTGCCGCCCTTTGGTTCCGGGAGAAACTGTTTGTACACCATGTCGACCAGGAGACCAGCGTCCCTCCAGTAAAGTTTCGTATCGCGAACCATGTTCATGATTGGCAACTTGGGCATATCGGCGGGCCGTTCGAAAAGCGCATAATCTGGCAATGTATAACCGGGGAGCATCGTCCAGAGTTCCGCCACGCTTTTAGCGTTTTCCACCTGGTCCAATGCAAAAACCAAAACGCCGGTCAGAAAATATTCAATCAGGACAGTTTCGGTTTGGAGCTGATTTGAATCTGGAATTTCCTCATCATAAAATGCTTTCGCCTGATGACTGGCTTCGCAACGCAATTTCCAAAGCCGCTTTACGTCCTTCTTTACATCGCGCGGGCTCTTTGCAAAAAGCCGTGCCAGACGCTCTTTGAGCAGCTTCTCCTTGCCCTCTTTCTCCGCACCGCAAACCAGCCCCTCCAGCGCCGAGAATTTGCACAGGTATTCCACACCGAAATTTTTGGCCTGACCGCCGCAGCGAAACATTTTGGCTGAGTAGCCCACCTGAAAGCCAAGATCGTTTTTATATTTGGGATCGCCGCCAGCGACGATATCGAAAAAAGTCAGCAGTCGGCCAAACAACTTAAGTTCCCGCTCCTGCCATTTAGCCGCAGAATCTGGTGTATTGGGGTGAAAATGGGCCCAACCGCCGGAGCGATAGGTCATCACCTTGGCGTGTGGGGCATCGCTTTCCCGAACGAGGATGACGGGACAAACCTCCGGGAGCCGTCCATCAATGGTAAAAGCAAACCCATCGATGATATTTCCCAAGGCACTCCAGGCTTTTTCAATGGTTTCAGATTCTCCTTTGTGTTCATTGCGAAATCCCGCACAGATTAAATTTTCCTCGGGTCGTTCTTCAATAAAGTGACGGAGTTCGGGCAGGATTTTTGCCAGTTCAAATATTTGGCGGTTAAAGACATTCGACGGCTTGGCCATGAAAAAATGCCGGGCGTGCAAACGCCGATCTTCCGGTATCCCTCGCACCAAAAAAAGTATATCTCTTCGCATATAATAAAACGTCCCTTCCCTGTTAAAACCCTCCGGCAGAGATATTACGGGAATTTATGAAAAATGCCAGCCATGCTTTCCATCCTGGATTGTCGGGAGTCTTTACCGAAAAACCGCGAATTTTTTATTTACGAGATTTAACAAATCCTGTTCAGTCTTTGCCTGGACAGGTTGGCGGAAGAACCGCAACTACGATTCATTACAACTCAATCAACCATGAAAAAACTATTATTGCTCACGCTCGCGCTTGGCCTTGTGGCCGGCGGCTGTGCCACTGACAACAACTCGAACAGTTCAACTGCAAAGACGGAACAAAAAAAGCCGTCGGAAAAGAACCCGGAAGTGGGCATGACGAAGGCGCAAATCGTGGAACTCTACGGCAAGACGGATAATATCCAGGCATCCAGCGAAGGTGAAACCTGGATTTATAACATGAACATGGGTGAAGCCTTCATCCCCTTCAATTTTGGCTACCGCCCGAAAATGCGCATCATCGTGTTTGATCAGAACGGAACGGTCAAATCCTGGAGTTACAGCAAGTAATTCGGCAAACCTTTTGCAATTCAAAAGGAAGGGAGATCGCTTAATGCGCTTCCTTCCCTTTTGCTTTCAATCCTAAAGCATTTGTTTCTCAAGCTTAAATAGGCTAATATCCGGGGTGTTGGACTGACCGGGCCATCAAATTTAGCTGGTTAAAATTCGACCAGTGATTATGTTCCATCGGAAATTAAAGATCATGAAATTATTTATTTTTACTCGAAAGCTGGCGCTGTTGCCCGCTTTGTTTGCTGTCCTGGCCCTCACCAGTTCCCCCGCGTCCGCCCAGATGACTGGCGGAAGTCCCGCCAAGGGAATGGATGCAGCGATGATGAAGCTGTTTGGCAGCAACAATTCGTTTGCGTCCAAAGCTGAAATCCGCATTTTGGACAAGTCGGGCAGACCCACGAGCGTCATTCCGATGAATTTTACCCTCCTGGAAGGCAAGACGCGCATGGACATCGATCTTACGCAGATCAAAAGCAGCGATATGCCGCCGAATGCCATTCCCATGTTGAAGCAGATCGGCATGGATAAGATGACGCAAATCAAGCGGCCAGATAAAGCTGTGGATTTGAGCATTTATCCCGGTTTGAAGGCTTATGTGGAAGCTCCGTCGAGCAAGGAAGAGATCGCGGATGCCGCCAAGAATTACAAGATGGATAAGTCCAAGCTCGGCAAGGAAACCATCGATGGCCATCCCTGCGAGAAAAACAAAGTGGTGTTGACGGATGACAAAGGCCAGAAGACGGAAGCCACCACCTGGAATGCCACCGACTTGAAAGACTTCCCTGTCCAGATTCAGATGGTGGCGGATGGTGAAAACCTTTTGATGAAATTTAGCGATATCAAGCTCAGCAAGCCGAGCGCCAACCAATTTGAAGTCCCCACCGGCATGGCCAAATACACGAATCAGGCACAACTCATGCAGATTGTTACCCAGAGAATGTTGGGTAATGCTCAGGGCGCTACCGACCAGAAATAAGCCGGGTTGGATTCGTTCAATTACGTTTGCATTGGGATTTCGGGGTTCTCAGCCGCAACACCTGCGAGGGTTTTTTGCGGCCTTTTAGGATTCTCACACTCCAAGGGAAATGCTAATTCTGCTTATTTCGTTCGACTTGCCTGTTCATGGGCATAGAGTGGATTGTTTTTTATGAGGATTGTTAATTTAAATCCGGACCACGATATTGGCGCCAGCGCCTGGTTCGTAGATGTGGAAGGTCACCGACTTTTAATGGATGCCGGCACGCATCCGAAACGGGAAGGCCGGGCCAGTCTGCCGTTATACGATTTGGTGGGAAAAGAGGAAGTGGATGCCATCGCCCTCTCGCATTGCCACCATGATCATGTGGGTTCCCTGCCCGTGGCTTTGAGACATTTTCCCAAGGCGCACGTCGTCATGTCGGAATTGAGTTATTTCCTCGTGGAACGCGTGCTGCACAATTCCGTCAATGTGATGACCCGTCAGCGGGATGAATTGGGCATCAAGGAATATCCGCTTTTTACACATGATGAAGTGGATGACATCGCCCCGGTATTTCAAGGGTTTAAATATAACCGTGAAGTCGAATGGGCCGCCTATCATAAGACCCGCGCGGGACTCCCCTCACCCACTTTGGAATTCTTCGATGCCGGTCATGCGCTTGGCTCCGCTGGAATAATGGTGCGCGGCCAAAAACAAACTCTCTTTTATACGGGTGACGTCTGTTTCCAAGACCAGACCATTCTGCGCGCGGCGCGGTTCGAAGATGTGAAGGCCGATGTGCTCATCATGGAAACCACGCGGGGCAACCGTGAAGTTCCGAAAGGTTTCACGCGTGAAGCCGAGGTCGAACGCTTGACCCAGGCCATTGAACGCGTGCTGAAACGTAAAGGTTGCATTCTCATTCCCACGTTCGCGCTGGGGCGGACTCAGGAAATCCTCGCGCTGCTCGCTCTGCTGACGCGTTCGGGTCGATTGAAGCAACAGCCCATTTATATCGGTGGTTTGGGCCGGGTTTTCACTGAAATTTACGACTTGGAATCGCATCGCACACATCGTCAACACAGTAACCTGCAATTGCGTGAAGCACTCAATCTAGTGGTTCTCGAACGAGGTCAGTTGGAAAAGATGAAGCTTTCGGGCGGTCGTATCTTTGTTATTACGGCGGGTATGATGAGTGAAAACACCGCAGCACATGACCTTGCCATGCGGATGGCCGGGGACGAAAAACAGGCGATCTTTTTTGTTGGCTATGCTGATCCGGATACACCGGGGGGACGTCTCAAAGCAGCCAAGCCCGGTGAACCATTTATCTTTAGCGGTTCAGGCGGGGAACTTACGCGCCGTTGTGAGTTGGATGATTTTGATCTTACCGCGCACGCCAATCGCGAGGATTTGCTCGACTTTGTTGGCCGTGTCTCGCCACATACAGTTTTGCTGGGCCACGGCGACGATGCTTCCCGCAACTGGTTCGAACAGCAAATCCGCGCCCGTCATCCGAAGATCAAGGTAATCCAGCCCGAGCCCGGCAAGAGCGTGGAAGTATAGTAAAGGAACTCTTCTTTGCGCGTTGGTGCGTTTTCGGTTAAAACTAATGCGTGCAAACACGTTTTGTCCTGGGACCTGCCGGGAGCGGAAAAACTTTCCGTTGCCTGACTGAGATCCGCAAGGTGCTGGCTGTTGAACCCGACGGCCCGCCTTTGCTGCTCATTGCTCCCAAGCAAACCACGTATCAACTCGAACGGCAGTTGCTCGCTTATCCTTCCGTGGCCGGTTATACCCGTTTGCAAATTCTCTCTTTTGAGCGACTGGCCTTTTTCCTTTTCAACCAACTCCAAAAACCGCCGCCGCGCATGCTGGATGAGGAAGGCCGTCTCATGGTGCTGCGCGGATTGCTGGCCCGGAAACGGGATGAATTAAAATTGTTTCGCGCCAGCGCGCGGCTGACGGGATTTGCCCAACATTTAAGCAAAGTCTTGCGCGAACTGCAGCGTTATCAGCTCACGCCGGAATCGCTCGCTGAACTTGCCGAGAAGGCCCATGGTGTGGAAGGGTTGAGCTTGAAATTGCAAGACCTCGCCACCCTGCTTCGTGATTACCTGGACTGGCTTGCGGCGCATGAATTGCAGGATGCGGATAACCTGCTTAATTTTGCGACGAATGCCCTGCGCGAGCCGCATTCACCGCTTCAACTGGGCGAGATGTGGGTGGACGGCTTTACTGAACTTTCACCGCAAGAGCTGGATTTGCTGGCGGAAGTTCTGCCGCAAGTTCCCCAGGCAACGTTCACCTTCTGCCTGGATGAAGTGCCGAAAGCAAAAGTTTCCTGGCTTTCCAATTGGTCGGTGCCGCGTCGCACTTATTTTCAGTGTCGTGAGCGCCTCGCGGGTTTGCCACATGTTGAAATCAAAACGGAGTTGTTGGAGCGGCATATGAACAAAAGCCGCTTCCTGAATAATCCCGCGCTGCATCACCTCGAAAGACATTGGGCCGAACCTAAAAAATTCGTGGATGAAGCGAGTGCCGCGAGGCCGCACTCTTTGAGCGACGCAGTGCGGGTTATCACCTGCCCGAATCCCGAAGCCGAGGCCACGCTCGCCGCGCGCGAGATTTTGCAATTTGTCCGTGGCGGAGGGCGTTTTCGTGAAGTGAATGTCCTCGTGCGCAAACTCGATGGCTATCACGAAGCGCTGGCCAGCACTTTCAAGCATTACGATATTCCCTACTTTTTAGATCGCCGCGAATCTGTGGCCCATCATCCCTTGGCAGAACTGACCCGTAATGCTCTGCGCACGGTTGCCTATTCCTGGACAAGCGACGATTGGTTTGCCGCGCTTAAGACCGGACTGGTTCCCGCGGAGGATACTGATATTGATCGTCTGGAAAATGAAGCACTGGCACGCGGTTGGAGAGGTTCCACCTGGCAAAAGCCGATTGCAGTTCCAGACAAGCCGGAAATGGCGGAATGGCTGGAAACCTTGCGCCTTAAAATTGTTCCACCATTTCAAAAATTCGCGCTGCGAATGGCGATGCAGAAGAGCCGGCCCAACGGCGTACAACTGGCCGCCGCTTTGCGCGAGTTCTGGCATACTTTGAAGGTCGAGGAAACGTTGCAGAAATGGAGCGTTGCGGAAATCTCAGGCTCGGAATCGCAACTTTCGCCGCCGATTCATCTGACGGTTTGGGAGCAAATGGGGGCCTGGCTCGATAATGTGGAATTGGCTTTTCCGACCGAAACGCTTCCGCTTCGCGAATGGCTGCCGATTTTGGAAGCGGGTCTGGCGAGTCTCACCGTGGGTGTGATTCCGCCCGCATTGGACCAGGTATTAATCGGTGCCATTGATCGCTCACGCAATCCTGACATCCGTCTCGCGCTCGTATTGGGGATGAATGAAGGCGTATTTCCGGCACCGCCAGAGCAAACGGTTCTCTTGACGGATGCCGACCGGGCTGAACTGGAAAAACAAGACATCCATCTCGGCGCCAGCACGCGGCAACAATTGGGTCACGAACGCTATTACGGGTATGTCGCCTGCACACGGGCGCGTGAGCGGGTGGTGCTGACCTCCGCGATTTTTGATGCCTCGGGCAAACCGCTTAATCCTTCGCCGTTCCTGTCGCCGCTGAAGCAGTTATTTCCAGCTTTGGAATTCGAAAACTTTCCCAAGAAGCTCGACTGGCGCGAGAGTGAACATGCGAATGAATTGATTATTCCGCTGTTGCGAAATCAAATCCAAGGCCCGACCTCCAAGTCGAAGGGTTTGTCGTCACTTAATAAATTTCCAGCCTTGGCAGTGTTGCAGGAGCGGTTGAAACATTTCAATAGCACCCCTGCCGAGGAATCGCTTTCACCGAAGATCGCGGAACAGCTTTATGGGCCCGCGTTGCGAACCTCGGTGAGTCGCATGGAGCAATTCGCCGCCTGTCCTTTCAAATTCTTCGTGCATTCCGGGCTGCGGGCGGAGGAGCGCAAGCTGTTCGAACTGGATATTCGAGATCAGGGGAATTTCCAGCACGAAGTTTTGGCTTATTTCCACGATCAACTTCGGGCTGAGGGCAAACGCTGGCGCGATATCACCGCCGCAGAGGCGCGGGAGCGCATCAAGAATATCGCCACGACGATGATGGTGAGTTTTCGCGATGGATTGTTGCAGGTGAGCGAAGAAACCAAATTTACGGCGCGCATTCTGACGGAATCGTTACAGGATTTTGTGGAAACCTTGATCGGCTGGATGCGGGAGCAATATGCTTTTGATCCCACAGCCGTCGAACTTCCTTTTGGGCAGGAGGTATTTCCCGCGTGGGAACTCGACTTGGGCAAGGGACATCGGCTTATGCTCCATGGGCGCATTGACCGCATTGATATTTGTCGCGAAGGCGATGCCGACGAGGCGCTCTGCGTGGTGGTAGATTATAAATCGAGCCATAAACAACTTGATCCACTGCTGATGGAACATGGCTTGCAATTGCAACTCGCAGCTTATCTGAATGTGTTGCGCCATTGGCCTGATCCCCGACTCCATTTCGGGGTGCAACGCCTTATTCCTGCCGGAGTTTTTTATGTGAACCTGCGGGGCAAATATAAACGCGAAGCGAATCGTGATGACGTCCTGACGGATGTGGATACTGCCCGCAAGCTCGCCTATCGCCACAGCGGACGCTTTGATGCGGGCGTGCTTTCGAAGCTTGACCAGAGAACGGGAGTCACCCGCGGCGACCAGTTCAATTATCGGCTGAAGAAGGATGGGACAATTTACGCCAATTCATCGGAAGCACTGCAGAGCTTTGAATTCGAAGCGCTGCTGGACGGCGTGGAAACTTCCTTGAAGAAAATGGGCGAGGCCATTTATGCCGGTGTGGCCAAGCTTGATCCCTATCGCAAAGGCACCGCCACCGCCTGCGAAGGTTGCGATTATCATTCCATCTGCCGCATCGACCCGTGGCTGCATCAATATCGGTTACTTCACAAATCAGAAACCGAACAATCGGCACCGTCTGTATAATACGGTTTTAGAAAATCCCAGTCCCAACTCTTGCAGGATTATCTGGTCGCGATGGAATTGGTGCTGTAAACGTAGTTGGTGGTGTTGGGAGGAGGATTGCACCAGGAGGAACGAACGATCTGTCGCATCGCTGGCGTGCCGGGAGGCAGCTTATCCGGAAAATTGAAATTCTGGTCGAAGTTGAAATCGCGGCTTGGGGCTTTGTAGTAAGCGCCGGGGTTTTGGAATTGGTGCGTGACCGCAGTGCTGTTGTACAGATTTACTATCGAGGTGTTAAGCGTGAGCACTATGCCTACGCCCCCAGGGCTCCAGTCTTCAAGCAGACGGGGAAGGTTATTCACGCCTCCGCTGTAGGTAGTCGCCCCGGGACCGGTGGAATAAACACAGCCGGCAATGATGGCTGCGTTAAGGGTCATTTTGCTGGCAATGCGCGCGGAGAGGCCGTTAGTACATTTGGTATCGCTCCAGGAGGGCGACAGGAGTGTCAAAGCATCGCAGATGAGCGAAGCGGGAGCGGTAGCCGAAGTATCGGTGGTATTGAGGTGGGATGAATTTGGACAGTTGTAATTACCAAGGACATAGAGGGGATTGGGAGTGGCGACCGTTAGGCCGGCACTGGGAAGGCTTACGCCATTTATCAATCTGACGGCGGTGAATTTGCCGGCACCGACTGTTCGCAGGTCGGCCACGTAAATGATGTTCAGGGGGTTTGAGGAACTGAACATGTTGGAGACGGTTTTGTCGGTACCCGCCCAGGTTTTAAATTTGCCGACATCAATTTGCGTGACCAGGTTACTCATGCCTTCCCGGCCATCTAAAAAGGCAATATTGGTGGAAATGAAGTAATTTGCGTTGGTCCAATCAACTGCCTGGCCCGCACTGAAGGGACTCGGCTTTAGATTGATGGTGATGTTGTTAGATCCTGAAAGTATGATGGTCATGCCAGCTTTGTTATAAAAGCGCTGATAGGCGAGGGCAGAATTGATATTTTCGCCGCTGGGTGGTAACTCGATAATCTGGTGCAAGGCGGCAGGAGTGTTGGTGGTGCCAATAGGCAAGGTAAGAGTAGGCACGCCGGTTTTATAGCCCGGGCTGGGAGTGCCGAGATAGGATACAAGCTTAGAATTATATTCACCCATCTGGTGCCCATCCCAGGCCGGGCTGGAAATTTTGCCGGTGGTGGTAACATTATAAAAAAATGTGAGTGGACTGGTAGACCCCACATAGATATCGCCATTAGCATGCACCAGTCCGCGAATGTTGAAAGTCGCACACCAGGTATATTCCATCAGCCCGTTATAGAAGACGGCGAACTGAAAAATGGGAATTTCGGCCAGTTGCAGGTCCATTTGCACGGCGTTGACAAGGGTATTTCCATGGATCGAGTTGAGGACTCGCGCATTGGAGAGGATGCGATAGGTGGAGGCAAAGCCTTTTAAACCGGCATACTGCTGGTTCAAGGCAACATAGGAAGCATTGCCTGCGGAACTGGTGCTGGTACGCTCAACAAAGGTTTGGTTCACATGGCCCTTGGCATCCGAGAATTCATAGCTCAACCAGTTAGTATTCTCGCTGCCACTGGGTATGTTGGTCTGATACTTGCTCAGGCTGTTCTGGACCCGGGCTTCCCCACCGATGTCGAAGTCAGTTCTCAACAGGGCTAGCGCCTTCTCCGTGGCGGCTTCAGCCGCAGCGCCGGCATTGATATACAAATTGCTCCGGTCATTAAGCTTTGCGCTGGTAGCCGTGCGACGCATGGTGGCGCCTAATATAATCAAACTGACCGCCACGAGTGACGTCACCAGGAGCAGCGAATAACCGCCTTGATTTCTGCCGGGACGGGGAATTTTGATTTTCATATCGCTGAGGGTTAGGGGCTGCGGCGGGTTGCCTTAAATTTGATACTGTAGGTGTCGTAGTAATAGCCGGGGCCCACCTT
>JAQGPC010000124.1 GCA_028293285.1 Pedosphaera sp.
CAAGAAAATGGCCCCGCAAGTGGTGCGACTCTACAATCAAATGCCAGAGCCGAAGTATGTGATTGCGATGGGTGCCTGCGCGATTTCAGGCGGGCCATTCAAACAGGGCTACAATGTTTTGAAGGGGATTGATCGTTTCATTCCGGTGGATGTGCATATCCCGGGATGTCCGCCGCGTCCAGAGGCATTGATTCATGCTTTCATGACTTTGCAGAAGAAAATTGACGAGCAGAAATTGACTGGTTCCAACCGACCACGACATTTGAATTCCGAAGCGCCAAGTGAATTCCCCGTGCCAGCATTTGGTGAGCATGATTTGGAGCCGCCGAACAATCCGGATGTGTGGCAGCCGATGAAAGTGGTGAGGGGAGAGTAGTTCGTTACAAATGGAAACACTCGACCAAATTAAAGACCGCATCGAAGCTGCTGTGCCCGGAGCACGATTGGAAATTATTCCAAACGACAGTCCGGCGAATCAGCCATCCCTTTTGATTGACCACGAGCACGCTGTCGCAGTGGCGAAATTTCTTCGTGATGACTCACAACTTCAATTCGATTATGCGTCCAACGTGACGGGTGTGGATTGGCTGGATGCAGTGCTTAAGGAAAAAGTGAAGGTCAAGCAGGTGGTCGAAGGTGTGGAAAAAGAGGTGGAAGAGGTAATCGAAAAGAAAAGGGCAGGCTATCTCGAAGCAGTTTATCATCTCTACTCGATGGAGTTGAAGCATGGGCCGTTCATTCTGCGGTTGCGCACGGAGAATCGGACGGACAAGGTGCATCTGCCATCGCTGACTCCGATTTGGCGCGGGGCGGAATTTCAAGAGCGCGAGATTTACGATTTATACGGAATTATTTTTGATGGTCATCCCGATTTGCGCAGGCTTCTGATGTGGGAAGGGTTTGTGGATCATCCGATGCGGAAAGATTACGTGGAACCGGATGATTTTGAATATGAACCAACGCCGCACGATGAGGTTTTGGAACGGGCGAAAGAGCATTATCCCGCAGAGGCGAAACCATGATTTCAGATGCACCAGGACAAATGGGAATGACGAGTGAATCCGCTTCACAAGTTCCATTGCCAGAGGGAGCAGGACAGTCGAATTATACGGTAATACCCAAGACTTCTGCTGAAGGCACTTCGGAAGGTGAATTGCTCGAAGTGGCGATGGGGCCGCAACACCCTTCCACGCACGGGGTGTTCCGTATGGACGTTGTACTTGATGGTGAGCATGTGGTGAAATTGAAGCCAGTGTTTGGCTACCTGCATCGCAACCACGAACAAATCGCGGAAAGCACCACTTATCTCGGTTCGATGCCTTACACGGACCGGCTCGATTATCTTTGTTCGATGACGAATAATTGGGCGTATGCGTTGAGTGTGGAGAAACTTGCCGGATTGCAACCGCCTGAACGCGCTGAGTACATCCGCATCATCACCGCAGAACTGACGCGCCTGGTGAATCACACCTGTCTCGTCGGATTTCTGTTGCAAGACATGGGCGCATTGGGGACGCCGCTCATGTATGCGTTTCGCGAGCGGGAGTTGATTCTTGATTTATTTGAGGCGCTGAGCGGTTCGCGGATGATGTATAATTACATGCGCTTCGGCGGTTGCCGCGTGGATTTGTCGGCGGACTGGATAGAGCAGGCCAAGCAAGTGGTGGATGGTTATTCGCGTTTTCTCGATGAATTTGAGAAGCTGTTGACTGAGAATGAAATTCTCGTTTCACGCACGCAAGGCGTGGGCGTGTTGACGGTGAAGCTAGCAATTAATGCCAGTATTACTGGGCCAATGTTGCGCGCGAGTGGCGTCAATTACGATATTCGCAAAGTCGATAAATACGGCATCTATGATAGGTTCGATTTTCGCATTCCCTTGGGCGACCATGGTGATGTTTATGATCGCTATATGATTCGCGTGTTGGAAATGCGGGAGTCGGTGAAGATTTTGAACCAGGCGTTGCGTGATATACCGGCCGGGCCAATCATGGATCCCAAGGCGAAGATTCGCGGGTTCCGTCCCAAGGCGGGAGAAGCTTATGGGCGCATTGAGGGGCCTAAGGGCGAACTGGGGTTTTACCTAATTAGCGACGGTTCACCCAATCCATATCGTTATCGCGTTCGTCCGCCGAGTTTGATTAATCTGACCGTGCTCGAAGACATGTGTCTGGGCGAAACGGTTGCGGATGTTGTGATTATCTTGGGTAGCGTGGATATTGTGTTAGGCGAAGTGGATCGATAATTATTATGCTCGGCGAAGGCATCATTAAAGGCATGGTAGAAACGGCGAAGAATTTCGTCGGTAGCTATCATGACCCAAAGCGCCTCACGACGGTGGAATATCCGGAGAATAAAATTCCCGCCAAGGAAAACGCGCGCAACTTCCCGTTTCTGGTGTTTGATGGCGTGGATGCGGACAAAGGCTTGCGCTGTGTCGCCTGCCAGATTTGCGAAAAAGAATGTCCGCCCAAGTGCATCTACATCATCAAGGACACGGTCAAGAAGCCCGATTACATGGGCAAGATGCAGATCCAACCAAAGATTTTTGATATTGATATATCTGTCTGCATGAGTTGCCAGATTTGTGTGGAAGTCTGTCCGTTTGAAGCAATCAAAATGGATACGCAATTTGAATTAAGTACCACGGATCGGTTTGAGAATTTGTTGCTTAATAAACGAGAACTGGCGAAACCAAACGAATATTATCACAAGATACATCCTACGGAAGCGACGGAAGTGGACGAACGATTAGCCGCCGAAAAAGCCAAGGCGGAAGCTAAGGCCAAGGCGGACGCCGAAGCAAAAGCCAAAGCAACCGTAGCGGCTGCGGCAGCCAAGGCGGCTCCAACTCCTGTGCCAGCACCTGCGAAATGATTTATTCACCAACCAACGCCGACGTTTTGCTGAGCGCCGACTTGGTCGCGCATTTCAAACTGACCTTATGATTGGAGAATTCTTCAAAGGTCTTTTCCTGATGATTTGGAAGGTGGTGACTGACCAACCGGATCCGAAGGTGGAATTTGTTTCCGTTTTTCCAGCGACGATTCAACCGATCATCTCCGTCCTGCTATCAATTGTTCCCATCATCATGGTGTTCGCTTCGCTCTTCGCGCTGACGACATTGCTTGAGCGCAAAGGACTGGGACGCATTCAAAATCGGCTGGGCCCAAATCGAGTTGGACCTTTCGGATTGTTCCAACCGGTTGCAGATGGACTCAAGATGCTTACGAAGGAAGACATTGTGCCGCACTCGGCGGACAAACTGATTCACTTTCTCGCGCCAATTGTTCTGCTGGTGCCGACGCTGCTCGCGTATGCCGTCCTGCCATTTGGGCAAAACATGGTGCCCATCGATATGGACGCTGGCATCTTGTTCTTCTTCGCGGTGGGAGCATCGACCGAGCTATCAATTTTCATGGCGGGTTGGTCGAGTCGCAATAAATATTCGTTACTAGGCGCGATGCGTGCTATTGCCCAAATGATCAGTTATGAGATTCCGCTCATTATTTCTTCCGTTACAGTGATCATGATTGCGGGTTCACTTTCACTTGTAGAGATTGTGGATAAACAAAGCGGTTATCATTTCGGTTTCCTGCCGCATTGGAATGTCTTCACGCCTTGGGGACTCGCTGGATTTATTATTTTCCTCATCGCCTCGCTGGCGGAATCGAATCGCTCTCCATTTGATATTCCTGAAGCCGAATCGGAAATCATCGCGGGACATTTGACGGAATATTCCGGCTTCAAGTATGCGCTTTTCTTTCTCGCGGAATATTTGGGAATGTTTGCCGTTAGCGGGTTGGCAGTGACACTGTTTCTCGGTGGCTGGCGCGCGCCGCTGCCGTTCCTGGAAATTGTGCCGTCCTATATTTGGTTTTTACTGAAACTGATGGGACTGGTTTGTTTGTTCATCTGGATTCGCGGTACGCTGCCACGACTGCGGGTGGATCAACTGCTTAACTTCGCGTGGAAGTTCATGCTGCCGATGTCGCTTATCAATTTGTTCGTGGCCGCCATTTGGCATTTCACGTCGGTGTGGAATTTTCGGGGCGCCGGGCTGGGACGATGGCTGTTGTGCGCGGCCATGATTGCCGTGCCGTATGTGTGGCTGGGGCGCACCCTGATTGGAAATAAGAAAATCACGCATCGCACGTATCGCTTTGCAAATTAAATGGGAATCACGTTTGCCATAATTGCCGCCTTGACTCTGGTGAGCGCGATTGCCGCGATGAGCCTGCGCAATCTGGTGCATTGCGCATTGAGCCTGGCGGTCACGTTTGCAGGCATTGCCGCGATGTATCTGCAGTTGGACGCGCAATTTGTCGGCTTTGCGCAGATACTCGTTTACATTGGCGCGGTGGCCATATTGATAGTGTTTGCTATTTTGCTGACACGCAGCAGTGAAACACCGCAGCCAGTGATTTCAAGATCATGGATTATGGGAATAGTCATTGCATTGGCAGTGTTTGGTGTTTTAACCAAAGTCATTTTATCCAGCTCCATTGCGCAACGCGAACTTCCGGCCAAACCCGCGCCGACTGTTCGCCAAATTGGTGATCAATTAATGACCCGTTATGTTCTGCCCTTGGAAGCAATTGGCTTGCTTTTGACTGCGGCTACGATTGGAGCGGTAATTATTGCGATGCATGACAAGAAGGGAAGAGGCGATGGTGGTCAAAACGTGAATTCCACGCCAAGCAGGGCAGAGGCGCACCAACATGCAGATGAAACTCACAACCTAATTACCTAACCGCCAATGGTGCCACTTTACTATTATCTCATTTTTTCCGCGCTGTTATTCTCAGTTGGTTTGGCTGGAGCACTGACGCGACGCAATGCGATTCTGGTTTTGATAGGAATCGAATTAATGCTTAACGCGGCCAATCTCAACTTCATCGCATTCTGGCGTTACAGTCCGGACCCGGAAGCGCTGACGGGAATGATGTTCGTGATTTTTTCCATTGCCGTGGCTGCGGCTGAAGCTGCGGTTGGGCTGGCATTGATCATCGCAATCTATCGTCATTATCGAACCGTGGATTTGACCAAGGTGGATTCATTGAAGGGATAGATGACTTGGATTGCTGAACATCTTTGGCTCATTCCGATACTGCCACTGGCAGCAGCGGGAATTACTGCGCTCACCAAGCAAGCGTATCGACGCTTTGCCAGCAGCCTGGCTATATGGGCAATGTTTGGAGCGCTCGTCCTGTCCTGCATGGCATTTGTTTCAACATTGGGGCGTCCAACTTCGGCGGCTAACCTCCATGAAGTGCATAATTTTGATTGGTTCCAGATTGGTGAAACCACGTTGCGGTTGGGTTGGGTGCTGGATCCGTTGACGGCCATCATGCTGGTGATGGTAAGTTTTGTCAGCCTCTTGATTTTTATCTACAGCGTTGGATACATGGCGCATGACGAGAATTATACCCGGTTCTTTTGTTTTCTTTCGTTGTTTGCGGCCGCGATGCTGGGATTAATCATTTCGAATAATTTGCTTCTGCTTTTTATCTGTTGGGAGTTGGTGGGGCTGGCGTCTTATTTATTAATCGGATTTTGGTATCATAAACCGAGCGCGGTGGCGGCGGCAAAGAAGGCGTTTATCACCACGCGAATTGGCGATGTGGTTTTCTTCCTGGGAATTCTCTGGCTGTATTCGCAAGCCGGAACACTGCTGTTTTATGATCATGGCAACGGTTGTTTGGAGAAGTCGTTGCTTACCGAGCTGGTTGGTCGAACGACGGTTGGTGGCATGGCGGTCACCACCGGAATTGGGCTATTAATTTTTTGCGGGGCGATTGGCAAGTCCGGGCAAGTGCCGTTGCATGTCTGGCTGCCTGACGCGATGGAAGGGCCGACACCGGTCAGTGCTTTGATCCACGCGGCAACGATGGTGGCGGCTGGTGTGTTCTTGATGGCGCGGGTGTTTCCGATACTTGATCCAAATTCCATTGGTGTTACGGGCAGTGCGGCGGCTTTGACGGTGGTCACGTGGGTAGGTGTCATTACCGCAGTATTCGCCGCGTGCATTGCAGTGGCGCAAACAGACATCAAACGCATCCTCGCGTATTCAACGGTATCTCAACTCGGCTTCATGATGATGGGGTTAGGTGTCGGCGGGGTGGCAGTGGGGATGTTCCATTTAATTACCCATGCTTTCTTTAAGGCGCTTTTGTTTCTCGGGGCGGGCTCGGTAATCCACGGTTGCCATGAGGAACAGGATGTTCGACGGATGGGTGGCTTGAGGAAGTGGATGCCGGTAACCTTTGCAACTTATGCCATTGGAATGATGGCATTGTCGGGTGTGCCAATCTTTTTCTCAGGCTTTTGGAGCAAGGACGAAATTTTACACGCAGCGCATGGATGGCATGTTTCGCACGCACCGTTCTATCTGGGAATTTTTGGCGCGTTGCTGACGGCATTCTATATGACGCGACAGGTTTGTTATGTTTTCTTTGGGAAATATCGCGGTGAAAGTCACGAACAAAGGAGCGCGCTGCAAGAGAAGTCCGAACTAGTAACTCACTCAGCGCATTCAGCAAGTGATCCGCACGAAAGTCCGCGCGTAATGATCTGGCCATTGATTATTTTGGCAACCTTCGCTGTGGTGCTTGGTTTTATCGGCACACCTGCCTGGCCGTGGTTTCAAAATTATCTTATGGGGAAAAAGGCCGTGCTTAATTTTGGTGAATTGGTTCAACCGGATGTGGTCTCGGTCTTATTAATGTCCACAGCAGTTGTCATTGTCGGCATTGGTTTAGGTGGCTGGCTCTACGGGCTCAAGTCGGTGAATAGTGCTGACGAGTTGGATGTGCTGGAGCGTGTACGTCCTGATATTTATATACTGCTGAAAAATAAGTTTTACGTGAATGAGTTTTATGAGGCGACCATCATCCGGTTTAATGCATGGTGGGCAGAATTCTGCGATACGTTGGATTACTGGGTTTGGAATGGGATTGTGCTGGCGATTAGTTATTCGATTCTGGGGCTTTCCTGGGTAAACCGGATCTTTGATGAGAATGTCATTAATCTTGGCTTTGATGAAGGATGCCGTGAACTCAGGCAGGGCGGAAGGTTGCTGTCGCTATTGCAAAACGGACGGGTGCAAAATTATTTGCGGATCATTGGCATTGCCTTGGTGGTGCTCATTTTGGCTTTGATCTGGGGGTGCAGGGCCTCATGAACAGTCTCCCCATCCTTTCCATACTGACCATCGTTCCGCTGATTGGCGCGGTGATGTTGATCGGTCTGGATTCGCAATCCAAACGACTCGCACGTGGATTAGGACTGGCGTTTAGTCTGGCTGGTTTGGCGCTGGCGGCGTGGCTGTGGAAGGCGTTTGATGGCAACTCGCCAGATCTGCAATTTGTCGAACGCCATGCCTGGATTCCTTCAATTGGCGCAGAATATTTTGTTGGAGTGGATGGTTTGGGATTGTTGATGGTCTTGCTCACAGCACTCGTGACGCCCATAGCCATGCTGGCGTCGTGGAGGATTGAGGATAAGCCGCAGATTTATTTTTCCATGATGCTTTTGCTACAGGCGGGGCTGTTTGGAACTTTTACTGCGCTGAATTTTTTCCACTGGTTTATTTTCTGGGAACTGAGTCTTGTGCCGGCATTTTTTCTGATCAAGCTTTGGGGCGGGCCAAATCGTAGCGCGGCGGCCACACAATTTTTCGTTTATACCATGGTGGGAAGCGTGGCGATGTTGTTGTCATTTCTCGCCATCTATTGGGCAGTCGGCACGTTCGACTTCATCCAGCTTGCTGAGAAAGGTCATAATGGGGATCTCGCTTCGATTCTGAATGTGAAGCTGGGGTGGTATAATTTGTCGAGGAACCAACTGCCGTTAATTATCTTTGCAGGAATCTTTCTGGGCTTTGCGGTGAAGGTGCCGTTAATTCCATTTCATACCTGGCTGCCCATGACTTATGCCGAAGCGCCGACGGGCACGACGATGATGCTCACGGGAGTCATGTCCAAGATGGGTGTGTATGGGTTCATTCGAATACTAATGCCGCTTTTCCCGGAACAGATGCGAATGATCCTAACGCCGCTGCTTTGGCTGGCGGTGGCAACCATCGTTTTTTCAGCTTGTGCGGCGTTTGCGCAGAAAGACCTGAAACGCGTCTTTGCCTATTCCTCAATCAATCATCTTGGCTATTGCATGCTGGGAATTTTTGCGTTTGTGAAGTTTACCGGCAGCGAACCTCCGTGGAGCACTGAAAAAGCGGCGGTGTTGAATGGTGTGATGCTACAAATGTTCAATCATGGGCTTACCGCGCCGATTCTATTTTGCTTTATTGGATTCCTTGAACAGCGGAGTGGGGGCTTGCGCGGGTTGGACCAATTCGGCGGGTTGCGAAAGGTTGCGCCAGTCTTTTGCGGGTTGATGGGTGTTTCGATTTTTGCGTCACTTGGATTGCCGGGATTGAATGGATTCATCGGCGAGTTTCTAATTTTCAAAGGCGCCTTTCCGCTGGTCACCTGGGCAACGGCGTTGTCGGTTATTGGGCTGTTGGTCACCGCTATCTTTTTGCTGACGGTAATCCAACGTGTGTTCAATGGACCGTTGAACGGGAAGTGGGCGTCGCTGGCAGATCTAAGTTGGCGGGAACGATTGATTGTACTTCCGGCGACAGCGCTGATGTTTCTCGTGGGAATTTATCCACAACTATTGATTGGCAAGATCAATACGACGGTGATGCAGATGGTGGACCAATTGAAATTTTAAAATGCTCGGCTGGACAGTTTACATATCCTTTATCGGGGTGCTGGCGCTGATGTTGATGCCGGCGGGGCGACCGCGTGCAGCGCGCAAGGTTGCCTTGTTGACGGCGATCGTGGGACTGGTGCTGGGTTTGGCCGGGACGCTTCAGCACAAGATTGGGCCGGAAATTGATACGGTTGCCAAGGTGCCGTGGATTCCGTCGCTGGGAATTGAATATTATCTGGGAGCGGACGGAATCAGTTTGACGTTGGTCTTATTGACGGGAATTGCCGCTGTGGTGGGCATTTTGTTTTCCTGGAACGTGGAACATCGGGCAAAGGAATTTTTTGCATTTTATCTCGCACTGATTGGCGGGGTGTATGGAGTCTTCCTGAGCTTTGATGTGTTCCTGCTATTTGTATTTTATGAGCTGGCCATTATTCCAAAATATTTCTTGATCGCCATCTGGGGTTCAACGAACAAGGAATATGCCGCGATGAAACTGGCGCTCTATTCGTTTGTGGGGAGTGCGATGGTATTGATTGGCATTGTGGCGGCTTATGTGGTGTCGGGTGGGCATACCATGAACCTGCTCGAACTGGCGAAGTATCCGTTTCCCGAGACGTTTCAACATTGGGCATTTCCTTTAGTATTTATTGGCTTTGCAGTACTTGCCGGTATGTGGCCATTTCATACCTGGGCACCAACCGGCCATGTGGCCGCACCGACAGCAGCTTCGATGTTGCTGGCTGGGGTGGTGATGAAGTTGGGCGCGTATGGAGCGTTGCGCGTGGCGATGACTTTATTTCCACTGGGATTAGTTGCATGGCGCGATGTCATTGGTTTGCTGGCGGTGATTGGGATTGTATATGGCGCGATGGTGGCGTTGGTGCAGAAAGATTTTAAATTCGTGATTGGCTATTCCAGCGTCAGTCACATGGGATTTGTTTTGCTTGGCTTGGTAACGCTGAACACGATTGGTTTAAGTGGAGCGGTGTTGCAAATGTTTTCGCACGGAATCATCGCGGGATTGCTGTTCGGTGTGGTGGGGCGCATGGTGTATGACCGGACACACACACGCGAACTGCCTCTTCTTGAAGGGATGCGGTTAAGCAAGACAATGCCGTTTGCAGCAGGAACTTTTGCGATTGCCAGTTTTGCGTCGATGGGATTGCCGGGATTTAGCGGGTTCGCCGCTGAAGTGCAGGTTTTGATCGGTGCGTGGACAGCTTTTCCCACGTATGCGGTGCTGGCAGGGCTGGGGATTTTGGTGGGAGTGGCTTATACCTTGCGCGTGTTGCAGAAATCATTTTTTGGTGAAGCCGTGCCGAAGGCGGAGGAGTTGACACATGCACATCCGTTGCCGCCAATTTCCATACCGGAGAGAATCGGAGCAGCCATCTTGATTGCCATTACCATTCTGATCGGGCTTTATCCGAAACTATTGCTGGATTTGATCGGGCCGAGCTTTGATTCACCTTTGTTCGAAGGCTTGAGAAAAGGGGGATTGCTGTGAGCGGGATCAGCTATTCCGAGATTCTCAAGCTGGTTGCGCCAGAGATGCTGGTCAGTTTGGCGGCATTGGCGGTGCTGGCGATTGATTTGCTGGTCATGCGGGAAGCGCCGCAACGTTATCGTTTTTGGACGGGAGCGGCTTTTGCCGGATTGGGTTGTGGGCTGGCCATTGCGTGGCTGCTTGCCATGAATCCACCACCGCATTCGATGAGTGCCGGGCTATCATTGTTACAAGGAACGTATGCGGATGATGTGCTCGTGCGGTTGGTCAAGGTGGCTTTGCTGGTGATGACGCTGTTTACGCTGGCGATTTCGATGGAGTCCAACTTCACCGACCATATCGGTGAATATCTTGCGCTCATTTTGCTGGCGACGGTGGGGATGATGTTCCTGGTCAGTTCGGAAAATCTTTTAATGGTGTTCATTTCTTTGGAACTAACCAGTCTCTCGCTTTACATCCTGACGGCGTTTAACAAACGGAATGTTGAATCGGCGGAAGCGGCGTTGAAATATTTTTTGTTCGGTGGCATGTCGGCGGCGTTTACACTCTTTGGATTAAGTTTGGTTTATGGCCTGGCGGGGTCGATACAGTTCTCGGAAATTTACTCCAAGCTCCACGCTGCAAAGATTGATACTTTGCTGCTGGCGGCGATTGTAATGACGGTCATCGGGTTTGGATTCAAGATTGCGGCGGTGCCATTCCATCTTTGGGCACCGGATGCGTATCAAGGCGCACCAACGCCGAGCGCGGCTTTTATCGCGTCAGGATCGAAGGTGGCGAGCTTCTTTATTTTTGCGAAGTTGATGATGCAAGCCTTTGCGGGTGCGGAAGGCAATGGCGCATGGCGGCATTTCACGCCGGGTTGGCTGCCAGTGGTGGCTACCGTGGCGGCTTGTTCGATGCTGCTAGGAAATCTGGCGGCGATTGTCCAAGGCAATGTAAAACGATTGCTGGCTTACTCCGCAATTGCTCATGCCGGGTATGCCTTGCTGGGATTGCTTTCGAATAGCCAGCAAGGGATGAGTTCGCTGATCTATTACATCGTCACGTACGGCTTGACTGTTTTAGGAGCGTTCGGGGTGGTGGCCATTGTGGAGGAGAGAACAGGGGATGCGAGCATTTCGAGCTTTGCAGGATTGGGGCGACGCCAACCACTGTTGGGGCTTTGCATGATGGTTTTTATGCTGTCGTTGGCGGGGATTCCTCCGTTGGCGGGATTTTTTGGAAAATTTTATTTGTTCACTGCGGCGATAGGAGCAGGCAAAGACATGGGCATGCTTTGGTTGGTGATTTTCGCAATCGCGATGAGCGCGGTATCACTTTACTATTACCTGCAGGTGCTCAAACAGATTTACGTCGTTCCAGCAGTAGAGGACAGTCGGCCTATTGTCGTGCCGGTTTCGAGCCGGATTATTTTAAGTTTGCTGGCGTTGGTTGTGGTGGTGCTGGGCTGCGCACCGGAGCTTTTGCTGGGACGATTGATAACGGCGATCAAGTTGGCGAGTCATCAGTAATCGATTGCAAAGCGAATCGTGGTTGCCCGGCAAATGAACGTCAATCTAAGAGATTGCCTCCAGCGCGCGAGTTGAATAAACATAAGCGCGCATGGTTTCCAAAAATTTGCCTGCTGAACAATCCAGCCGACCTGCTTCGGCAGGTGCTGGCATGGATCAAAACAAATCTTTGCAGAATCTTAAAATCAGCTTTTGCGCGCTGGTATTATTGCTGGCGGTTTACCAATTCTCGGAAAATACCGCCGACCCGGATTTATGGGGACATGTCATTTTCGGCCAAGAGATGTTGCAAAGCCATGGTATTCCAAAAGCGGAAATGTATTCCTGGACCGCCGTGGGACAGCCTTGGATTAATCACGAATCCATTGCGGAGATCAGCCTTGGTGGAGTTCACAAGCTGTGGGGCGGAAGCGGGCTGTTGTTGTTGAAGATGGTGATGGGGCTTTTGACTTTTTGGTTCGCCCTGCGCATGGCTGTTGCAAACATTTCGTGGCCAGCACGGTTTATCGCATGGGGCTTCGGCGCTCTGGCGGTAGTGGAGATCTCGTATGGCTTTCCCGCGCGACCACAAATTTTCACGGGGCTTTGTTTAATCGTGGAGTTGGTGTTGCTGCGACAGATTCATAATGGATCGCGACTTTGGGCCCTGGCATTGCCGGCGCTGTTTGCATTTTGGATTAATACACACGGGGGAGCATTGGCGGGTTACGGATTGCTCGGGCTGGCGGCGGGAATGACGACACTTCAGTTTTTATACGGCAAGTATCGCGGGAAGGGGCTGGCGAGCGATTCAGTAGAAGCGACAAATATTGGAACTGCCATCACTCTCTGGCTTTCCGTCGTAAGTGTCACGGCGGCGCTTTTCTGCAACCCATGGGGCGGGGAGTTGCTGAGCTGGTTGATTGGGAGTGTGTTGTGGTTGCGTCCGGAGATTGAAGAATGGAACCCAACGCCACTGGGGTGGGACCATGCCGCGTTGTTTATTCTTGTCGGCTTGACAGCTTTTGCCTGGGCTTGCACCCGCCGGAAAAGGAGTTGGTGGGAATTGGCGGTGTGCGCCGCGTTTGCGCTGCTGGCGTTGCGCTCGGTGCGAAACGCACCGTTGTTTGGGATTGTGGCGCTTGCCTTGGTGCCGGCGCATTTGGTGGATGCATTGAGCCGGTTTCGGCAGCACTTTCAAAGATGGGAAATCTTGGGTGGACAGGCGAGCTTTCAGAAATTTGCGACCATTTGCCTAAGCGTGATTAGTTTCGGAATAGGAGTAGCTACCTTTACTTTGCATAAGGAACATCCGCTTACCATGGAAGTGCCACGGTCGCATTATCCGACGGCAGCGGTGGACTTTTTGCGCGAAAATGAAATGGGTGGAAAAATGCTGGTGTTTTTCGATTGGGGCGAAGAGGTTATTTTTCACCTGCCTAATTGCCTGCCTTCCATTGATGGGCGGTTGGATACTTGTTACTCACGAGAATTAATTGCCGCGCATTGGAAACTGTACAATGCCCAACCGGTTGATCCAAAAGTTCTGGATATTAATCAAGCGGACATTGCGTTGCTGCCTTCCTATCTGGCAGGAGCGAAGGCGTTGCGTGATCATTCGGGGTGGAAGGTTATTTATTTAGATAGCACTGCAGTGATTCTAGTGCGGAACATCCCGCATTTTCCCAAACTACTTTCACTTCAACTTCCGGTTGAAGGTGCAAAATCCGCGGCATTAGGGCGAGCTGCTTTTGCGGATTTGAGCCCACGTTGGACTAAAAAGTAACTTTTGGGAGTTATTTATATTAGTTGATAGGTGACATTTCTGCCACTTAGAGGGACGTATGCGTATTATTTCTGTTATAGCGCGCGTTTGACATTCAGTTACAATTCCGACATACTGCTAAGGTGAAAATAACCCTAATTCTTGTCGCGCTGCTCTTTGTGCAGATTGTTTCCGCTGAACCCAAGTCTCCGGCGCTTTATGACATCCCTTTGAAGGACATTGACGGGAAAGATACTTCGCTCAAGGCATACAAAGGGAAAGTGCTTTTAGTGGTGAATGTGGCATCCAAGTGCGGTTTTACGCCGCAATATGAATCACTGGAAGCCATTCAAAAGAAGTATCAGGACAAGGGTTTCACTGTGCTGGGCTTTCCCTGCAATGATTTTGGAGCGCAAGAACCCGGGTCGGCAGAAGAGATTAAGAAGTTTTGTTCCAGCAAATATGATGTGACCTTTCCGATGTTTGAAAAGTTGCACGTGAAAGGCGATGAGCAGCATCCGCTTTATGCGGCGTTGAGTGGCAAGGATTCACCATTTCCCGGGGACGTTAAATGGAACTTTGGTAAATTTTTGATTGGCAAGGACGGCAAAATACTTCAGCGCTTTGATTCCAAAGTGAAGCCGAACTCTCCAGAATTGACTTCGGCCATCGAAGCAGCCCTGGCAGCGAAGTAATTTAAGGAAGCTTTTTCGTTTCTGAAATTTTAGTCTGACTTTAGCTAATAATGCCAAGGCACAAACTATATTCTGCCATCGTGGGATTAATCATCCTTCAGGTTTCCATGATGAATGGTTATTCACAGAACTCGATAACCAACGAGCTTTGGCAGGAGGTGCAAAGTATCCCGCAGAGCCGCCAAGCTGTCTCATCCGTGTGGATACGACCGGACAAGTTCAAAGCGTTCAACTTAAACCATGCGTCATTGCATTCGATCCTGAACCGGGCTCCGCGTGAGTCGGTAAGCACGGGGACGACAAATGAAATGGTATTGCCGATGCCAGACGGAAGCATGGCAAGGTTTCAAATCATGGAATCGCCGATCATGGCACCGGAATTGGCGGCAAAATTTCCCGAGATAAAGACTTATATTGGATATGGCATTGATGACCCGGCAGCGAGCGTGCGATTTGACCTGACGCCCGCCGGTTTCCATGCACAATTACTGTCACCCAATGGAGCCGTGTATATTGATCCGCATTCGAAGGGCGAAACCAATCTCTATCAGAGTTACTACAAGAAGGATTATCATCGGGCGACGAACGGGTTCACGTGCCTGGCACCAACGGGAGATAGTTTATCTTCTACTAGCACGAACACTGCAGCACGCACCACGTTACAGCGTTCTTCTGGAACAAATCTACGAACCTACCGCCTAGCCTGCGCGGCGGACGGTGAATATGTCACTTATCACAGCAACCCCAGTGCTGCAAACGTATCAGCCGGCATGGCAGCAATTGTCACGGCGGTCAATCGCGTCACCGGAATTTACGAAACTGAAGTAGCGATTCGGCTGGTATTAGTCGCTAATAACAATTTGTTGGTTTTCACCAATTCCGCCACGGACCCTTATACCGATAATGACGGGTCCACGATGCTCACCCAGAATCAAACGACCATTGATAACATCATTGGCAGCGCGAACTATGATATTGGCCATGTGTTCAGCACGGGCGGCGGCGGCATCGCGGGGTTGGGGGTGGTTTGTATTGCGGGGCAGAAGGCTCGTGGAGTCACCGGATCGCCCGATCCGATTGCGGACGCATTTTACGTGGACTACGTGGCGCATGAAATGGGGCACGAATTCGGGGCGAACCATCCGTTCAACAGCGTTACCGGGAATTGTGGCGGTGGAAATAGAAATGCCTCAACTGCTTATGAAGTGGGAAGTGGCTCGACCATCATGGCTTATGCCGGGATTTGCAATACCGATGATCTGCAGCCACATAGCGATCCTTATTTTCATGCAGTCAGTTTTGATGAAATCGTTGTTTATACCACCACTGGTTCAGGTAGCAGTTGTCCGGCACTCACCGGCACCGGGAACAATCCGCCAACGGTAAGCGCGGGAGCGGCATTTACTATTCCCAAGAGCACTCCTTTCGTGCTGACGGCCACCGGCAGCGATCCCAACGGTGATGCTCTCACTTATTGTTGGGAAGAGCGCGATTTGGGCGCCGCGCAAGCCTTGACTGATCCTGATAACGGCAGCAGTCCGCTCTTTCGGTCGTTCAATCCGACGACCAGCCCGGCAAGGATTTTTCCGAAGCTTTCGGACATTCTCAACAATACCACCACTCTTGGCGAAAAATTGCCAACCACAAGCAGAACCATGAACTTCCGCGTCACGGCGCGCGACAACCGCGCTGGCGGCGGGGGTGCCAATACGGCAGACACGACCGTTACCATCAGTTCTGCTG
>JAQGPC010000136.1 GCA_028293285.1 Pedosphaera sp.
GAGCAGGAAATCGATGTCAGGAGAGTTTCGTAATTGGCGGTGTGACATGCTGATTACGACGCGCGAAGGGGAGTTGCGCTGGATTTCTGATTGTTCGGTGTCCAACCTGGATGACGAGGGCAAGCCGATTGGTTCGGTGGGAATTTTGCAGGATATTACAGCACGCAAGCGGGCGGAGATTACCACAATAGCGCTCTCCAAACTTGGGCAAACTCTGAGTTCAGCCAACACACCGGAAGCAGCAGCGCGAATTATAGCGGACATTTCGGATGAATTATTTGGTTGGGACGCGTTCACGCTTTATTCGTACCTTGCGGAAGAAGACGAGGTGGATCCCATCCTGAGAGTGGACACGATCAATGGCCAGCGGGTCAATGTGCCGCCAGACTCGACACCCAAAAAACTGTCGCCTCGAGCGCGGCGCATCCTGGAACATGGCCCGGAACTGATTTTGAGAGAGGAGGGAGGCGCTCCCGATAAAAATGCAATGCCTTTTGGAGATACATCGCGGGCATCGGCTTCGATCATGTTGGTTCCCGTACGGATGTTGAATAGAGCCCTTGGCTTCATGTCGGTGCAAAGTTATACTGCCAAGGCATATAACCAGAGTGACTTAAGGACATTCCAACAATTTGCCGATTATTGCGGAGGGGCACTGGAGCGAATCTGGGCGGAGGAGGCATTTCGGAAATCGGAATCACAACTGCAGTTAGTCTGGGACAATTCAAATGATGGAATGCGCCTGACCGACCGGCAGGGCACGATTTTGATGGTAAATGGGGCTTTCTGCCGGATGGTGGAAAAGACCAGAGACCAACTGGTGGGCAAGCCGTTCTCGGTTATCCATGGAGAAGGGGAGAATGAGAGGATTTTACGGCGGGGACGGGAACGGATTGATTCCAATACGATTGAGCCGCGATTTGAGCGGGAAGTGATTTTGTGGAACGGCAAGCGAGTTTGGTTTGAGACCTCAAATGCGCTGCTGGATTTACCCGGACAGCCGCCTTTATTGTTGAGTGTATTCCGCGATATCACTGAACGGAAGAAGGCGGAATCGCAAATGCAGGACCAAGCGAAACTGCTCGACATGGCCCATGATGCGATTTTAATGAAGGATGCGGAAGACCGGGTGACTTATTGGAATCGGGGCGCGGAGCAGTTGTACGGCTGGACAGCGGAAGAAGTAATCGGCCGCAAGACTACCGATTTTTTATATCGGGATATAGCGGCGTACGAAGCAGCCAAGGGTTCGTTAATGGCGAACGGGGATTGGAGCGGTGAATTACGCCAGATTACCAAAGCGGGGAAGGAAGTTATCATCAGCAGTCGGGGGACGCTTATGCGCGATGCACAAGGCAAGCCCAAGTCAGTTCTGGTAATTAACGCCGACGTGACTGAAAAAAAGAAGTTGGAAGTACAATTGTTGCGAGCGCAAAGAATGGAAAGCATCGGGACACTGGCGAGCGGGATTGCCCATGATTTAAATAATATTTTAGCGCCGATTACGATTGCAGCGCAAATATTGCGAATGAAATCGCTGGATGAAGAGACAGAGCAAATGGTGGCACGGATTGAGTCCAGCGCGCAACGCGGGGCGGACGTTGTCCGGCAGGTGTTGACATTTGCACGCGGGATTGAGGGGGAACGGGCATTGCTGCAACCGCGACATTTGGTCAAGGAAGTGGTCAAGATCATCAAGGAAACATTTCCGAAGGCGATTTCAGTTACGAATCGAGTGGCGGAGGATTTATGGCCGGTAACGGGGGACGCGACGCAATTGCATCAAGTGCTATTGAATTTATGTGTGAACGCGCGCGACGCGATGCTTTCCGGCGGCACCCTGACTTTAACCGCAGAAAATATATTGCTGGATGATGCAACGGTCTTGATGCATGGGGCGAAAGCGGGGCCTTATGTTGTGCTGGAAGTGCGGGACACGGGCATGGGAATTCCGCACGAGATCATGGAGAAGATTTTCGAGCCTTTTTTCACGACGAAGGAAGTGGGCAAAGGGACGGGGTTGGGTTTGTCCACCGCGATGGGAATCGTGAAGAGCCATGGCGGGCATGTAAATGTGTACAGCGAGCCAGGGCGTGGTTCGACTTTTAAAGTGTACTTGCCGGGAGCTCCAAATGCCAAAATACGGCGCGCCAACCAGGAATCAACAACCATGCTAAGCGGGCAGGGGGAATTGATCTTGATCGTGGATGACGAGGCGAGCATTCGAGACGTGATGCGCAAGATTTTGGTGAAGCATGGATATCAGGTGTTAACGGCCGCCGATGGCGCGGAGGCCGTGGGAATTTTTGCCGGGCCGGAGGGTGGAGAAATCGCGCTGGTATTGACGGACATCATGATGCCGCGGATGGAAGGAGTGGCGTTGATCCGGGCACTGAAGCGAATTAATCCGAAAACCAGAATCATTGCGTCCAGTGGCTTAACGCATACTCCGGGCCAAAGCGACCGGGCAGAGGAGTTGAAGGCTTTGGGAGTGAAGACGTTCCTCGGCAAGCCTTATACCGCGGAGAAGTTGCTGGCGGCGGTGCATGATCTGCTTTCCAAGGAATAGCTGTCGCGGTCCTGCTCGACAATGCGACGGTAAGGTGGCATTTTTGGGTTGTGGCTCTGGATAAACTCAACCAATTGCGCGATTTACTACGCTCGTACAGTTCCTGTTTGGTGGCGTACTCGGGCGGGGTGGATTCAGTTTTTTTGGCGCGAGTGGCACATGAAGTGTTGGGGCAAAAATCATTGGCGGCCATCGCCGATTCGCCAAGTTTGCCACGACGTGAGTTGGAAGAAGCTTTGGAGATAGCCAGGCAATTTGACATTCCGGTGCGGGTGGTGCGCACGAAAGAGTTTGATAATCCTTCTTATTTGGCCAATCCGAATAACCGCTGCTATTTCTGCAAGCACGAGTTGTTCACCGAACTGGAACCGCTGGCGCGAGCGGAAGGTTTTGCGGTGATTGCGTACGGGGAGAATGCAAGCGATGTCGGAGACCATCGGCCAGGCGCCAAAGCAGCGGCGGAGTTTCAAGTGCGAGCGCCGCTGAAGGAAGCAGGTTTGACCAAGGCAGAGATTCGGGAATTATCAGCTCAACTGGGGCTTCCTACCGCTGATAAACCGCAAATGGCATGTCTAAGTTCCCGCATTCCGTATGGCGAAGTGGTTTCGCCTGAGAAATTGGCAATGATCGAGCAGGCAGAGAACGCGTTGCGGGATTTGGGCTTTTATGATGTGCGGGTGCGTCATCATGAGCTAAAACAGGGACAGTTGGCGCGGATTGAAGTGGGGCCGACAGAACTTGGGAAATTTGTTG
>JAQGPC010000163.1 GCA_028293285.1 Pedosphaera sp.
CGCTGAAAACTGGATTCAAAGCCTGAGCCGCTGGCAGGTCTTCCAAAAAACGGGTCTTTTTTCCGAGCGCTACTGGCTGCGGGTCAGGTGAGAGAAAGTGTCAAATTACTTTTGCATACCTACTTAGCTAGGGTCCTGCCCTGAGTTCTCACCTATTACTGAATTGCGTTCTGGTTCCATCGCCCCACGCTTCGATTACAGCCACTTTGGGTTCTGGAGAGGGCGGTCATTTCCACACCAACCCATTAAAGATTCATTTGCCTTTACAAATCCCTTTCTAACGGTCACTTCGCAAAAATTCTCAATCAAAGGAAGGCCTTGGATATCTATGGAAATACTACGCCAACAAATGTCAGAAGTTAGGGAAACTTGTGAAGAGGTGTATCAGGCAATGCTTAGCAATCCCACTTCGTGGGCACCGTTTCTCCCATACTCGTCACCAGAGCAGTTAAATGAGGTAATGATGACAATCGATGCTTTGCTCATGCCGATTAAGGAGCCAAAAGGATTTAAACCTACTTTCCATTTAGCCAAAGGACTGGCTGCTACATCACTTGTCGCCTTGACTGGCGCAACTAAGTCATTACAAAAAGGGGAACACACTTTTTTTCCGGCCTTTATAGCACTTTTGAATCAGATGCTTTCATCATTGCATTCAATGATCATTTTCTCCGTTGGAAGTGCAGAAAATATTTCAGCAAGCCTTAGTAGCCAGCTGTCAGAGAGTTTCGAGATAACCGCAGGCCTCACCGGTTTTCCCGAGCTTGTCCGCGTAACAATCCATATTGAAATTTGGCATCCAGTTACCGGGGAATAATTGAAGTGCCCTTTTAAGGCATTGGTACAGGGTTCGAGTCCCTGCCAACCCACCATTTTAAAAATTCCACAAAACCCTCATAATCTAGTCGCCTCCCCGTTAAGCAAACGAACGTGCGCCATGTTAGGTTTGACTAATCACCCAACGGCGCTTGCTTGCTCAAACCTCCACCAGCCTTGGGGACGTCTTAGTAGTTTATGAATCCAATATAGGCATTTAGCAGTATTGACCGAATTTTGCACTGGTTTCATGTTCGTAGCAGATGGACACAAAAAGCCGTGAACAAACCGAGCAAGCCAGTTTGGCCTATTTAATCATCATTATTGTTGGATCGGGAATTACCATCTGTTTATTACGAATGCTTGGTTTCCCCCTGTGGCTTTCCATCCTCTTGGGCATTCCGATTTTTCTATGGCTGTTTTGGAGGTTAATCCAATTCGTTACCCGTCATTTCCGCAGTGAAAAGGAAGAGCACAACGGATTGCGGCTTCGAGCATAATTCGATTATAGCCACTTTGATTTGTGGTAAGGAGAGGGCGATTAGCCTCCGCAATGGGCTGGTCTTTTCTCAGTAATCCTGCTTAAACTGAATTTATGAATAAGGAAAGGCTGCACAAAGGGCGGTCCATTATCTGTTAGACCGCTTCACACGGCATGAGCTTCAAATCACGCATTGTTGCTGGGGGTGGTTACTCCGTTCGCCAGTTCTCAGGCCGGCCCACGTTCCGCCTCTTTTGTTTTGTTTCGCTCCTATGGTTGCCTGTCGCGGTTTGTGCATCACTTCCGCTCTGGAACAGTGCAAACGAAGAGTTCACCGAGTTGCGGCGGCTTTGCTGGTGGCTTGTTTCCGCAGAGTCTGTATTTATCGCCTTGGCCTTGCTCTTCCGTTTCAAGGAACGGCGGCGTACGGTTGTCGAGCATCATGTTGACTGATACGCAAACGCGCCCAAAACATGCCGTTCTGTCCAGGATTCATTTACAGCCACTTTGATTTGTGGCGAGGAGAAGGCCGATCCCATTTGCAATGCTAACCGCGAACCTCTGGCGCGAGACAATAAAATGCCGTTTAATGCCAACGTTCTGCTCAGGGTTCAGGGAGTTGGGGGCAGCGTTCCTGTGCCTTGGTCCAAAGGTGCATTGGTGCCCTGCATTGCATTGGTGCCATGCATGGATTCCAACTTTTGATGCAGCGCCAGTCGATCCTCCACCAGCTTGCTGACCACAGTGGCCACGGCATCAAGCTTTTGCGCGGGCGCCGCATTGGTCATTTGCGTCAACAATTGTTCAAGTTCTGCATCCTGCGCCTTTGTTTCAGCCGCCAATTCCTGATGCATCGCCTTCCACTGTCCATGCCTCCCGTGATGGTCCATCCATTGATTGGTTCCCCCTGTGTTGTCCGGCGGTTGGGCCGGCTGGGCACCGAGTGAAAGGGCCGTTCCCAGCAGCAAAGCAGCTGCTAAATTTCCATGATTTATTAGCTTTTTCATTTTAAATCCTTTTCTTTTAAAGTCTCTTCATTTCAAACCTAAGGAGTGATTCGCCAGGCCGAAAGTGGGGCCTTTGGCTACCCTCCTGAGTGCGCCGGCGATTCAGGCTGCATTGTATTGTAAAAGACGAAGCCCAAGCTTCAGGCATGCTTCGTCTCATAGATGGCCGGGTTCGACCGCACCTTGCTTAGAAATTCAACGCCGTCCCAAAGCATCGCATTTTTCGGTTCAAAATAGAGAACAACCAGCCGGCGTGGATGACTGGCAAAGGACTGTTTCACCTTCTCCACAAAGTTCGCCATCATCAGCCGCTCAAAAGGATTATTCAAAAAAATTACCAACGGCGTTTCGGGAAGGTGATAGTCGGCCACGTCCATGCAGAGCAGCTCGATCTCTCCGCATTTCCTATCTTCCGCCCGGCACTGGCGGATGTTGCTCACAGCGATCGCATGAAGTTCCTCTGAGAACTCGACTCCAATAACCTTGCGAAACGGAAAGGCGGCAGCCAGGAGCACCGCCCGGCCCTTGCCGGAACCGAAGTCGATAAAGGTGAACTCCTCGCATGGAAAGTTGCACTCCCGCATGATCCGAATAAAGTCGGTTTCATTGACCGGCCCATATCCAGTGGCGTAGATCCAGTTCTTGCTATTGATGTCACAACCAGCCACGGCAAAGATGCCGCCGGTATCCACGTTGAATTTGCGATCAAACTCCAAATGCATTGCGTCCCTATACGCCCGGGCCTGCCGCGCGGAAGGTGTGGCACTACGAATGGAGTTGCCCACCGCACCCAGGCAATATCGCAACGTTCCTATCACGCCACGGTTTGCCAGCGATTTCTCAGCTCTCCTCAATAAAGCGCGTTTTGCTTTCATTTTCCCTCCTTGGGTTTTCGTATTATCCGTCCATGGTACGGTAATAATCTCGTGCGTCGGCAAGCTATGGGGAGCACACCCTCTTTAACAAAAATGGCTGACGTATTTTCACCAGGCAACGCCGCAAAGCAACTTGCTGGAGAGTATGGAATGAAATAGTGTCGCACTGGTCGATGATGCAAGCGCACCATTGTTACGCATGTTCGTCCAACACGGTGCCTTAAAAACCTATCCCGGTAGCAGACGAGGTAACGAGGCTCTAACTTTTCCCCTCGTAATTTGGCTCCGCATTGCTAAGCGACAACCTAATGAGATAGGCTTTAAGCCGCCTCACCGCGCGGTTTTTTGTTTCCTTACCATACATGTAATTACAACTGTGGCCAATGTGTGCGATTGTTATAAAGGATTCAGCCCCCTCTGTTGTAGGGTGGCGGGCTGTTTCTCGGGCCAGCGGTTTATTAATAATGGGTCGCTGGCCTTTTTTCCATTCTAGCAACCCTCCGATTTTGAAACCTTCAAATCAAATCGTTCTTGTTCGAACTTCAGCACAATTTGAATTGCTCCCAACGTCTTGCCGCGCATGTATTCCAAAGCGAACACGCCACTGTCAAACGCAAGTGCCTCATCGGGGTTTGTGCACCAGCTTTCGTCGGCTGCCACATATTCAAGGGAATCACAATTTTGAATAATTACTCTCACTCTGAACATTAAGCGGGCATTGAGCGAATAGCTACGTGCTTTTGATTAAACGCCAATTGATTATTCAACACCGCTTTCGTCAAACTACCGCTCCACGGTTGATTACAGCCACTTTGATTCGTGGCGAGGGGCAGCAGATGGTGTGTAATTCGGCGCCCTGGTGGGGTTTATACCGATAGCCAGCGACCATCAAAACTTCTATCCATCCTTGCGATGGATTTATCGAAGGAAACCTTGTTGCGGATTGTTCAAATGTCCAAAGACTGCGCTGCTGGACTGTGGAAATTTATTGATGCGTTGCCAGACACGCAGAAGCACGAACTGACCGCCATGGTTTGGTATGGTGGAGATTACTTCTTCGATTTCAACACGGCCTTGCAGGAAAGCAAAAGAATTCCTCCAACAATCACCTCCGATTACCTCGCTACTAAAACCCCACTGCACCTTTATCTTCTCAACGCCTTGGAAAAAGTTGAGCCGATTGGTTGATTGTCCGTGCTTGGAGCCCCAGCCGATCCTCGCCGAATCTGGATCACAGGCTGCCCGATGGTTTTTCGTCGCTCAATACGAAGCCATATTCAACAATACGCGGGTTTCCTCCAATCGCTGCAAAGCAGCTTGCTAGAAAGTTTTCGATAAAATAGTGTCAAGCCGTCCGTCGCACCGGTGCCGTCGTTGAAAACAACCATTCATTGCCATGCCATTACTCAAGCTAAGTCGCATCAACAAGGGCGGGGAAATCTATCTCAACAGTGAGATGATCCGCTTCATCGAGATCGAAGGCCGCTCCACCACCATCAACATGGGCCCTGGCAACGTCTATGCCGTCGAAGAAACCCCGGAGAATATTTCTAACATGCTCGAAGAAATGGAATCCGCCCGCATCCGCAACGCCATCCAATCCAGCGGACTGGGGCAGGGCAAGACCGAAATTATTTGACGTAGCGGCGTCTCGGCAGAGCGCCGGATTTTAAATACTTAGAGAATACAGATCGCTTCAACTCATCCAAAACTCCCTTGATATTCAAAACGCCGGTTGAAGATTGGCCACTGCTTCGTCGTAATGCAGGCTAAAACCGTCTGACCTATTAATACTCTTGGCCACAAATGCCCCGTAGTAATCCCTGCCCCCGCTCATGGTAAATGCAGCTTGTGGTGCATAAAAAAGACCGTTAAAGGAATGGCTGCCGGAGTAGGTAAATCCAGTGTTCGTGGGCAGACCGTAGTATTGGAATGCAGACGGAGGCCCGTCATTGACCACACCTTTGCCGGACAAGGTCCAAGTGACAGCCGATCCTGTTGTGTTTCCGACATACAGCTTAAGGCTGGCCCCCGGGGCAATGAGAATGGCGAAATTTCCTGAGACAGCCATACCTTTCTTCAACCACCAGGTAACGTTGGCGCCACTTACAAGTACGATCTTGTTCCCGGCCCAAATAAGTTGGCTGGAGGACACATACAGTGTGTTATTATTCGTCAGCGCCAAATCGTAATTTGTCCCGCCAATGTGATTACCGCTCGGGACTATCCCTGTGCCTGCCGGTGGCGACACATCAGGAAACATCATGGTCATATCGTCAAAAGAATGGCCTGTTTGCATCCCCGGTTGATTGCCGTTGACCCACGCCGCATCCCCGGCTGAGAACAAATTAGTGCCAAAGTTGACCGCGCCTCCGAGCCCGGTGTGAATCGACCCATAAACTTTATTTGTCCCTGAAGCCATAATCGCATTGGCACTGGTGGAACTGGTAGCCATGACAAAATTGGCTTTCGTTTTCGCGGGATCATATG
>JAQGPC010000185.1 GCA_028293285.1 Pedosphaera sp.
TTGCGAAAAAATGGTTGGCAGATAATAGAAAACCGCGTTGATGCCGGTGATCTGCTGGAAGAATGCAATCGTCAGCGCGATCAACATGACGAACCGCATCTTCCGGCTGAACAAGGCGCCCGCGCCCGCACCGGCGACATGTTCCGCCGCATTCTGGCGGATGCTGCGGATTTCGTCCGCCGCGTGCTCCGGGCCGGCCACCTGGGTGAAGATCTTCAGTGCCTGATCTTCGCGTCCTTTGCCGAACAGCCAGCGCGGACTTTCCGGCACGAAGAACAACAACGCCAGATAAAGCGCAGCCGGGACAGCTTCCACACCTAGCATCCATCGCCAGCAATTCTCACCGAGGCTTAACAGGAAGTAGTTGGAAAAGAAAGAGGCCGAGATGCCGATCACGATCATCAGTTGGTTGAACGAGACAAGACTTCCGCGCAAGGCCGAGGGGGCCATTTCAGCGATGTAAACCGGCGCAATAAGTATCGCGCCGCCCACGGCGATCCCGCCGAGAATCCGTGACAGGACGAAGATGGTGAAATCTGACGTCAGGGCCGAAAGCAGGGCGGAAACAGTGAACAAGACCGCCGTCAGCATGAGGATTTTTTTGCGACCATAGGCGTCGCTTAAAAAACCGGCCAGGGCATTTCCGCCAAGCGCACCCCATCCAAGGCAACTCACAGCCCATCCCAGTTTCAAATCGCCGCTGGTGCCGGCCAGCGCAAAATATTTCTTGATGAATGGCACGGCGCCGGAAATTACCGTGGCATCAAAGCCGAGAAGGAATCCGCCAACCGCCACAATCAGCGCGATCCCCATGGTGTACGATTTGCCTGGTTTCATATCTTGAATGATCGCTTTAATTCCTCGGCCGTGGCCGATTGGAAGTTACAATCCAACCATCTCCACATTGGAACATTTCGGAACATTTATTTTTGCCGCGATAAATCCTTAAAAAGACTTCAGGGCGAAGACATCGTTGAGATCCGTACTCAAATCCGCCCACTTCCAACTTTCCACATGCCCATCGCAGAATGAGAAGACAGCACGGTTATTGTGTCGGCAGGCAGCCTGTTTATAAGAAGGAACGGTTGTCCAACCCGAACTGATCACCGGCTTTATCACCGTGATGTCCGTGTAATAGCCAGCGGCGGGCTGCTGATTTATATTGCCCCCCGTTTTTGGGGAACCCACGTCGCCGACTAACCAGATCTGACTGGTCCGGTCTATGGTGGTTAGTTTACGACTTCCCTGAAAGTTGCCGGCGAGATCCAGGTAGTAACGAATCACCCCGTTTGCCGGGCTGCTGGTATCCTCCAGCGGACCATAGCCTTCACAGGGGGAATTATAATAGGCAACCGTGGAAGAAACAATGTCCTTATCCATCACCGCAGGGCAACGCCAGACGTTGTTTGACGTTGAGATGCTGGTGAGATAGTTGCCCTTGTCGAGGTACTGAAACCACCAGTTTGTAGTGTGACTGGTAAAATTTCTCTCATTCAAAGGAGGCAGATAATCGCCATTATCGTTTGCATACATCATAATGGCCAGGGCGATCTGCTTGTTGTTGTTGGTGCAGGTAGTGGCTTTGGCCTTGTTCTTTGCCTTGCTCAACGCGGGCAGGAGAAGACCAGCCAGGATGGCGATGATGGCGATGACAACCAACAGTTCAATCAACGTAAAACCCTTTTTAGCCCTGTGATTACTAGTTTTCATTTTCTTCTGGTTAAGTCCGCACCGGGTAACGCGGGTTCATTCGTTTTGTGGCGGCTGAACGTCTTGTCATCCCGGCGTATTATTGAATTGATAACCGATACAAGCGGCGCGCGCCGACGGTGGTATCGGTCACAACCGCACTTGCGCCCGTTCCGTTTGTCACAGTCAGCGTTGACCATGAAGCATCGGTTAAATTGGTTTTGTATTGAACCGTGTAGGCAAAGCCGTTTTGGGTGGGGAACGACAGTTTCAAGGTTCCACCCGCAAGGCTTGGTGTGATGGCCACTGCTGTCGGTGTATTGCTGACAGGCGCAATTTTAACGGTGCCATAGTTGCCAACATCCGTAATCCAGACATCGGGACCAATGGTCTCAAAACCATACTGCACATGGCGAGTGGGGTCGTTGATGGTCGCCAGGCTGATGTTAAACACTCCAGGCGTCAGCGCAACGGTGCTGCTGACGGAAGAGGAAAAGTCGGGAGCAAAATCCTTGATGAATGCCACCGAGGTGTAGGCAGTATTTGTGGTCAAAGTATTGCTTAGAACCTGGCCGGTGAAGGTGATGGTTTGACCGCCCAAACTGCCGTCATTGGACTCCACATACAGGCTCGCATCCATGGTTTTATTGCCGACGGCTCCCGGCATGCCGCTGGGGGTGTACCAAAATGAACTGGGATCGTTGACGCTATTTGGGGCGAGAGTCAATGTATTGCCTGAAAATGTTGCCACCAAGTCAGCCGCTCCCCAGGAATTGCCAAAGACATAACCTCCGCCGTTTGCGGGAATCTCAAAAACGTTCATAAATCCGAGCCAGGCGGCCCCGGGATTAACGGTGAATGTGGTATCTGCCTTGGCACTCACGGCAACACCCATCAGTGTGAGAGCAGCGATGCAGTTGATTAGTGATTTCATTGGTTTTATAATGGTTTTGTAATTAATTCTGCCGTCGCCAAAATCGCGACGCTTGTTGGCATTGACGGCGATTGGGTGACGCTTCGACATTAACATGAACCGCTAAGATGCCTAGCTAGCCGAGTGGCTAGTTTTTTGAGCCCAATGCCGGTTTGAATTTCAGCGCGACTTCCGCCGATGGCCACCCCCGCAGTTTTCGCAGATTTGGAGAAGCTGCCATTTGGACACTGCACCGACGTCTGGTCTGAAGGTCTCATTGCAGTTTAAGGCGGTAGAACTGTTGCGTGGCCGCAGCGTTGGTACTAAGAGGCGTTGCGACATTGAGATTGCCCCAGGGACCGCTGATATTGGTGGCGGTTTGGAGGGTGCCTGCGGGCCAGCCAATAATCAGGTTCTGGCCCAAGGACTGGATGGTCAACCTGGCAGGTGGATTGACGGTCACCGTAGTGGTCGCCGGGGTGGAAGCGCAGGTGCCAGATACCGCAGTCACGCTGTAGAGGCCGGAGGCATTGGTGGAGGCATTTACGATGGAGGGGTTCTGATTCGTTGAAGCAAACCCGTTGGGTCCGGTCCAGTTGTAAATCGCTCCGGGGACTGTCGAGGCGGTGAGGTTCAAGGTCATCCCCATCCAGAGCGGGGCGTTGTTGCTCGCAGTCGGGGATGCCGTCCGGGCAAGGAGGATTTCGATGCCGCCAACCTTGGCGTTATCCGTGACGGTCGTGAATTGCACGGTGATCTGCCCGTTGCTGGCGGCGGCTGTGAATTCCTGAATTGTTGCTTTGTAGGGCGCGCCAGTCACGGCAAGGATGTCAAAGTTGGTCAGAACTTGTGTTCCGTTGATGGAGACGTTGAAGCGCCGTTGTCCAACCGCTGTCCAGTAATATTCGGAGAAATGAAGGCGCACCTTGTAATTCAAACCGGATGTCAGGCCGGTGAAGGTATAAGTAGAGTTGCCGTAGCGCTCGGTTTGATACACCGCTTGCGGCGCAGGTGCGACCAGGCCGGAGGTGTCAATTGCAGCAGTTGTCGGTGCGGCCTGGGTGCCGCCCGTGAAGTAGGCGTCCGCCCCGAACTGGCCAACCGCGCTGCCACCCGAGTTCACGGCCAGGGCGAACGCGCCCAACACGGCGGTTTGCTCGCTGGAGTTGGTGCTCTCGCCCAGGGAGTTGGTGGCCGATACCACATAGTAGTAGTTCGAGCAATTAGCAACGCCAGAATCGGTGAAATTGTTCGTGGAAGCGCTGCCCACTGTAACGTAAGGTCCGCCGCCAACCGTGGCCCGCTTGATATTGTAACCGGTCGCACCGGAGTTCGAGGCATCCCAACTCAAATAGACCCTGGCATTGCCCGGGCTGGCGGTCAATCCGGTCGGTGCGTCCGGAGGAGCGGGCACATAATTATAAACGCGGACATAATCCACCAGCATCTGCTGGGGAAAAACGGTCGTTCCATCCGGATTGCCGGGCCAGTTGCCGCCGACGGCAAGATTTAGTATCAGGAATTGCGGTGCCGTGAAGACCCAGGTTGCACCGCCAGGCAGATCGGCGGGCGTGGCCGTGAAAAACAGATTACTATCACAATACCATTTGATTTGGTTGGTGGTCCACTCTATGGCGAAAACGTGGAAGCCATCGGAAAGCCTGGCTCCACCAGGTAATGTATAAGTCCCACCAACCCCGCTGTAACAGTTATAGTCTCCCCCGCAATTCGCCGGCAAACCAGACTGCGGGCCGTGAATTGTGCCGTGATCGGTACCCTGGTCGCCGGTATTACCGATGTTTTCCATGATGTCAATCTCGCCACAGGCGGGCCAACCAACGGAGTCGATGTTTGCACCGAGCATCCAGAATGCGGGCCAGATGCCCTGACCTCTCGGAAGTTTGATGCTCGCCTCAATGCGGCCATAAGTCCAAGACCATTTACCTTGAGTCTTCATGCGGGCCGAAGTGTAGTTAAAGCCATTCGTGTTCTCCTGCCTGGCTTCAATCACCAGTTGCCCACCCTGAATCCGGGCATTATTTGTCCGGGACGTGTCGTATTCGAGCTGGTTGTTTCCCCAGCCACCACCACCGTTGCCGACATCATAAGCCCAGTTGGTCGAAGCGGGTGAACTGCCATCGGCTTGATTGAATTCGTCACTCCAAGCCAATTGCCAGGCGGCCTGACACGCAATCGGAGACGCCAGCATCAACGCGAACAGTGCAAATTGACCGGTCCGCGATAGATGCTTCTTCAATTTCCGCTTCATATTGACTGCAACCAGGACTATCACGTCAGCAGACTTTTACTCATAATGATTGTAAGAACTTGATGAGTGCGGCGCGATTGGCCGCTGACATGGTGCGGAAGGATTCCTTCGAGGCCTCAGCTTCGCCACCATGCCAAAGGATGGCTTCCTCAAGGGTGCGGGCGCGGCCATCGTGGAGATACGCTTCGCCTCCACTGACTCCGGCTGTAAGGCCAATGCTCCAAAGCGGTGGCGTGCGCCATTCGGAACCGGTGGCGTTGAATTCACCCATATTGTCCGCGAGGCCAGCACCCATATCATGCAACAACAGATCCGTGTAGGGATGAATGGTCTGATTGCGCAGCTCGGTCATGGGATAATACGGACTGGTAGTGAGCGTCGGTGCATGGCACTTCGCACAATTCGCGCTGGCAAAAAATTGCTCGCCTTGCAGGGCCTGGGCATTAGTCAAGTCGCGACGGGCGGCAACGCCGAGCAAGGCGACGTAGCGGGTCATTTTATCGAGGTCGGCAGCCGTGAGTTCAGGAGTTCCGGCGGTGGTATCGCCATCGAGAATCGGAAACACCGGAGTCGTCACGCCCATGTCGTTGTTGAGGGCGCCGGCCACTTGATGGCTGAGGCGGGCCTTCCCGCCCTTGTAATTGAAGCGCCCTAGTCGCTGCTGGCCCGTTTCCGGGTCGGTCACGGTTTGCATGCGGCCAGAGATGCCGTCCGCATTGGCATCGTCCGGATCGGCTAAAGATGCGATAGTGGTTTCGCTCACAGCTTCGAGCAGGCCGAGACCGACGAGCTGCGGTGCGAGGCGCACGGAGAAGTATGTTGGCGTGGCACCTTGGAAAGCGTAGTTCGGTTTTTGCAACGAATAAGGCGTGCCGTCACCGTATTGTGCGTTGTTGGTCGTGTAGCTGGCAATCGTGGCGCTGCCTTCAACCGGACCGCTCGAGGACTGCGGCTGAATCGCGGCACCAAGGGTTGGATGCGGCGAACCAGCCGCATTGCTGCCGACCTTCACTACGGACTGGAGCATCGGTGCGCCAATGGCTGGCGGAAGCGCACGGCCATTGTTAACGTGGCACGCGACGCAACTGCGATTGATGAACTTCGGCCCAAGCTTTCCAATTTGTTCAGTATAGACCGGATTATCCGGCTCTGAATGCGTGCCATCGCCAAAGTCGGTGTGATGCAGGCGCCGCCCAAGCATGAACGGCAGGCCATTCGTCGGGGAGATGTTCCCGGCGGTCTCCTTGAAGCGATGTTGCGGCTCGGCAGAATATTGATAAGGCAACGTGGTTTGGCCACCGAGCCAGGCGTTCGTTGACAGCGGGTAAGAATCGAGATTCTGGTTCACACCCCCGACGATGCCTCCATTGAAACCCACGTCCTGTCCTTCTGCCCAAGGCACTATACCTTGTCCGACAACATAGAGCAGTACGGTGCCGTAGTAGTTATTTCGTCCGTGCCGGGGATTCAGCAGGAACTGACTGATTTCAATTTCGACCCGGTCGCCCAAATGTAACGGGCGGTTAAATTGGGCATTGGCGGTGACGGTGGCGGTGTAATGATAGTCGGTTTCACCGGGCGTATCCGAAGCGTTAGTGGAAACGAGAGTCGCCGTCTGATTGTTATTGTACTCAGCCACGGTAGTAATGCCGCGAAAAAAAGTCCGGAACTCCGCCGGGTTTAACTCGACCTGGGTGGTGTAGTTGAAGATAATGTCCGTCCCGCCTTTCGCGACGTGGTCAATGATCTCGATGTTCGCCACCCGCTGCTCCCAATACCAGCTCAAGTAGTGGTCGTAGAGACTGAACTGACTTTCCCGCGCATGCCGGTCACGGGAGCGATCGGCAAGGTAAGTGATGAGCGCATTGGTAGTGACAACCGTTGTCGGCGCTTCGAGTGGCGTGAAGGCGTTGAAGAGCGCAACGATGCCGGTGGTCGTATCAGTCTGGGCCGTGATCATGGCATCGAGCGGAGAACTCTGACCATTGGCAGTGAGAGCGACGACGGCCAGATAATAGGTCTGGTTTGCTGTCAGACCGGGAATATTGGCGCTCGTCACATTCCCAACGTCGATTGAATTGGTGAGATTACTGCTGTCAAGACCATAGAGGATGCGATAGCCGATCACACCGGCGGTGGAACTGGCCGTCCACGCCAGACCGATGGCGTTGGTTGATCCCGACGAAATAGTGTGCAAACCGGTTGGCGCCAGCACAACGACGATCTCAGACGGAATGGACAGACCATAGAACCGTTTCGGTTCGCCTGGATTGATGGGCATGATGTTGGTGGACAACCCGTCCCCACCAAACACGTTGGTCGCCACCGGTGTCCAGGTTGAGCCCGGAGCTATATTCGTGGACGTGAGCAGCACGCTGGAAGTGTTCGTCCCGCCCTTCCAGACGAATTTCAGGCTCGAACCGGACTTCACCATGCTGTCCGCAACGATGGTCGCTGGCTGCGGCGGTGGCGGTGGCGGCGGCAGCACATAGGTGAACCCATTCACATTAGTGGCCGAGAGCGCGCTCGGATTTGCAACCACCACATCGACCGCGCCCGGCGCGCCGGCCGGCGTATTGACCGTAATGTTTGTGGAACCGGTCAGCGAGACACCGGTGCCGGTATTCGCGCCAAATTTGACCGTAGCCCCGGCCAGGAAGTTGGAGCCAGTAATGGTCACCACCGTGCCGCCATTGGTCAATCCAGATACCGGAGAAACACCGGTGATGACCGGTGCGACTGGTGTCACCCCGCTGCCGCCCACCACATCGGCATAGCTGTCCCCCACTCGAATCTCATCGGCCTTAATGGCAAACCCGCCACCGGAATTTTGAAATCCAATCCCGGTGATGGTTCCCACATCGAACGTCGTGATGGTATAGGTAGCGGCCACGTCCGGTGTGGATGCATTGGCCGTCGGGTTGAGGTAAGCAGTGACAGTATCGTTGTTTCCAGAGGTGTTAAAATCAATTTTCAGCACGACCAGATAATTGGTGCCATAGTTGCCAAGAAAGGAACTGGCCAGGTTGGCTGCCCCTACGGTGCTGGTGCCCGTGGTGGTCATCGAACCCAGACCAAGACCTCCTTGAGTGCCAGAGAAGGGTGCCAAACCGAAGCCGAAAAACAGGCCCGTGCCGCCATTGGGAAAGTAAATCCCGCAACAGTTTCCGCCGTTATTTCCGGCCTGGCCGAGCAGAAAACTGATCCATTTCGTTCCGCTGGAGAGCGAGGCCGAGAAATTCTCGAATTGCCGTCCGCTGGTGGAACTCAAAGCACCATTGGCCGTCGGCAGGCCGGTGTAGGCCATACCGGCGATAATCGCCGGGGTGGTTCCACAAGTCCAATTGCCGGTGAACCCGGTGGCCGTGCTGGCCGTGCCATTGGGAATCGAGGTGGTGTAATTAAACGGCTCGTAAGCGCTCAAGCCCGCATAACCGGTGCTGGTCATTGTGGCGAAGCAAAACGCCGCGCCGATTAATTCCGCAATTCTCTTAAGCCTGGTCTTCATCAAAATTTTTCTGGTTTTGCATGGGCCATTTTTGGTTTAGCCCGCCAATTCTATCATTCCCATCATCAGTGTCACCAGCCATTTGCTGGCAGTTGCCGCATTTCGGTCAAAGCCGCCATCAAACGCACGGTTTTGCGTCAGTTTCCCATTTAATTCATTTTTCAATTCTACTTAAGTTCAAGCGGAGCCAGCCCATTCCTGAACCAGTTCCTCTCACCAATCGTCACCCAACCCAAGGCGACAAGTACTACCCGTCGCGTTACGGCGAACGGAGACGGAAGAACATTGTTGGAATGGCCGGATCCATGGTGATCACGGAATTGGTGCCAGTTTGACTACCCGCCACGTCCAACCAGTTGGTAGCGATGCCCACACTTGCGCCGTTGGTCTGCGATTGCAGGAACCAGCCAAGGTTGCCGACAGGCCAGGAAAGCGTGATCTGATTGCCCGAGACACTTGAGGTGATGATCGGCGACGCTGGTGGAGTCAGGCCATAACCGACCACATCTCCATAGACGTCGCCAATGCGAACTTCATCAAGGCCGATCGGAAAGGCACCGTTGATGTTAATCCCCAGCGCAGAGATGGTACCCACATCGAAGGTGCTGTTCACCACGTTAGCGGCCACCCCGGGGGTGATCGCACCCGCCGGGGGATCTATCCAGAGACTGACCGTATCGTTCACACCGGAGGTGTTGAAATCAATTTTCAATACGATCAGATGCACGGTAGTATTGTCGATGGCGGTAGTGCTTCCCAAAACCCCGGCTCCACCAAGAGTGGTGCTGTTGACGGTTCCCAACCCGAAGCCGGTTAGAGTCGGACTAAAGGGCACCTCGAAACCGACGAAGAGACTATTCGCGTTGTTTCCCTTGAAGAAGACGCCGCAGGCGTTGGCTCCGGGATCGCCGCCGGGGCCTTTAATCAGAAAGCTGATATATTTCGTGCCACTGGACAGCGGACTGGCGAGATTCACCGTGGTCTGGGCGCCAGCGGCGGCGTGTTGGTAAGCGTTGGCGCTCGTTGGCAGGCCGGAGTAGGTCAGACCGGCGACGATGCTGGGGCTACCCGATACACTCCAATTGCCACTGAATCCGCTAGCCGTGCTGGGGGTGCTATTCGTCAACGTTCCCGTCGCATAATCAAACGACTCGTAGGCGCTGGGGCCATAAGCACCGGTCGGCGTGGCGGTAGCTTCCGGGCTGGAGTCGCTGCTCTCGCCATAGGCATTCACGGCGGAAACAGTGTAGAAATACTGCGTAAATTTGGTTGCCGACATGTCGATGTAACTGTTCGAAACCGCACTGGCGATGGTCACTTCCGCACCGCTCGTGGTCGAGCGCTTGAGGTTGTAACTGACGGCTCCGGCCGAAGCCGTCCAGGACAGGGACACTTGATTATTCCCGGCAGTTGCCGTCAAGCCCGTTGGCGTCGCGGGTGGAACATTCGGAGTGGCGCTCACTTCGGAGGAATCGGCGCTCTCACCCGCCGCATTGGTGGACGAAACCGTGTAGAAATATTGCGTGCCGTTGACCACCGCAGTATCGGAGTAGCTGGTCGAACCCGTGTTGGCGATGGCGACCTCCGCTCCACTGCTGGTCGAGCGCTTGACATTGTAACTGCTAGCGCCCGAGGCCACGCTCCAGCTCAAATTGACCGCGCCATTAGTTCCAACGGCGACCAATCCGGTGGGCGTGCCGGGCAGCGCGATTGCAGGAGTCGCACTCACTTCCGAGGAGTTCGCGCTGGCCCCGGAGGAATTCACGGCCTGCACCACGTAGAAATAGGTCACTCCCCCTGCCGCCGTGTTGTCATAGTTGGTGTTTGACGCCACACTGTTAGTGACCGTGTAAACACCCGTGCTCGTGCCGCGCAAGACTTTGTAACCGGTGGCCCCGCTCACGGCGTTCCAACTCAGGCTCACAGCGTTGACGCCAGCCGTCGCTGCCAATCCCGTCGGAGCGTCAGGCGTCGGAATATACCCCACCACATCGCCGTAGACGTCGCCAACGCGAATTTCATCGAACTTAGGATTATAGCCGCCTGTGATGTTAATCCCTGCCGCAGAGATGGTGCCCACATCGAAGGTGCTGTTCACCACGTTGGCGGTCACCCCGGGGGTGATCGCATTCGCCGGCGGATCTATCCAGAGACTGACCGTATCGTTCACACCCGAGGTGTTGAAATCAATTTTCAATACGATCAGATGCACGGCCGTATTATTAATATTGACGACACTCCCCAAGGCACTGGCTCCACCAAGAGTGGTGCTGTTCAGCGTGCCCAACCCGAAGCCGGTGGTAATACCTGTATCTGGAACACGGAAGCCGGCGAAAAGACTGTTGGCATTGTTGCCCTTAAAGAAGACACCCACGGTGTCGCCGCCGGAATTGCCGCTACCCTTAAATAGGAAGCTGATGTACTTGGTGCCACTGGAGAGCGGACTGGCCAAATTCACGGTGGTCTGGGCACCGGCAGCGGCATGTTGGTAGGCATTGGCACTCGTCGGCAGGCCGGGATAGGTCAGACCGGCGACGATGCTGGGATTGCCCGATACACTCCAATTGCCGGTGAACCCGCTGGCCGTGCTGGCCGTGCTGTTCGCCAAAGTTCCAATGGCGTAATTAAACGACTCGTAGGCGCTGGGCCCATAAGTTCCGCTCGGTGTGGCCGTGGCTTCCGGACTGGAGTCGCCGCTCTCGCCGTAAGCGCTTACGGCGGAAACGACATAGTAATATTGGGTAAATTTGACCGCTGTTGAGTCGGTGTAGGCCACCGTAGGCGCGCTCGTAGTGCCAATCGTGTTGTAGCCTGAACCGCTGGTGGTCGAGCGCTTGATGTTGTAACTGGCCGCTCCGGCCGAAGCCGTCCAGGACAGGGATACCTGACTGTTCCCCGCGGTGGCCGCGACACCGGTGGGTGCCGCCGGGGGCACATTCGGAGTGGCGCTTACTTCGGAGGAGTCGGCGCTCTCTCCGGCCCCATTGGTGGAGGAAACCGTGTAGAAATATTGCGTGCCGTTGACGACCGCAGTATCGGAGTAACTGGTTGAACCTGTGTTGGCGATGGTGACTTCCGCTCCACTGGTGGTCGAACGCTTCACGTTATAGCTGGCAGCTCCCATGCCGGCGCTCCAACTCAAGCTGACGGCACCATTAGTTCCAACGGCGACCAATCCGGTGGGCGCACCCGGCAACGCAATGGTCGGCGTCGCGCTGACTTCCGAGGAACTGGCGCCAGCACCGGAGGAGTTCGTGGCCTGGACCACGTAGAAATAAGTCGTCCCCCCGACCGCCGTGTTATCATAGTTGGTGTTCGCGGCCACACTGTTAGTGACCGTGTAAACACCCGTGCTCGTGCCGCGCAAGACTTTGTAGCCGGTGGCGCCGCTGGTCGCATCCCAGCTCAAACTGACGGCATTGAGACCGGGGACTGCCGTCAAGCCCGTCGGGGCAGACGGCGCCGGCGCAAAGCCCACAACATCGCCATAGGTGTCACCAACACGGATTTCATCCACCGTGATGGTCGCCCCACCTTGGACATTCAAACCGATCTTGGAAATCGTGCCGACATCATAAGTGGTCAGGGTTCCAGCGGCGACATTTCCGGGTGCGGCCGCATTGGCCAACGAATTGGTATAGACCGTGACCGTATCGTTGGCTCCCGACGTATCGAAATCGATTTTCAATACGATCAGATAAGTAGAGCCATAGGTTCCCAGTCCCACTTGCTTTAGCGAGGTTGCTCCCGTAGCAGCGGTGCCAGCGGTGGTCACGGAACCCAGACCCAATTGTCCTTGCGTGCCGGAGAATGGGTTCAGACCGAAACCAAACCACAGGCACGTGGCGTTGCCATTGGGAAAGAAGACGCCGTCTATGTTCCCGCCCATATTCCCGGAAGCTTTGAATAGAAAACTGATATACTTCGTGCCACTGGAGAGCGGGCTGGAGAGGTTCACCGTTTGCCGGCTGCCGCCGGAACTTAAAGCGTTGTTGGCCACCGTGAGGCTGGGGTAGGTCAGACCGGCGACGATGGTGCCAGCCGCTCCATTCGCCCAGTTGCCGGTGAAGCCGGTGCCGGTGGAAGCGGTGTTGTTGGCGAAACTTCCCGTGGAGTAATTAAACGGCTCGTAGGCAGCGAGGGCCGCCGCCGCGTTCAGCGCGGCAAGCGCGTACAGCATGACGGCGGCAAGACTGGCGATTACTTTTTTCATGCTTTTTCTTTTCTGTTTTTGTTTCGGGGTATTAATGGTCAAGCTTACAGTTTTCCCTTAAGGGAACCTGTAGAGACCAGTAGACAACCTTGTTGTGGTGCGTTCTGATTCATGGGACAGTCTCAACTCTAACAGTGTTCCAGTGGATGCCTAGCTAGCCATACGGCTAGTTTTCAGAACCCTGTCCCTGCTTGAATTTCAGCGCCGCTTCTGTCCGCGAATGAACGTGCAGCTTTTCGTAGATGTGTTGCAGATGCCACTTCACCGCCGCCACCGTCACGCCAAGCCGTTCAGCAATCGCCTTGTTGGCGTCGCCATGCATAACGAGTTCCAGCACTTCGCGCTCGCGGTCGGTGAGGTCGTCGACTTGTTGCGCCGCTGTCGCCTGGCCGCGAAACTGACCGATGACCTTGCGCGCGATTTCCGGCGTCATCGGCACGCCGCCTTCGTGCGCTTCTTGAATCGCGGCGATGACTTTTTCCGGCTGCGCCCGCTTGAGCAGATAACCGCACGCTCCCGCGCGCAGCGCCTGAAAAATCCGCTCCGAATCTTCATACACGGTGACGATGACGATGTGGACGCCCGGCATCTGCTCCTTTAGTTTTGCAGTGCATTCCACGCCGGTGGAATCGGGCAGTTGAATGTCCATTATCACCACGTCCGGCTGCGCTTTGGGAATTTTCTTCAGCGCCTCGGCCACGGTGCCGCAGGTGCAGACACATTGAAAACCCGGCGTGCGATTGAGCAGGGTCTCGAAGCCTTCGCGCACGGTTTTGTTGTCTTCCACGATACCGACTTTGATCATAAAAATTTTCCGGGCAGCGGCGCGCGGAATTGAATGCTGGTTCCTTTTTGCGGGTCGGTTTTAATTTCACATTGTCCGCCGAGTGATTTCATGCGCTCGTTCATGTTGGCGATGCCGTCACTGCCCGCCTGTCGTTCGTGCAAATCAAATCCAAGCCCGTTGTCCGATACTTCCACCAACAAACTGTCCGCGCGCACGGAAATCCGCAGCCACACCTGTGTCGCGCCAGCGTGGCGGACAACGTTGGTGAGCGCTTCCTTGAAGGCAAAAAAAAGTTCCTGCCGGAATTTGGGATCGAGCGGATGCTCCGGCAAATCTTCGGCGATGTCCAGGCCGCAAGCCACCGAGGCCAGGTCCAGCAACCGTTGCGCATACGAGCCAAAATAACTGGCCAACGACGCGATGGTGTCGTTGCGCGGATTCACCGCCCAAACGATTTCATCCAGTGAATTCACCATGCGTAGCGCGGTCTCACTCAAATCACCAAGATAACGCTCCTTTTCTTCAACGGACGTCGTCGGGCTTTTGACGAGCGTGGTGAGCATGTTTACTTCCGTCAGGCCCGAACCAAGGTCGTCGTGCAAATCATGCGCCACCCGTGCCCGTTCCTGTTCAATTTCGCGCCGGCGCTCGGCGGTCTGCCTTTTTTGGATCTGGATCTCCAGTTCACGCGTGCGTTCCGTGACCCGGCGGCGCAGCACTGCCACCCAGCTGAATGCCGCCAGCGCAACGAACCCAAGCGCTGTGGCGATCCATAAAACCCTTTTCAACGTCCACCACGGCGGAGCCTCCAGCAGTACAACATCGTCGGGTGAACGCAGCCGGATGCTGAATGATTTTGCCCGCCAGTTTTCCCCGGCCTGCCATTCGCCGGGTTCGATCCGGCAAACGCCCGTCACCGCCACACGGCTGTTGTTTTCCAACAGGGCGAAGTTGTCGTGTCCACCGATTTGTTTGAGGCTGGCTTGAAAGATGAAATTGCTTTCCTGAAGAATTAAAAACTGCTCGGAGCCGTGTTGAGTCCGGTCAATCAGCCGCGCGACAATTTGAACCAGCTGACAGTCGTGCTCGCCTTTCAAGGCTTCATCATGTTTCAACTTGGACGGGGTTGGAAGTTTGCCGGTGGAAATCGTCCGGTAAACCGCATCTTGCAACAACGGCGTGTAATCGCCTTGATTGACAAAGCCCAGCACTTCAACCCGGTCGCCGAACTGTAACGGTCCGAGTTCCTTTGTTTGCACCTCCACACCATGCTCGCCATCCTGAAGAAAAATTACTGCACCCGGTTCAAAGTAATTCACTGTTCCCACAACTTTCACCCGGTGCCCGTAGGTTTCCTGCGGCGTGAATTGCAGGAGACTGCCGATGGCGCGCGCGGGAATAGCGAAAGGATCTTTCGTCGCCGGAATGACAATTGTTAAATCTTCGGGGCGCGGCACCATGAGCCGGATGGCAAAGAGCTGGCGCTGATGATTGAACTGCGTCGAGCAAACGCCGCGCACCCGCACGGTGCTGTCCAGCAATTCCTCCGGGTGTTGCACCGGAAGTTCGTTGGCAAAAATCAACAACCGCCCGCCGCCGGTGACAATTTCGATTTGATGATAGGGAGAGGCTTCCAATTTTCGGACCGAGCGGACGATGCCGGCGGTTTCCACAAACTGGCTGTCCTCTGTGCCGCTCGCGAGTTGCTCATATGTCACCGGTTTCGCCAATGGCAATGGCCTTTTACCAGTCACGCGCACTGTGTCCACCAGGACCACCGGCGCATATTCGCCGGGACTGGCCACGCCGGTGACCTCAAGGAACTCTCCGGGAACCAGCATGGGCGGCGCGACATTGAGCGGGAATTGCAGATAAATACCGACGGTCTCGTCCTGAATAAAACGCGAATACAGATTCTCATCAAAAAAAGTCACCACCCCATGCAAGCGGACGGGGATTTTCTGCCGTGTCTGTTCCACGGTCAACCCACGTATCGCCGCCACGGTGTGTAATTCTTCCGTCGGCGTTTGTGCTTGGACCGCAAACAAAAGTGCCCCAAAGCACAATGCGACAGCGATGGACTGGCGCCAACGCTGCCTTTCCGGCTTGCGCAAAAAGGATGCTGCGAATTGTTTTAGCATCTACGGAACCAATACCGGCAACGGCTGTGTCTCAAGGTACGGGCTCACCTTTCCTCTGTCCCAGTGGCCGGAAATTGTCAATCATCATTATTGGCCTTGCCTCGATTTGGCGGACAAGAGTTGTGTAAATATGTGAGGTGGTGGCAGGGTGAGTTGTGGCGTGATGCGTTCGGCTTCGATGAGTTCAACCAATTTAGGCTCGGCAATAGCTGAAAGCGCATGGAGTGTAGTCCAAGCCTCAGGAAAATGCGCAAAATGTTGCGCATCGGACAATACCGCGTTGGAGGCGATTCGCATCAGCATTTCAATTTTTCTGGGTGTATAAGACGAATCCTTGGATTTCTTGAACTCTGCCCATTTTCCCTTCAAGGCCGCCCGTTTAATGATATTAGTCACTTGGTCTGTAGAACACCCACGCAACGTCTGGATCCAATCCTCGAAACCCTGGTCCGGGGTGACCTTCGTATTAAACTTTGATGAGGCACTTGCAGCAGAAGTATTTTCCGTTTTCTTTGCATTCACTTTCGACATAATTAGTTCTTTCGTTTTGCAGCGGGATTGCTGCTTTGGTTGAAAGAACTGACTTTTTCAACGGTCAGCCGAACATCTTTCAAAACTGATATTTGGGAGCATTTTGTTGAAAAATTGGCGCTTTTGCGGAAGCTGACTAAAGATTACCTAGGGGCGGCATAAAAAAGCCTTCGATGCCTCTCCTCAAAACCGTTAACGAAATGAAGTTCAAATCCAATCGAAGGCTCTAAATTCCATCGGGTCGAATATGCCGACCGTCGCCTCTGTCGTAACCCTCTTCGATGATAGAACAACGGCCGCACAGTGCATTCGGACTACAGTTGACTCGCCAATGACCTCTTTATGTCACGACTGTCCCGATTACTCTTTAAACCATTCGATTTGACGCAGGCTAAGTGCGTTTCATAGCAACATACTCCCATTCCATATTTCCTTGGTAAGCTTGCGGCTACAAGCCCACCTGGTTGCATTCCGGCCAAGGCCAGACCTATGTTCAGCAACATGCTCAAAGGCTTAACAAAACGCAGTTGAAGAATGGTTGCTAAGCGTTCACCGGAAATCGCCGTACGGCTCTGTTCGGAAGAGATTTGAGCAAAACCCAGCCCACCCAGAATTAAAGGCAACTTAAGCAAAGTAGTGCGCGATGACCTTTAGCAAATGGATCGTTCTTACTTTAGCGCCCTCGCTGAACATTGTTGAATCACTTGCCGGTAACTTCTTCGAGATTCTGGACTTCCAGCCGATTACGTTACGTTTAGGCCCTTGCAAACTAAAAATTGTTGTTAATGAAGCGCTTATGTTGATTGATTTTCCAGGGAAGTAGAGCCGAGTGGATTTCAAAAAAGAAAAAGCCGTTCCGCATCGCACGGAACGGCGTTTAATAACCTGCCGGTTTTAAAACCAGTCAGGTTTCGAAAGATTTACCACAGCCACAGCTTTGCTTGGCATTGGGATTAGAAATTTTAAAACCGCCCCCAGTCAGTGCATCATTAAAATCAACCACCGTTCCCCGCAAATATTGGGCGCTAAATGGATCCACCAAAACTGAAACCCCGTGCATATCTGTGGCAAAATCATCCGCCCTTTTTTCATCAAAGGTCATGGCATACTGCATGCCGGAACACCCACCCTGCTCCACATAAACCCGCAAAAACTTGCCCGTATTTTTAGTATCCTGCGCGGTCAGATGCCGAATCTGTCCGGCGGCATTTTCCGTGATGGAGATGACTGGTTCGGTTGAAATGGCGGTGCTCATACTGACTATAAAAAACTAACAGCCGTACTAGGTCCTGTCAAATGGACGATTAGTTTTTTTCTTTGGCCACATTTTCTCGGGCCTTCTCAATCCGCTTCACCAATGCCTGCTTCAATGGTGGAATTTCATTGCCCAAACGCGTGTAAACATTGACTGCCTGTTCGCCTTGACCAAGCTCCTCAGCCAGGCGACCCGCGTTAAGCCCTGCCTCTTTCAGCCAGAATGAATCCTGCTTTTCCCCATCCCGGAGATTTTTTTCGTAATAAAAAACGTTCGAATACCTGTCCAACGCATCCCTGAATAATTGCTTTTGTTCATCGGAGGTTTTTGCAAGCCCGGCCATTTTTTCCAAAACCTTACCCAACCCCACTTCCGCCATGCTGCGGGTGGCTATGTCAGCCAGCGGCGAGTCTATCACCCGTTGATACACATTAGTCGCCCGCACATAAGCATTGGTGACTGATTCATATTGCGTGGGATCTTTCGCAGCGAGTTGCAGCCAGCAATCTCCCATCCGCGCTAAAGCCAATGGGGCTAAAACATTCGTCGGGTAACGGTTCGTGATTTTTTCAAAAATCCCGATTGCTTCCATGATATTGGTCAGACTCGACTTGGATGAAGCCAGGCTAATCTCTGCATCGCCGTAAGCGTACAATGCTTCCGCTGCCAAATTAGGCGGACAATTCGAGTCACCCGTCAATTTGGTAAAATAAAAATCTATGGCCTCTCCCGGAGCTCCGCGTCCCACTGCCGCACGCCCGGCCATCATGATCGCCCGGTAAGTCAAATTCGTCGCCGTCGGCCATTTTTGAAAAACTTCCTGATAACTGCGCTCGGCATTCTGAAAATCCTCGTGTTGCCAATGGAAGTCGCCAATCCAATACTGTGCCTTCGGAGCCAGTCCATTGGCCTGGAACTTCACTACAAAATTCGTAAACAGAGAAAACGCATTCGTTTCTCGACCCGCCCGGAAATTGGCCCATGCACGTGAGAATTCAGCCTGCGGCATTGTTGGACTACTTGCGTAGCTCATCACCCAAATATCGTAATTGGTAATGGCTGCCGGCCAGTTGCCCTCTTTTTCGTAAGTGCGTGCAATGGCCAGTTTCACCTCCGGCAACAGCGGCGATTCCGGCGAACGCGCTAACAAACCTGAAAAAACTTCCCGCGCTTTGGCAGAACTTTCCTGAAAATTCAATCCCTGCCCCACCAATAACATGGAAGGATCTGCCAGCAAACTGTTGGGAAATGATTTTAAAATCTGGCTCATGGCATTAGTGGCTACCGCAGGATTAGTCTGCTCTAAACCAGCACGCACAGTTTGATAAAGTGCCTGCTCAAGCAAATTCTCTTTCACTGACGCGAATGCCCCATATTGCGAGACCACCAAATTATAATTCGTCACCGCCCCCGCATAATCCTTTTGTTGAAATTGAATATCCCCCAGTTTAAAACGCGCCACTGCCTGATCCTCCCCGAGTGGCAGCTTCATGACCGCATTGCTGAACGCCGCCTGGCTCTCCGGAATTTTTCCTTCCGACCACAGGCACCATCCGAGATTGAGTTGCGCCTTCCCCACATATTCACTGTTCGTGTAGGTGGTGATGAGGGCGTTGAAACGCCCTTCAGCCCGCTGTAATAAATTCGTAGCGGTTGCCAGCGTCAGGGGATTTTCCAATTTGGAATTATTTTCCAACAGTTTGTAATACTGCCTTAGCTGTATTTCCCCCAAAGTAAGAACCGCCAAATCAGAAGTTTTCTCGGTTGGATACTTCGTTAAAAAATCTTCAAGCTTTTGTGCTGCCAAATCGGTATTGCCCTGCTTTAACGTCAGATCAACCACTTTAAACAAGGCCTGCCGTCGCAAGTCTACCGGCCATTCCTTTGCCACCAGGTTGGTTTCATAAACGCCAACCGCTTCCGGCAACCGATTTAACCGTTCAAGAATTTGCGCCTGAAATATCACCCCTTGGGCTTGTTGTTCCATTTTTCCGGCAACGACCAAATTTGTGCTGTTCTGCATTGCTTCCTCCGGATGTCCTGCTTCCAATTTCACACGGCAAAGCAAATGCTGACGCCGCCATTCCAGGTCCGGCTGCAATTGTAATTTCGCCAATTCCTGTACCGTTTGCTCGGCCCCATGATAATCCTTCAGGGCCAATTCCGCCTGCCCCAACAGCAAAAAGCCTTGTATCACTGACTCGTTGGTCGGATTCGACTTCGCCATCTGTTGGAACGCACCTTCCGCCTGCTGCAAGCGATTAGTCACTGTTGCCCAGTCTCCCAGCCGGGCATGGGCTTCACTTTCATCCAAAATAGCTTTGGGTCGAACAGCCGAGGCTGGATATTCCTTGATGAGCCGCGCGAAAGTTTCCGCTGCGGATTGGTAATTTGTATTATAAAAATGTGCCTCGGCTATCCGATATAAATATTGGTCAGCCAGTTTTCCGGCATGGGCTTGCTCGGCGGAAAGCAATTCAATCGCGCCTGCATATTTCTTCTGTTGAAACCGCGCCTGGGCTTCCCAAAAAATTGCATCGGCATGCCTTTCGGAACTGGGATAGTCTTTGATGAATTGCGCAAAATCCTTCTCGGCACGCTCATATCCCAATCCACCGTCTTTGAAGATCTTGTAAGCGGCATCAAAAGCACGCTTCTCTGCCTCACTGGCAGCTTGCAATGAATTGCCCGACAGCAGCATCAGGCCCAATGCCAGCATCAGCCACCAGCGCGACAGCCATGAATTAAAATACCGATTCATTCCCGACAGTTATCCAACAGTTTCCTTCAAGATACGACTCAAATGTTGCCCCGTGAAACTTCCCTTGCATGCCGCTACTTCTTCCGGACTTCCCTGTGCCACGATCTGCCCACCACCTGTACCGCCTTCCGGCCCCAAATCGATGATCCAGTCCGACGTCTTGATCACATCCAGATTATGTTCAATCACCAGCAACGTATTCCCCGATGCCCGGAGCTTGAATAAAACTTCCAGCAACTTGGCCACGTCATGGAAATGCAAACCGGTCGTAGGCTCATCCAAAACGTAAAGCGTTTTGCCCGTCGCTTTGCGGCTCAATTCTGCCGCCAGCTTGATACGCTGTGCCTCACCACCACTCAAAGTCGTAGCGGACTGACCCAATCCTATGTATCCCAATCCCACATCCGCCAAGGTCAGCAAAGGGTCGTAAATTTGCGGCACCGCACGGAAGAAATTGACTGCCTCATCCACAGTCATATTCAGCACGTCCGCGATATTCATTCCCTTATAATTAATCTCCAACGTCTCGCGATTATAACGACGCCCATTACACGCCTCACAGGTCACGTAAACCGGCGGCAGAAAATGCATTTCAATTTTAATAAGCCCGTCGCCCTGGCATTTTTCGCAGCGACCACCCTTCACATTGAAACTGAACCGGCCAGCTTCATAACCACGAATCTTCGCAGAAGGCAGCTTGGCGAACAAATCCCGGATGTGATTGAACATGCCCGTGTAAGTGGCCGGATTGCTTCTGGGTGTGCGACCAATCGGCGTCTGGTCAATCACGATAACTTTGTCCAGATTCTCAAACCCCTTCAATTCACGATGCAGTCCCGGACGTTCCTTGGAACCATAAAACTTGCGGAACAATGCCCGCCGCAATATATCATCCACCAACGTGCTTTTTCCTGAGCCGCTGACGCCGGTCACACAAGTCAGCGTTCCCAGCGGCACGCGCATATCGATGTTCCGCAGATTATTCTCACGCGCTCCCAACACTTCCAACCAACCGCGGTCCGCCGTCGGCTTGATACGCTTTTTGGGAACCGGAATGGTCAACTCGCGTGTCAGGTATTTCGCCGTCAGTGATCGCGGCGAGGCGAGCACTTCCGGCAGCGTCCCGGCAGCCACCAATTCACCTCCACGCACCCCTGCTCCGGGACCAAGATCCAAAATATAATCCGCCCGGCGAATCGTGTCTTCGTCATGCTCGACGACCAATACGGAATTACCAAGTTCGCGCAGTCCCTCCAAGGTCTTCAACAACCGCTCATTATCTCGCTGGTGCAACCCGATGCTCGGCTCATCCAAAATATAGAGCACCCCGACAAGCCCTGCGCCCACTTGCGTTGCCAACCGAATCCGTTGCGCTTCACCACCGCTCAATGTGCCACTCTCACGATTTAAAGTTAAATAACCCAAACCGACATTCTTCAAAAAGCCAAGTCGTGCGCGCACCTCTCGGATGATGTCATTGGCAATCTTCTGCTGAAATTCCGTCAGCTTCAGGTTCACAAAAAAATCGTCAGCCGCTTCGATGGAAAGCGAACAAACATCCATGATGGACAGTCCTGCAATATTAGGAGCTTTCTTATTTCGCAGCCCAAACTTTTCGTTCATTTCCTGACTGCCAATCGTAACGGCAAGGATTTCCGGCTTAAGCCGCTGTCCGCCACAGGCGTCGCAGAACTGTGGACTCATGAAGCTCTTCAATCTGTTCCTGGTAAACTCGCTTTCACTTTCCTGATACAGCCGCTCCAAATTGGGGATCACCCCTTCAAACGGCCGGGTCGTCTTGCTTACTTTACCCGCACGCCAAAAATTAAAATCCAACTCTGTCTCGCCCGAACCCCACAACAACGTTTTCTTAAAATCTTCCGGTAACGTCTTGTAGGGCACTTCCAGGCTTTGATTGAAATGTCCGGCTACGCCTCGCAACATGGCCTTGTAATAAACCACCATCCGCTTGCCACCGCGCCGCCATGGCAACACCGCTCCCTGGTCCAGAGATTTCTCCGGATCAGGCACAATCAACCCTTCATCAAAAACCATCTTTTGCCCCAACCCATGACAAACCGTGCAGGCACCAGCCGGTGAGTTGAAGGAAAAATGCTTTGGCGTCAACGGCTCGAAACTCATACCGGTCGCCGGACTGTAATTGCGATTTGAGTGCAACGTTTCCACCCACTTGTTAGTGGTCTCTGTCCCGGGCAACTGATGCAAGGTAAGCAACTGCCCTTCTCCCCAACGCAACGCCGTCTCCACCGAATCGCTGAGACGCACCCGAATTTTATCGTCCATCACCAACCGATCCACCACGGCTTCAATTGTGTGCTTCTCTTTTGCTTCCAGTTTAATCCGAACATTACTTGCCAGCTCAACCATTTCCCCATCTATCCTTGCACGCACAAAGCCTTCACGTCCCAACCGCTCCACCACATCCCGAAACTCACCCTTCTGCTCACGCACGACCGGAGCCAAAAGCATCACTCGCGTCTTAGGCGGCAGTGCGATGATTTTATCCACGATATCGCTGGTGGTTTGCGCGACAATCGGCTCGCCGCTCACCGGGCAATGCGCCTGCCCGACATGCGCGTACAAAAGCCGCAGGTAATCATAAATTTCCGTGGTCGTCGCGATAATTGACCGCGGGCTGGTGCCCGAACTGCGCTGCTCGATGGCGATGGCTGGCGAAAGCCCTTCAATGAAATCCACATCCGGCTTTTGCATCTGGTCCAGAAATTGCCGGGCATAGGCGGAAAGCGACTCTACGTACTTACGCTGGCCTTCCGCGTAAATCGTATCGAAGGCCAGCGAAGACTTCCCCGAGCCGCTCAACCCGGTAATAACCACCAGTTGATCGCGCGGGATCGAAAGCGTGAGATTTTTAAGATTATGCTCACGTGCTCCGCCTATTTTTATGAAACCTTTTGCCATGTAATGCAAATTTGTCGATTACTACAATCGCTTAATTTAATCGAAGCCCTGTGAGAAGCAAAGGAAGATATCCTTTTTCAGGAAAAACCGTTGTAAATTAATGCTTAAAGCCGCCATCCAAAGATACCCGACTGAGAACGCTTTGAATTAGTGCCGGTTTGGGCAGTTCCCCCGCGGCACATTGGGTTGCCGCTGTACCCACGGCAACGCCTGCGCGTAGCCAATCTTGTGGTGAAGCCCCCAACTCAATCTGCCGCACAATAGCCGCCACCATGGCGTCACCAGCACCCACCGTATTTATCGGGGATACTTTAGGTGGTCGCGCGCAGCACCTCACCTGCTCGGTCTCATTCACCAGCATGGCACCCCGCTTGCCCAGCGAAACTACCACCCAACCCTGCGCCGCCGCAGAAAGCGAACGCGCGGCTTTAAGAATCGAAGCTTCTGAACGCAATGGTTTGCCGAACCATTGGGCAAGTTCATGTTCATTCGGTTTGACCAAAAATGGGCGGGCTAAAATCGCGTGTTTCAAAGCAGCACCATCGCAATCCAGGATCGTCTTGATTCCGGCGCGGTGGGCACCACGAATCAACTGCGCATACGCATCCGGACGAAGACCCTGTGGCAGACTGCCGGAAAGAACCATGCAAGACGTTCTCTTCAGGAGCCTTTGTGTAGTCTGCAAAAACCGTCAACCATTCAGTCCCGGATAATCGTGGCCCCGGTGGATTGAAGCGTAACTGGCCACCTTTTACCGCAGTGACAATCACATTAACACGAGTGCCTTGTCGCAACGGAATAACTTTTATTGGAAGCTTTTCAGCACGAAGATACCCGTGCAACTCCTTCCCGGTCGAGCCACCCAATGGAAGAAGCAATTTAGGAGCACCGCGCAGATGCCTGAGCCAGCGTGCAACATTTACACCCTTGCCTCCGGCCCAGCGGCGTTCAAATTGGATCACGTTCTTCTCTTCCCACCGAACCTGATTGACGCCCCATTCGGCGTCAATCGAAGGATTCAGCGCCAGCACCAGTACACCCATGACTAAGGCGTGGGAATTTGTACGATCCGATAGAACAACATTGGAATGCCCGCAATAGGCGTGGGATCAATGAAAATAGTGCTGCTTCCATTGGCCACGATATTCGTCAACGGCATGAAAGGAACTATGATGTTCGTGCTCGTCTGGATTTGATAGGTCTCACCTGGAATCGACGGCCACGTTAATGTGGGCCCATTCGTCGCTGGAGATGGCGGTGTATTCACCGTTACGTTAATTGGTATTCCGCTGATCAACATACCGTTGGTCGATACCACCGCCCGAATAGTATAAGAAACATTGGTAATTTCATTATTGGGCACGCCCAGGAACCATTGGGCGTTGATATTGGTTCCAAGTATATTGGTTCGGATGACAATCTGCTCAAAATTCGTGCCCGAACGGAAACTACCGTCGAAGAAAGGCGGCGTCAGCGGCAATCTGTCGCGCTGCAATGTCAAATCCACATCGCCAGCATTGGCATAAACTTCAAACACCACCGCCGAGTTCGTGTGGTCGGCAACAAATCGGAAGAAGGTATTTAACGCAACCCCCGGTGTCGCGCTCCATGGGAAAGGAACTCCGTTGTCCAGCGTGATAATGTTCGTCAGGCCGTTCTCCGTCGCCCGGACAACGTAGGTGACATTCGTGGTATCTCTATTGAAAACCCCGAGGTACCATCTGCCCGCAGTAAGCACCACTGGAGAATTGGTTGTCACGACTATTGCTTCGCTATTAGATCCCGGATTATTGCTGATGTAATCGAAACTATTCAGATCCGGTAATGGAGCCCCCTTGCGCACCACCAAATCCACGTTACCTGTGGTTTTTAGAATTTCAAAGGCCACGGCGGTCGCGTTGGTGGAAACATCAAACTGATAGTAACGCGGAACATTTCCGATTGGCAGACTGTTGGTGACTGGAATGGCATTCGTCAGCGTCCTTATATCAAAATCCACTTCAATGCTGAAGTTCACCGGAGCGCCGCTCACATTTTGCACACCCAGATAATAATGCTGGCCCGGTTGCAATAGCGGCGTGGGACCATTGGTCGTAAGAGTCCGGCTGCCATTCAGCGTGGGACCAAAGAGCGTTACATCCGTCGAATTTGTGGTGGATGGCAGAATGCTCTGGTTAAACAGCAGATTTATCGCTCCATCGGCTGTCACCAAATTCGTGGCAAACTTGGCCCAGACCGGCACATTTACCACAAAATATCGAATGTCATTCACTGCCACTGTATTTGTATTCGGGATGGCGTGTGCCAGCGGTATGGCCGCCGGTGCAGTCGTTTCAAAATCAAAGCTCAACTGCCAGCTTTTCAACTCTGGCGGAGGATTGGTCGCTCCTACGCGATTATCAACAATCTCGAGCACCCAATTGCCCTTCGCGCTTTCGCCCTGCAGTTTATCCAGTGATTCTTCTGGGAAATAAAAATTATTCTGCCCCGGTTCAATCAGCGAAAACGAGTCCAACAACATGCCCGATGGACAATTGGTAAAGGCTATCTCCAGCGGCGTCCCATTACCGGTTGCAATAAAGGTCAGGGATTCCGTTGTCCAGGCCCCGGCCTTGGCCGTAAGCATATCCACCGGTATTCCGTTGATGAAGACATTTGCCTGCACGGGCGGCGAAACCGAAGGAGGGTTGAGCGTGCCCGACCGGCCTTCACTCCCAGCGGCAAAAATATCCTGGATTTGCGCATCAGTCAGAGCACTACCGTAGAAACCAATTTCATCCAACTCTCCGCCAATTCGTTTTCCAGCGGCTGAACCGGCAATTTGCTGGCCGAAGTAAAGGTCCAACGAGGTTTCTGCGACGAAGACATCATTGGTCACATTGGTGACTACCGTGCCATCCACAAACAGTTTGGTTATGACAATATCAACATTAGTGCCGAATTGGTTGGTGGCCGTAGTCTTGTCGTAAGTCAAAGCCACATGATGGTTCACATTTGAGCTCAGTACACCCGCTGGAGATGAAATAAAATGTGGCACCCCGAAAATATCGACCAGATTGGCATAAAGCGCGCCCGTGCCGCCTCCACCCGGATTGGGACCAACCCCAAAATGCGCTCCATCATCAAATCCCAAACCGTCATTCCATTCGATCAAGGGTCTTGGCATGGACATCTCATCCACATTGATCCAGCTATCAATCGTGAAGCCCGGCCCGGCCCCAATATTCAAGCTGGGATCGCCCAGCACCCGCACATAATTTGTGCTCGCATCTTCTATGCTAAACCCGAGACCTACTTCCATCGGTTCATAAGTATTTGTGCCAAACCATACGCCATCGTTCCCACTTACCAAATCCACCGTATTGCTGTTTCCCGGCCACCAGTGAAGCGGTTCCAGCGCGGGTGCGCGGCGGTAGGAGAACTGAAGTTTGTATTGCGTTCCGGCAACGGTCGGCAAAAACCGTGAAATCCTTCCATCACGCAAATTCAGGAAATTTGTTCCTGAACGTGCCAGAAGGGGGTCTGTCTGCACCGTCACTTTGTTTGATACAACAGTCCAACCATCCGGTAAGGGAGCACCACCAGCAAAATAAGTTCTCGCACCATTCGTCATGGTTATGCCCTCAAAATCACTGACCGGATTCCCGAGCCCGGTAGTATTCGTGCCAAAGGGTGGAGTGGCGAATTTAATCGGTATCAGGGCCTTATTCGTGTTCTCGCTAAACGTGGCATAAGCAATTCCTCTGCTGATCACCGTCGCAGAATACGTCCACATTGTCCCCGGATCATGATTACCCCCTTCATTCATGATGATGACTACATTCTGCGAGACACCCGGACCGTAATCGATTGTAAAGGTTCCACTGCCGGGGATTAATCCAGAATCAAATATAAGCACGCCATCGTAATAGATGTGCATGCTGTCCGCTATTCCGCGGAAGTCGTAACTGATTAAAATCGTGCCTGAATTCAACACATTAGTAAGAACTTGCGTATCCTCCGCCGCAGTACCCGCCGTGGTTTGTGGAAAGACATTTGTTACATTTACGCCCGCGCCAAATCCATTCGTCGTCAAACCACCACGATTCTCCGCGAGCAAAACGCGCGTGCCGTGTGGACTGATCAACGTCAGCGCCAGATCGGAGACGCGCGGATGATCAATGCGCACACCCACTTCCGTATCCACAATCAGCTTGTCGAGAGCCACGAAGTTCGTTGCGTAAGTGACTGCATCATCCAAAATGGGTATTGGCCCTGAGCCGACAAACCTAGGCGGCGTCGCTGGCGCCAGATCCAGCCCGATACTGATAATCGGCCCAAAGAATGTCTGGCTCACCGGGTTGTCATTGTAAATTTCGAGGTAATAGCGTCCCGCAGACAAAGGCGGGTTGTCATAAATAGTAAGTGACAGTGAACCTCCGCCCGCAGGTGCGATAGCCGACTTATCAAATGCAGTGGGCAACCCAACTCTTGGCGCAGGGCGCGAACCGTGGCGCAGATAAAGATTCAGCGGAAATGAGTTACTAAGAACGGTTATCGTCAAATTAGTCGCATTCGGCGGCACATCAATCGGATAAAACCTCGGCCGGTGTGCGCCAATCGTCTGCAACACGCCATTGGTCGGAGGAGTCGGCTCAATGGTGATGCCAAACGGGCTGATTACTTGTCCCGTCTGGGTGAGAGAATCATCCACCACATTCAAAATCCAGACCCCATCCCCGGCCTTGTCTCCCACAAAGTTTTGCAGAGTGCCCGGCCCATCAGAAGCTCGCGATCCCGGAATATCTCCCTCCTCGCTATCATCATAGATAAAGGTTTCACTGGTGCTGCCATTATCGAAGAAAGAATGGTTATTGAGCACAGCCAAATGCTTTCCAAAACTGAGCGTTCCTATCAGATCACCAAAATTTTCATGCGTCACAGAGTTAGTGACTATCACGCGGCGCACGGGAGAATTATCTGCGGTAACTGCCACAATGGAAACAAAGCCCGGTAACGCTGGCGAGCCGTCGGGAATAGTGGCCGGGAGAGCAGTAAGCACGATCATAGGAATGTTGCCATTCCCATCACGCTGGCCGAAAGGCAACTGACTGGCTGCGGCGAGGAAAGCATATTCAGCTCCTTCCTGATCTTCAGATTTGATGCCAATGTAATAAACCTGATTGGGAACAGAATTGCTCAATAAGACTTTTTCGGTGCCAGTGCGAGTCCGGGACTCGAGCGCCGCGCCAATGGCTGCCTGATCAAGGTTCGTTAATGCCGGGTTGGTCGAAACATACATGTCCAGGTCTGCTTCAACCCGGGCCGCATCCGTTGGATCGCCAACCCGTGTCCCCATGCGCGTAAGACCCATGTTCGGCGGGAGAAAAGTCACAAATGCCACATTGGTGAAAGCGGTTGTATTCGTGTAAATATAAAAATTCCACTGGCTCACTACACCGTTGGTCGAAACCGAGTACTGCGAATTGGCCCCTACCCGCTGCCCCAACAATGGCAGACCGTTCGTCATCGATATAACATGCGCCAGATTGGTGGATACCAACGGAACATCAGTGAGCGTGAAGGCATTGGAAACGGTGCCAGCATCTCCACTGGAAATCACCAATGCATAATCCTGTACTATATTGTTGGTATTGGCGGTAATCGCATTCACGTTGACTCGCTTGCCAAATACCGTGACGGAATAGTTACTGCCGAGTGGAGAGGGAAGATAAATATTCTCAACGTTATTAACTACATCAATGATCGGCGCACTATTCGTATCCCAAGGCTCGCTGAAATCACTACCGGCAGGTATGTCGTTTCCGTAATACACATCGCCCGTGGTCAGGTTGGTTACGATCAGATCAAGGTCATTAACCAATTTGACGCCTGCAGCCGGATTTCCCGGTGGATCGGTCCAGACCAAAGTCATTCGGAGCGGTCTGCCCCGGCCTGACGGCGTCAACGCCAGAGTGCGGGTCTTGCTTTGCCCGGTAGCCAGTGCGTTAGTGAGGTGTTGATCAAAAAACTGAACTGGCAGGTTTGCAGTTAGCGGGCCGGGCGTAGCCAGATTGGTAAGCGCTCCCGGTATGCTGTTGGAAAGAGCGGGCAATCCCCAGCCCTGGTAGTTGATCGAGCTTCCAACTTGTATGTCGTAGAGAGTTGAAACGGAACGCGAGCCATTGATCAATAAAGCCTTCATCAGCGCCGGACTGTTCGTCACATGGGCACGCTGCTCGAAAAATTCCTGCATCAAAGCCAGAAACCCGGTCACTCCGGCAGCAGCCATGCTGGTGCCCGATTCATAACGGTAAAACGGGCCCAAGTCATCATTCAAACCATGCAACACTTCATAATAATTACCAAAATCGTTGGTGGTAACCAACGTGGTCTGCACATCATAATGCAGGGCTTGGGCGGTGCCATTGCCAATGCTGTAAAACAGGGTCGTTTCGCGGTTGAATGCAAAGTCTGGTGGCGAAGAAACCCGGTTCGTGCCTTTGAAATCGAATGTCGCGAAAGTAGGATTATCCCCATATCGCACGTAAATGGGTGTATTCGTTGGAAATGGTGAGGGCGACCGCTCGTTCGAGAACACTTCTATAATCACCTGAATGGCATTGTCGGGTATGAAGATGGAATAAGGCTCCAGCGAGTTGGTCTCAACTGACTGGTTGAAGTAAGTGTTGTAATGGTAATTGGTGGTGTGATTGTAATAAGCGTTGGTATCCCACTGTCCGGAACGGGCTGAAACCAGGAACGTTCCCGGCGCGACCACATCCGGTTTGAAGCGCCCAGCTTCACCTTCAATTCCAATGCCGACATTGCCACGGCTGGAAAAGCTGGCCACCTGGTTACTGCTGTTGGAGCTTGGCAAAAATGGCTTGCTCGTCACTCCGCGCTTGACCACGTTGTTCGTGATGTTGCGAGACTGCTCGATGGCACCAACGGTAATAACATTTTTCGCCGTGGCGGGCGACAAAATGCTCTGTGGATCGCCGCTCAATCCGGCGTCATCACCATTGCCGCCGTTACCCGCCGAAAACACAAAAAGCTGAGGGTGCGAGCCCGACACCAGCGGCAGGGCATCACGCACCGCCGCATCGTAACTAGCAGCTTCAATGGTATAATCCGCTGCGCCCACATAGTTCCAACTGTTATTGGATATGAACGCATTGGTTTTGGCCGCCTGCTCCTGCAAATAGGCATCAGAAGCAGCTCCGCGGTCGATATCAAGCGAGATGGAATAGAGTTTTGCCGCCGGAGCCATCCCGCGAAAATTGGCGGTATTCGTGATGGAGCCAATGGCATTGATCACCGTGCTCGACATGACACCACTACCCGCGATGGTGCCCGCGACATGGGTACCGTGCCCATCGGTATCGGATAGACTGAGATTCAGATCACCTGTGACACGGTTGGTCAGATCTGGATGTAATCTATCTACCCCAGAATCATTAATATTGATTAAGATGTTACTCCCGGTCAGGCCCAGGTAATTGAAATTAGTTATTGTATCACGCGAGACACCCAAGCGTGTGCGTGAAAGATCGTTGGCCGAAATTCGCGGATGGGAGGCTTCGACGAGCTGCACTACCGGGATACGCGCGATATCCGCGAGTGTGTTTGGTGGCGCACGGAGTGTCACGACGGGGCCGAAAGGCGAACGTTCTTCGTTGACTTGTATCACCCCAAGCTTTTGTAAATCCGCCTTCGCAGACGCCTGTGTTCCGGGAAATAAGGTTACTTTCAACTCACTATTTTCGGGCAGCGGTTTTTGCTCCACGGCAAGCTTCAACAACGAAGCTTCCAGTTTGTAATAGGGTTCATAGTCGAGCACCGTTTGCACGCGGGAATTGGATACCAGTTGCTTTGCGCTCTCTGCTGGCATGAGAACCAGATAGGCGTTGTTCGGAATATACGAAATAATCGTGGCATTGGCGTTTTTCAACACCGCGCGGAAAGAGTCGCTTAATGGACCGCGGGATTGCACCACGTAGCTGCCATTATTCTCTGGAGCGCGCAGATGGGCGGGAATGGTTAATTTGAAATCCTTGGAAGTATCCAGCAGCGCGTTGGCCAATAGAATTGCTTTATCACTATGCGCCAACTCGTCCACCGTCTTGGTGGTGTTATTCAGCCGGTAAGGATAACGAGTCCTGGCCGTTTGATTGGTTTTTTCAGAAGGCTGGGAGGAGACGCCTAGAGACAAAAGTTGGATCGGCGAGGCGGATTGCGTTTTCCGTACGGTCCCAAGTCTTGCTTCCGCACGGGTGGCAGGGATTGGGTTCTCACGCCTGGCCTGACGCTGGCCACCCCATCGCCAGAAGCTCAACACTCCCAGCAGGCATAACACGCCAAACAAGAACCAAAGTAATCTCCTTTGCATATCAGTATAAATGTGTCAGCACGACTTAAGACATATTACAAACTCAGGCATTGAAGAACAGCCAAAGATACACACCTCGACATACTTCTCTTTTTGGCCATTCTGTATGATATCCTAATTAACCGCCGATTCCAAATCCTTTTTATCATTCCGGCGGCAGCACGGTGTAACTTTCCACCACGATTCGCGGTGGTTGGGTGAAAGGCCGGCCCGGCACCGGGTAATTATCAACTCTCACTACCGCACGAGTAACTACCTCGCCAGTAATTTGATAATTGGTGCACATGCCAAAGTAAGTTCCACTTTGCACAATGGAACGATCTGCCGGCTTTAAGGACTGACCATACGAATAGATCACATAACGCGGCTCACCTAAGCGGAGCAACGAGAGGATTTGCTGAGGAATACGTTCGTAAACTGCGTCGGAAATGCCTGCTTGCTGCTGCACATCACTTAAATTCAAGAAGGGTGAATTCACGGTCAGTTCTGGAACCGCAAGAATATCCCCTAAATGTTGAAAGACCTGCCCGGGATAAACAGGCTGATTACTTGCATTCAGACTGCTGCGGAGATTGTTAATACCCGCCATCATATTCGAAACAATGGTGCTGTGCGCGATGGGATCAATAACAAGCGGCTCGAACGTGAGAGGAGGCGGTGGATATTCAAGTAATTTTGCCCCATCTGTTGTATTGGTAAGCGTAATCACTCCGCTAAGTATGGCAGCCCAGGATGCCAAGTTCGTTTGATTGACGGAAAGCTGGCCGCGGCTGGCATTTTCATTCTGCGCAGTAGTGAATATGTCC
>JAQGPC010000187.1 GCA_028293285.1 Pedosphaera sp.
GTATCACGCAAATTACGGGCCTCGTATTTTCCTTTGCAATGGGTAAAATTGAAATTGGCAATTTGCTCATCATTGACATCCCACATAAAAGTTTCGTTGTGGGTGACTTCCTTGACGTAATCCACTCCGACCAACCCCTGCCATTCCTTTGCGCGGGTGACGGCTTCCGCTTCCGACACGCCTTCGGTGGAAATAAATCCGTTCAAAGCTCCGCGAACCCGGAGCTTCTTGGTCAATGCGCGTGTATCAATTCCTTGCAGGCCGGGAATTCCATTCTTCTCCAGATATTCGGCCAGTGAAAAATCCGCGCGCCAATTGCTTACCACCGGCGATAACTCGCGAATGACAAATCCCGCCGCGTGCGGCCGCCATGATTCGACGTCTTGTAGATTAACCCCGTAGTTTCCGATCAACGGATAGGTCATGGCCACGATCTGACCTTTATAGGAGGGATCGGTCAAAATCTCCTGATAACCGGTCATGGACGTGTTAAAACAAACCTCGCCACAGGCTGTGGCGGGAGCGCCAAAACCTTCTCCGTGAAACACTGACCCATCTTCAAGGGCTAATATTGCTTTCATTAATTACAGAAACGCGATTGACGCGCGCGATGCTAAAGCGGCCAATGCTCCGGTCAAGTGTTAACCTTTCACTTCGAGCATTGCAGTCAGGAAAATACTTACTTTTTCTTCGGCTGCAGTTTTTCCAATTTGGCGATGAATGCCTTCGGCCCACCGTCTCCATAACCGAGTTCTCCCACTTTCTTTCCCTCGCTGTTCAAGACGATCACCGTTGGATAACCCTCGATTTTATATTTCTCCTGCAACGCCTCGTTTGCTTTTTTCAGTTCGGCGCTCTGCGGCTTTTTGTTTGGAAAATCCACTTCCACGAGCACGAGATTTTTCTTGGCATACTCCGCAAACTCAGGCGTCGAAAAAACTTCCTTGTCCAGCTTGATGCACCAACCGCACCAATCCGACCCGGTGAAATCCATCAGCACCAACTTGTTTTCCGCTTTGGCTTGGTCCTTTGCCTTCGGCAGATCCGTCAACCACTCCGCTTTCTCAGCAGCCAGAAGCGGGAACATTGTCCCCAACATCAAAAGACTCAATATCAATTTTTTCATAGGTTACTTTCCCTTTTCTTTGTCCTTCAACGCCTGCAACTTCTTCACGAAATCCTTGGCACTCTCATTATCATATCCCACCTGTTTATTTAGCTGTGTCCCTTCACTGCTTAATACGATGACGGTCGGAAAGCCCTCGGCACCGAACTTTTTAGCCAATTCCTCATTGGCCTTTTTCTGTTCCTCAGTCTGCTTTTTGGTTTGCGGAAAATCGACCAGCACCAGCACCAGATTATCCTTCGCGAATTTCACGAATTCATCCGAGGTAAACACATTTTTGTGCAAGGCTTTGCATGGCGGACACCAGTCGGACCCGGTGAACTCCAGTAAAATCATCTTTTTGTCCGCTTGTGCCTTGCTTTGTGCTTTCGAAAAATCAGTCAGCCAATCTGCTTCCGCCGCACCGACCTGCAATGCCACCCAGCATAATAACAGGGACAATAATAATTTTTTCATAATTCTCCTCCGGCTTATTTATATATAGTTTATTTGCTTCCCGCAAAGTTTGACATCATCCAGCCTTAATTTGTTCACGCCAAACCACTTTCCCACCTACTATTGTCATAATCGCTTTTCCCTTCAACCGCCACCCGTGGAAGGGATTATTCTTCGATTTACTCGCCGTTTCTTCCCGTTCAAACACCCACTCGCGATCCGGGTCGAGCACCGTCACATCTCCATCCACCCCGACTTTTAACGTTCCCTTCTCCAATCGCAGCAATCGTGCGGGCGCAACCGTAAACTTCTCAATGATTTCCGCCAATCCCAACCGCTTTGTATGATACAACTGCATCAGCGACAACGCCAATTCCGTTTCCAAACCGGTGATTCCAAATGGCGCATAATCAAATTCCACTTCTTTCTCATAATCACAGTGCGGCGCGTGGTCGCTGCACAACACTTCCAGGGTGCCGTCCACCAAACCCTCCAAAATTGCCTCCCGGTCCGCCGCCGATGACAGGGGTGGGTTCATTTTGAAATTCGTATCGTAGTTTGGCCACTTTGGTCTGGCACCATCTGCGTATCCAAAGAGACCTTTGCCGTCCTCTTTCCAAAATTGTTCACTCCCCGCGATGGCGGCATCGGTCAGCACAAAATGGTGCGGACAAGCCTCGCCGGAAATTGGCACGCCGCGCTTCTTCGCCTCACGAATCAAGCGCACGCTTCCCGCACTGCTCAAATGCTGGCAATGCACCCGCGTGCCGGTCAGTTCCGCGAGCAAAATGTTCCGCGCCACAATCATCTCCTCGCCCGAGGCCGGCCAGCCTTTCAATCCCAACGCCGTGCTCCAATACCCTTCGTGCATCACGCCATCCATCACCAAACCGTAATCCTGGCAATGATCCATCACCGTCAAATCAAACATCTGCGCGTATTCCAGCGCGCGACGCATCAAATCATTATTCTGCACGCAATGGCCGTCATCCGTGATGGCGACCACTCCGGCTGATTTGAGCGAACCTATCGGGGCCAATTCTTCACCTGCAATATTCTTGGTGATCGCTCCGGCAACAAACACATTCACAATTCCCTCGCGCGCTGCCTTCTCGCGGATCAATGCCACCGTTCCCGCATTATCAATTGCTGGCGATGTGTTCGGCATGCAGACCACTGAGGTGAAGCCGCCTCGCGCTGCTGATGCAGTTCCGGTGGCGATGGTTTCCTTCGCCGATTGGCCCGGTTCACGCAAATGGACATGCAAATCAATCAACCCCGGGCAGACCACCAATCCTTTTACATCAACTCGTTGAATATCCTTGGGGGCTTTGGCTGCTGCCTGGGCGCCGATTTCCGCCACCTTGCCATTCAAAATAAGCACGTCACTTACTGCATTCAGTTTGCTTGCCGGATCAATTACCCGGCCACCTGTGAGCAATATCGAATTTCCTTCTGCCATAGAGTTATGCGCGCCAGCCATACGCGCACATGTAACCATGTATTACATATAATACAAGTTGGCTCATCGTGTTTAGTTGAGATGGATAGTGGCTGGGGATTTGAGCGGCAAATGGTAATTCGACATTTCGGACAGGATGATGGTAATCTTCAGAAGCCATCTCACAAATACCCATGGCGGCGTAACGGCACGAAAAGATGAAGATTATACGTACTGATAAAGTAGAACCGTCGGGAACGGCCAGAGATTTGGGCTGGCTGCTTCGTTGTTCGTCGGTCACAGCCCCTTTTAGGGATGCTCCCTCCTCACGCCTCGCCGCCAGCCCAAATCTCTGGCCGCGCCATCCATGGCTATTTATGAGATGGCTTCAAGAAATTTAAGTATCAGCCGCCATGAAAGATCCCATTACCATCATCCTCGCCCTTTTAACAATGGCAGGCGGCATTTCGTCCCTTTTTCATCCGGAATGGTATTATCCGGAGTATGCCAAGGCCACGCCGAAGCAAAAACAACAGACCAAGGCCTTTGGCATTTTAGTGGCTGTGGTGGGACTCGTTTTGCTGATTTGCTGCCTTTACGCCCGTTAGCAAGCTGGATTTAATGGCGTACAGCTCTGAATTGACAACTGCGGTTCGCGCAGTAATATGGGCTGGTTCGATAGCGGGTGTAGCTCAATGGTAGAGTTCCAGTTTTCCAAACTGGCCACGAGGGTTCGATTCCCTCCACCCGCTCCACTTCACATTTCACCAATAAAATCAATACTTTTAAGCCAATACTCTTTCAGCCTCTTTAATGGTATAACGGTATCGCATAACGGATTCACGGTTGTTTGCCCTGCTTTCCGACATCCCACGCCAGCTGAAGCAAATGAAGAAGGTCATTGGAATGAAGGAGCATCCAGCTACACCACGCTTCTCCCGGCGCTCGTCAGCAGAAAAGATCTGGTGCGACTCAAATTGCGGGCATGACGACAAAATGCACAACTCACTGGCTGTTCGAGTCCAACAGGCCTTTCTTCGTCGCAAAGGCAGTTGATGCCCTTGCCTTCCTATTTATTGGCTGCGCTTTCGAGATCATTGGCCTTGGCGATAAACTTCTCGATAATGGCATAAAGCTCCGGGATCGTACGACAATACTCCTCCATCACTGGATGCTCCCAATCGCAATTCTTGATTAATTGCACTACGAACTTGCCGGGTTCATTCTCACCATCTTGGCGCCATTCAACATGCAACGTTAGATTGCTCTTCTCATAGTTCACTTGGAGGAAGCCTTCTCCATAATGCCATAGTTGCTCTTCAGGCGTCTTGGACTCATCCAACGCCCAGCTATTCCAAGTAATCGTGCCTAATCCGAAATTAAAAGGAGGATTGTTTGACATTATTGATCACCAAGTAATTTCTAAAATTCTTGCTCGTTATTGGATGACTGAGCAAGGCATTTCCAGATTCCTCAACACGAATCCATCTGGATTCCTTACCCCAGCAAGCACCAATAGTTTCAGTAAACTCAGCTAACCGTGCCGCTTGATACCTTATCTTTTAAGTGATCACGATATGCTTGGATGTCATCACTTCTAAGCGCAATCAGGCTAATCCGAGATCTCTCACCAAGGGAAATAAAAAACTATTCACAATCCCCTCATAGCGGGTGTGAGTGCTTGCAGAGGAAGTGCCTTCACGTGATTTGACCCAGGATTGGAAATATTCTTTCACCGTGAAGCGTTTTAATTCTCCCCCACTCCCTTCAACAATGTCAGCAACAACAGATTCAATTACTTTTCGCGCCCGGTCCTCGGTGAGTCTTCCTGCCTTTGCCAATTCAGCGGCCTTTTGAAAACCCAAACACAGCTTCTCTGCATCCCTTTTATTAGGTGTGCCAGTGGTTCGAAAACGTCGGATGCCTTTCTCATCATAGTAGGCACAGAACCAGTTTGGTTTACCAGATTGCTTATGGATACTCGCTATATAGCATAACGGTATGGCATAACGTCCACAGCTGTCAATCGAGTGTGATAGTGCTATTTTATTGGCATTTTCTCTTTCATTAGGGCATAATCGCCACCCGCTCCACTTCAATTAAAAATCCCTTGAGTTAGAGCAAAGAAACACCTTTTGCATCTGCACTCGAATTCGCAGCCTTTAAAGCAGGAGATTGAAAATTCTGATGGCCTGATCCCAATGCCTGGTTTGAGGATTCTTCACGTCGGGATCGAGAATCTTGAATGTCCGGGCCAGACAAACGGCCAAAGCCCCGGCGATTTCGGGCAGCTTGTCCCGGGTGTCGTTGGTATAGTCGAGATCAAGGCGGGGAAGGGTTTCCAATTGCTCGAGGATGGGCTCCAGTTCCAATTCGACGTCGAGCTGCTTGAACTCGCGCAAGCTGTTTTGCAGCCCTTTGGTAATGGGGAGGTCATAGGGCTCAATGAGGTCGCGTCCGTGGGAGGAGGCCGTGACCTGCCCCATGAGCAGCAGATCGTAGAGCTTCTGGTTAAGGAATTCGTCGAAGCGGCGCAGATCGCTCTTGTCCACGTCCAAACCGGCGGACCGGCGGAAGAGGAGTTCCAGTTTTGATGCTCCGGTGAGAGTTGGCATATATTGCTCCTTTCAAGTTGGTCCCGATTTAAGACCATCTCTAACTCAACCTACACTGGGACGGGTGGGATTCAAATGATCGCATTGAGGAAGTAAAAATCGAACCTTTCGATTACCATCACTTGCTCAGGCTGCTTATGGCATAACTAATTCACCTTGTTTTTTGGCTTCGATAAATGTGGTTTTTCCCTTTGCTTGTTAAGAATTCAAAGCTAATGTCCCTTTAAATAGTAGAAACAGAAGCAACTTAAAATATACATATATGGCAAAAGCACTGACCAAATCACAAATCACCGCCACCATTGCTGAACAAAATGGCCTGACCAAAAAGCAAGCGGATGAAATCCTGAGCTCCATCGTCGACCTGGCTTATAAGAACGCCAAGAATACCTTTACCCTGCCCGGCATCGGCAAGTTGGTGTTGGTAAATCGCAAGGCCCGGATGGGACGCAACCCGGCCACTGGTGAAGCCATCCAGATCAAGGCCAAGCGGGTGGTCAAGTTCCGCATCGCCAAGGCCGCCAAGGACGCGATCCTCGGTTCCAAGTAATACCTCTTTTCGTCAACCAAGGCATTCTGACATTCTCAGAATGCCTTTTTTGTTGGCCGCCTCGCTCAAATCAAGTCCACCTTCTGAACGCCTATTCATTCCTAATTTTCAATCTCACGATAACGGGGATTATTCGGTGTAATGCGTCATATAGCCCGGAAAAGCCTATCGTGTGCAGTTCAAGGACAGCCTGAATGATCCCATCTGGCAGGACTTAAATGGCAGCGTAACTCTGGTTGGCGACAAAGCCTATGCCAGCGACCTCGCACCGGCAACCAACCAACGGTTCTATCGTATTCTTTTAAACAACTGATCGGGGATTGAAGTGGCCATCTTTTTCATGGAAGAGAACCTGAACTTGAAAGCCACTTGCGAGAAACCTCGGTGAGGATCGTTTGCAATCCCGCAGCGTTCTCGGGCTTGAGGTGATAGGAAGTCGCTCCTTCGCTCATGGCATTTCGGTAGTCTGCTGTATTAAAGGAACCGGTCAATACGACGACTGGAAGTTTTTTCAAGTTCGGCTGGGTCCGAATCCATTGGAGAACCTGGTGGCCATTGCGACCGGGTATGGACAGATCGAGCAGCACCGCATCGGGCAAGGGATGAACAGTGCGGTTAGTATAAATTCCTTCTCCGGACAAATACTTTACAGCTTCATCGCCATCCCTGACGATGCCGAGACGGTGTTGCAAGCCGGTGCGCTCGAATGCCATGCGCATGGCCCTTATCTCAACTTCTCCATCTTCCACAAGCAATACGGTCTTCATAATGAAGTTGGCAAGCGCGGCTAAAATGTCATTCGCACCGCGCCTTGTCAATTACAGTCATGGCCCCGGCAGACCACAAGGATTGCCGAACCTGCCATGAGCACTGCATGGCAATTCTTTATCCTTTTATGGAAACTAAATAGCCACACCAGCTGGAGATTGGATGTTTTTTGATCGGCCTAGCTTACGGCAAACATTCGTAATCGATAATGTTTGACGGCTGTTGCAGCGGCAATTTTATCAGGCAGCTTCACGGACTCCTCGTGGCACTTTTACTGCTCCGTGCAGCCGATGCCCCCTGGCCCACAATTTGCACCTCCCTTCACAGCCCTGACCGGCGTGGATCGGATGTTTCTGGAAGCAGCCCATGGTTGGAGAAGCGGTGATTATCAAAAGGTCGTTGAAATTCTGCAGCGTGCCCATCGGCTTTATCCTGAGCATGAAAAAGTCCTGATCGAATTGGGTTTTGCCCATGCGATGAGTTATGACTTTGATGCGGCGGAGCAATGTTTTGAAAAGGCAATCCGCATCTCACCTTCCAAAACGGACACGCTGCTGGCAGTCGGCCATCAATGGCGGAGAGTCCGTCACTATGAAGCGGCAAAAAACTGTTTCGAACGAATTTTGCAGCAAAGCCAGGTGCCGATCATAACCTTTCTCCGACTGGCAGAGATTTATGAACGTCAACGTTGCATGGAAGATGCGGTTGAAATGGTGGAGCGAGCCTTGAAGTTGGATGGCGCTGATGGAGGCGCATTGTTTACTCGCGCGCAAATTTATCGCCAGATGAAGCAATTGGATGAGGCAGAAAAATTGCTTCGCTCGATTCTGGTTAATTCCTCTTATGCCAGTTTGCACTTAGGTGCCTGGTATGAACTGGGAACGATTTTGGATCAACGCGGTTGCTATGACGAGGCGATGGCGGCCTTTCTCCGAGCCAAGACATTGGCTCCCGCAGAAGCTGCCAGTGCCGCGAAATATGCGACGCAACTTCGGACCAGGCAGGCGTCGCTAAAACAAATACAAGCAACCATCTCGGAAAATATGGTGCAACGCTGGCGAACTGCCGGTCAATCTGAGCTGCAACCATCGCGCAAGCTGGCAATGCTCTGCGGCCACGCGCGCTCCGGGACTACGCTGTTGGAATATGTGCTGGATTCGCATCCACAGATTACTTCGGCGGATGAAACTTTCGTTTTTTCCAACAAGGCGTACTTTGCACTTTGCCGCAGCAACTCAGCGCCGCCACCCGTGCTGCCAACCTTGGATTCCATCTCGGCGCGCAATTTAAGACAAATCCGGACGGATTATTTCCGCGGAATGGAATCATTTCTTGGCGAGCTGATTGGGGAACGGTTGCTGATTGATAAAAATCCGGGATTGACCTCGGATATCCCGGCTTGCGTGCGCTTTTTTCCTGAAAGCAAGTTCCTGGTGGCATTACGCGATCCGCGCGATGTTTGCTTAAGCTGTTTTATGCAGCCAGCCCGAATGAATCCTGACAGCTCGTCCTGGCTGAGTTTGGAAGGAACAATTGATAATTATGCGTCCATCATGAATTTCTGGCTGGCGTTGAAACCGCTCGTGGGCGCTGCAGCCATTGAAGTGCGTTATGAAGACATGGTGGAGGATTTGGAGGCCAACGCGCGCCGCGTTCTCGGTTTTCTCGGTTTTACATGGGACGAACGGGTTTTGAAGTTCAACGAACATACCCGAAATAAGATAGTCCGCTCGCCGACTTACGCGGAGGTGAGCAAGCCGATTTACAAGGGCGCGGTCGGGCGTTGGCGAAATTATCAAAGGCATTTGGAGCCATATCAGGATAAATTGGCCCCGCTTATCAGTGCTTTTGGCTATGAATAAATAGTTTCGCCATGATTGAACGAAAGTTACTACCACACGTCAAAGAAGCGTAGGTTAGTTTTTTTCATACTTTGGGCCGGTCCTGGGTGGGGCTGGCCTTTTTTATTGCACTGCCCGCCTTTTGTTTCAGAAATGCTTCATAATGAGGAGATTTTTGGCTTTTAAATCTTAGCAGTGTGGGGAAGCTTCGCCATGCTTAAAGGTCGAACATGCCTCGTAATTGTATTGGTTGCCTGCTCATTATTGAATGTAATCGGGCCTGCTTCTGCCGGGCCCAACCCGGTGGACGCTGATGGAGATTACGTGGCCGTTTCCAAGGTGGGCGAGACGCCCGTCCTATCTTTAGCGTGTTAGCACTGCGGAACGAAATCGTTCCTCCAGGTTGCGCCGGGCCGCTTGAGCGGTGGCACCAGCCACTGCCAAACCAACCGTGAACCAAAGTCCAATGAGGAAGGCTGCTGAAGCCGGCCCGCTAATCCCGCGTGCGAGGAAAATGAGAAAAAAGATACAGAGCCAGGGGAGTCCCATTATCTGACCGAGCGCTCCCATTACCGCACGATGATGTTTTGTGGCATTCAATCCCCGCCACATGCCGACCCAGATCAAGGCTCGAAAATCGATTAGGAGCATAAAAAGGCCACCAATAAACATCTCACAAAAAATCGCCGAATCCCGACCGCGCATGTGCAATGGCTTTGGGAAAATGAAGACTGTGGCTACCAATACCAAATTGAGTGAAGCGAGGATTAGCAGGGGGCCTCTAAAGTGGGCTATAAGAGCATCCTTCTGGCCGGTAAGAATGGATTTGACCGGCAAGGGGGTGACTAAAAGTAATTCCAACGCGCCGCTTTGACGATCCTGGCTCATGCGGCGGGTAGCTTCCACGGAAATCATGATTTTAACTATGATATGCATGGCGAAAGTGGTGATGAGACAGATGACGAAAAGGATTTCGTTTGAACCGGTATGAACTACAGAACTGACTAAAGAAATAAGCCAGACGGGCATGAGGAGAAAGAGCAGTCTGGTGGCAGAGCGGCGGGGGGAAGGATCGCGTGCGGTAAGCCAGTAAATCGGGTTATGTATCCCCAACTGGAAGCGTCGTTTTTTGGAGCCATTCCGCGCGAAGAAGCGAAAGAATAAAATTCGATTTACGAACGAGGTGTCACCCTGTTTCCAGGAGCGCGGGAGGATAATGTTGGCGGCCACCATGCAGCCGACGCTGAGAAAGAAAATAGCGCCCACTGAAAGCCAAAAATCGTGCGGCCCGTTGATAAAGCGATAACGGGAATCAAATGCATGGATGTAGGCATAGGCAGGACTGGGCAGCAGGAGAAAATCAAACTCGGGGATATTGAGGGTGAGCTTTATCAACCACCACAGCGCCGGCAGCAAACCTGCCGTCACGAGCATCAACATAAAGGCGCTTATGATGGCTTGCTTGGCATCGTGGTTGATGGCTGAGACCAGCATTCCAATACTTAGCGAGAAGAATAGGGTCGTTCCAAAGACCAGGAGCAAACGGCCAAACTCCGGTCCGGTGACTCCACCCATTAATAGCGGCAAACCTAAAACCGGAAAAACGGACAACAGCCCGAAGAAAGCATGGAGGGAATGAGCTGCCAGTTTACCAAATACAACATCGTATGACTTGAGGTCGGTGAGAAAGAGCAGGCCCAAGGTGCCTTCGCGTTTTTCCTCCGAAAGGCAATCGGACGTCAGGAAAATGCCCGCGAGCATGCTGAAACCCAGAGTCAATACGCCGAGCGCATTTAGAAGTTGGCGGCCCATTTGTGCCGGGGAAAGCCAGCGACTATTCATGAGCAGAACCACGAAGACGCCCAACATGACCAGTGCGGCCAGGCAACGCATCCAATAGGTGCCCGCTCGTCGGGCGGCAACCCGCAATTCCCTGTCAACGATCGGTAATACAACCATGGCGGCCGTCACCTTACAGCTTTTACCGGCAACTTTACAAATCCTTAACAATTTTTCCTGCAACCCAAACAATCTCCTTACAAAGACGGTGCAGGGTTAAAGCGAAAAATGGATCGTATGAGATTGGAAGGCATCAAATTCAAAGCACTGGCGAAGAGATTCGCCACCGTTGCCTGTGGATGCTTCTTGTCGCTTTGGAGTCTTGGGTATGTAGCTTCGGCTCCTAATACTGCACATAAGTTGACCGTGCAAATCGTTCCACAGTTTAATTCCAAATCATTAGTTTTCGATAACGTGTCATTCACCAATGCGATGGGACAATCGGTGTCAGTGACACGGGCGGATTTTCTGGTGTCTGACTTTGCGTTGCATCGTAAGGATGGGGGTTGGATTGAGCAGACAAATTGTCAGGCTTACATCAGTCTGCACGAAAAGCGTTCCAGCTTTAACGCTGAGAATCTTGCGGCGGGAAATTATGACCGCATCCGCTTTCATGTGGGGCTGAAACCGGAATTGAATCATTCCAACCCGGCGAAGTACGCGCCTGAACATCCGCTGAATCCTAATTTGAATGGCATGCATTGGGGCTGGACGGGAGGTTACGTTTTTTTTGCGATTGAAGGCCGCTGGCGCACAGAAGAAGGCAAGTTAAGCGGTTACTCTTTTCATTTGGGAAACGATGCCATGCTGATGACGGTGGAAGTGCCAGTGGTATTGGACTTGAATAAAGATCAATCGCTGGCACTCGCACTCAATTTGGATCAACTCTTTGCTGCCAGGCTCACCGGAGCAAGTTCCTCCACCCACTCACGCGCTGGTGATGACCTGGCAGCAAGTTTGCGCAAAGGGGTAGAACACGCCTTCTCCGTGGTGAACACGAAGGGTGGCGCGGGCGAGACAATTGCTTCGGTGGCTTCGACACATTCCCCTGCTCCAATGCTTGTGGCGCCGAAGGCGACGCCGTATCGGTTCGCCATTTCGGCGCAATTTCCCATTCCAGAATTGCCACGAGACAATCCGTTGACGGAGGAAGGTGTGGAGTTGGGACATCGCCTCTTCGGCGAGAAACTGCTTTCGATCAATGGCCAGCAATCGTGCGCTACGTGCCATCGGGCGGAAGCGGCATTTGCTGATCCGGGCAAGCGGGTCAATCTCGGCGCAGAAGGCCAGGTCGGGACGCGCAATGCGATGCCGATTTATAATCTCGCGTGGAAGAAATCATTCTTTTGGGATGGACGCGCCCCTTCCCTGCGCGAACAGGTGTTGATGCCCATTCAGAATCCGATTGAGATGCATGAGACGCTGGATCGGGTGGTTGCAAAACTTGCCAAGACGAAATTTTATCCAAGTGCCTTTGAGAAGGCGTTTGGTTCGCGGGAAATCAACAGTGACCGCATCGCCCGCGCGTTAGAGCAGTTTGTTTTGTCGCAGGTATCGTTTGATTCCAAATTTGATCGGGCATTGGATGGGAAGGAAACGTTGACCGATGAGGAGAAGCGCGGGTTTGAATTGTTCATGACGGAATACGATCCGCGTCACGGGCAGTATGGCGCGGATTGTTTTCATTGCCACGGCGGCCCGTTCTTCACCACGCACGGTTTTGCCAACAACGGCTTGGATTCGAAGTTCAAGGATTTAGGACGTTCCGTCGTGACCAAGGCGGAAGCGGACCAGGGGAAGTTCGCGGTGCCATCGCTACGGAACGTGGAACTTACCGGGCCTTACATGCACGATGGCCGGTTCAAGACGCTGGAAGAAGTCGTGGATCATTATTGCACCGGCATGAAACGCACGACGACGCTGGACCCGAATCTCGCCAAACATCCTGATGGCGGGGTGCCGTTGAGTGTGGAGGACAGGAAGGCGCTGGTGGCTTTTTTGAAGACGCTAACGGAGGAGGATTTGAAGCAAGGGCGCGTGCAATTCACTCTAAAATAGTATTAGTAATATTGGATCACAAATCCTCTATGTCTTGAGTCCTAAACCAATCTCCCAACCATATAATAGGCGGTGTAACACACAACACACCGAATCTAGAATTTGCTATTCAGAGATACTTTGCTTTTTGAACTCAGTTTAGCAATAGTTCAGCCAACCTACTATATGAATAGATTCGGCATTATTCAATTGTCCGATGTGCAGTTTGGCAAAAAGCACGTCTTCGGATTTCCCTCCAAAATTTCAGGACGATTGGCAGCTGATACCCGTGCCATGGCGGCAAAATACTCCTTCATGCCAATCGCATTAATTGTATCAGGGGACGTTTCAGAAACGGGCCACGCCGACGAATTTAACGATGCTTTACGAGAGTTGACAGCGCTTTGCCAAGATTTGGCGATCGACCAGGACCTTTTGTTAACGATTCCGGGCAATCATGACGTCAATTGGCTCCTTTCACAGGTGTCCGCCCAAGTCGGCAATAACGACCTAAAACTCCTTAACTACAATAATTTTTCAAAAAAGCTCTCTAACAATAACAGTTTTTCGAGCGAGAGCACCTATCCAATCATTATTGACCACCGCTATTGCATCAAGTTTCTGCTTCTGAATAGCTGCGAGAAAGAAACGCATGATTTACATTTAGGATATGTTAATCCGGAAAAGTTGGTATCTACCCTGAAAGCTGATAAAACGAAAGATTACAAGACAGATAAATATCTCAAAGTATGCGTCTTACACCACCGTTTAGATACGTCGATCTGCGATAAACGTTCAGCAATTGAAAACGCTACAGAAATAGAATCTATTCTCGCGTCACACCAGTACTGTTTGATTCTTACCGGACATGTACACCAAACTATAGTTCACGAGGTCAAGAGAGATAATGTAGCAATTGTATATTCAGGTTGTGGTTCCACGGGAGTTAATGCTTCGCAGAGAGCTGATGGTGTACAGAACCAATATTGTATTCACGTCATTGATAGAAGCCAGGGCAAGTTCGAAACTTACTGGCGAGCATTCAATCCAAATAGCAGGACTGAATTTGGCCTTGGCGGCTGGTCCAAGGACAATTGTGAAGCAGGAGACTGTAGTCAGTTTACCGTTCCCGAAATAAGCATAGTTTCTTCGACGACCAACGAAATTATCCAAGATGTAAACTTAGCCAAAAATTTAAATATTAAGTCGAACCCATTTACGTACAGCAATGCGGAAAAAATAGGTTTTGATCTTATTTTGGATCTTTTTACATCAGACGAGGCTCGTCACAAACCCGCACACAGGCTTGTGGGCGATGCAATTATTCGTGGCCCACGAGGTTCGGGAAAAACGATGTTTTTGAGGTTTTTAAAAATATGGGGCGATAAAGAATTCAATCTGGCTGTAATGGAGAAGAGAACAGCCGAAGCATTACCAGTTCTGATAAATTTAGCGCAAATTCACAATTCCGAACTAAGCACTCTGGATTCTACATATCAGGCTGCTGACCGCTTGCTGTACGAGTCAGTTTTGGAGGCTATCGAAAATAAGGCTAAAACGCTTGTTTCTGCTTCGTTTAAGGAGGCAGTGGCAAAGTTTAAGGTGCGTTTGGATTCCATGCGTAATCAAGAAGGCACGCTGATCTCAAAAATGGGGAAAGCATTCCAGGAATATTTAACCGCTCACTCCAAGCACATTCTAATACTTATTGATGAGATTGCTCCCGTTTTTCCCGAAAGTTTTTTCACAGAGGAGAACGGTTTTTTAAAATGGATGAACTCTATCAGAAACAGTGGGCCGTTTTTTACAAGAGTTGCAGTATACCCAAATGACCGATCCGACAAACTTAATGAAGAGCGATTTGGAACCATTGTTAATTTAGAATACCAAGTCAGAAGCCATGAAGATTATGTCTGCTTCCGGAAATATTGCGTCGATATTGTAAACAAATACTTGAAGTCGGTATCTTTGAACGCTACGGATCCTGCGACCATAAACAAAATCATTCAGATCGTGGACAACGATCCAAAGGATCCACTGGAGCAATTAATCTATGCATCTGACGGATCCTCACGCCGCTTTTTATCGCTCATGGATAAATGCTTAAGTCAACTCGTAACGCCCAAAACTGGCGAATTAAAGCCTCTAGATAAAGATCAAATCTTTGCGATTATACGTGAGTTTTCTAATAACCTTTTAACCGGATATACACCAACGGATCAAGCACTGGCGCATTCGATTGCAAAATCATGCAAAAAGCAAAATACTTTTCGCTTCAGGGTTCCAGGACTTTCAGGAGTAATTAACAACCTCTACGCAGTTCGGGAAGAACTCAATATCGTGAAAATATCAGAAGTCGGTTCCGGACGCAGAGGAAGCACCTATGAGTTTAGCTATCCTTACTGCATTCTTATGGACTTACAGACACATTCCTTGAAAGAAACCCGAAAGGTCTGTCATACCCGTGACTGCATTACAGGGGAGTGGATCACTACTGTAACAACAATACAGCGGGATCATCTGGACTTCTTCAATTCAGAGAAAAGAACTATAGGCCTCGTTGAGGAAATTGACGGCAGTGTTGCTTTAATTACTGTGAATCCAAATGGAAAGTTTCTTTGCGAAGACGTTCCGGAAGGGTTAAAAATCGGTGATAATGTGTCATTTTTTGAAAAGGACACACTTGCGTTAGATGTGGCTATTGTGCCGTATTAAAAAGGTCCTTTGGAGAAAATTGTCTCAACAGTTCCGAGAAGATGAGTCAATTATAAAGGTACAACTTATTACTTCGCCCGTTCGCAACCTCACAAACTCAAGAAATCTACATTGCCGCCCAGTTAACCAATCAATGCGCAGGGCTTCGAGGCGTTGATGCCGAATTGCATGGCGACGACGGCGAGAAGCAAGCCCATGATGCGAGTGCCAATGTTGGCTGGCTTACCGGCGTGTGTTAGCCTGATAAGGGAGGCAGTTAAGATGGCTGAATCGCAGGATAGGATAACGGACCTCGCAGACACCGGCCGAGCACAGGCATTCAGTGACGGAGTGTTTGCAATCGTCATCACCTTGTTGGTGTTGGATCTGCGCCCACCCGAGGGGAAACCGGGCCAATTGCTTTATGGACTGCTGCAGCAGTGGCCAATATATCTGGCCTATCTCACGTCCTACGTATATGTCGCAGTGGTTTGGACGAATCATAAATCGGCGTTCCGACGCATCCGGTTCATTGACCGGGGGCTGCACTGGGCAAATTTTGGGGTTTTGTTCACGACGGCGTTGCTGCCGTTTCCGACCGCAGTCGTGGCGAAAGCGATGCAGCACGGCAACGCGGTTGATATACGCGTGGCGGTGGCGTTTTACGCATTCATTGGTGCGCAGCTGTGCCTGAGTTGGTGGGTGTTCTTCCATTACCTCCACCACCATCCCGAGTTGATCAAGGAGGTGGTGGAAGATGAATATTTCGCTTTTGAGCGCAAACGAGCGCTGCTCGGGGTCGTTCTTTATATCGCTGCGGGAGTGATCGGATATCTGGTTTTCCCGCTCATGGCCATGGGGATATTTCTTTTTCTGCCAGTTTTCTATGGTATCACCAGCGAAGGTTGGTTGACGATGACGCACAGGAAAAGCAACCAGGACGCCAAGCCCGCAAAGCATTAGAAATGCAATCGAAAGCAAGGCATGCCGAGAGTTGCCGACGCTTCTCTGAAACTGCCAAGCGCATTAACAGTACCATGCCAGCAACTGCAAAGGCTCCTCCTGCGATTGCACATTTTATCGCATTCCTCCTTTCTTTTAAGCGTTGGTTGTCTCGCCCTCGTGTATCTTCTTCGGCTCAGGCCGGGCATCCGCCGGATCGCCAGGCTGTAAGACATGCAACGCGAAACCACTCACTCCCGCGCCTAACTCCGGCCTGAGCACCTGCTCCTGGTCGTAGTGTCCGCCATTTTGGCTCCGATAGGGGATTGGCTGGTCGGTAAAAAGGCCGCGGAGCCGGCGACGGTATTCGTTAGCCAACGTCTCGAACCCATCGGGCGTCAGCCGGTCAGCCTGGTAGATTACAAATGGCGGCAGCACGTCGATTCCGGGGTACCACAGGATACCGTGATGAATGGGAAAAAGCAGGTCTTCGAGAGATCCGTTGACGCCTCGGCTCCCATAGTGGGGCAGCCGTCCACCGATGGTCACTGATAGCATCGCACGTCGCCCTGCGAGCATGCCTTCACCATAACGATCTCCCCAGCGCACTCCCTCATGCAGCCCGACACCGTAGGCAAACCCATAGGCAAAGACACGTTCGATCCACCCCTTAAGGATTGCAGGCATCGTGAACCACCACATCGGGAACTGAAAGATCATGGCATCGGCCCATAACAGTTTCCTTTGTTCGACTGCAATATCCAACGTCTGCGTGTCGGTCGAGAATGCGTGTTTCGATTCCCGGACGTAACTGAACCGCTCTGGCTCCTTCACATCGGTGAAGTCGGCTGCATCAGCGACAGCCTTCCAGCCCATCGCATATAGGTCGGACACTTGTACGCGATGGCCTTGTTTCTCAAGCTCAGCTATGGCCACACCTGTGAGCGATCCATTTAAAGATTTAGGCTCAGGATGTGCATGGATGATAAGGACGTTTTTACTCATGTTGTCTCCGTTTATGGTTATTTGTCTTCGTTTAGGTATTTTTTGATTGATTGTTGATTGACCGGTCAACTCTTGAGAATGCAAGATGAGACCTGGAAACTAGGATTATGCAGGATTAATGACCCGGGCTGCGTATGACAATTTTACCGAATGCACCCCGATAAAGATGGTCGTATGCGGCCAGGGCATCGTCAAAAGAGTAAACCTTGTCAATGACCGGATGGATTTTAAATTGGGCAAATGCCTGATTCATGCTTTCCAAAGCGCGCCTCGGGCCGGTACTGATTCCGCGCAGAGTCGCTTGTTTTGCAAGCACCGGAAAGAGGGGAAGGTCCGTGGTCATATCCTCAAGAAAACCAATGATTGCTATGTGGCCAAAAGCCTTGAGCGAATTTAACGATTTGATCAGACTCCTGCCTCCAGCAACTTCCAAGACTTGGTCAACTCCCTTTTGCAGCGTCAAGTCAAGAGCGGTTTTGTCCCAGTCAGGAGTGGTTGTGTAATTGATCGTATGGGTCGCGCCCAGGGATTTGGCGCGCTCCAATTTTGCGTCGCTGCTCGACGTTACAATCACGTCCGCGCCAAGCGCTCGCGCGATCTGCAAGCCGAAGATCGCCACTCCGCCGGTGCCTTGCACCAACACTGTCTCTCCCGGCTGGAGGTTGCCTCTTTCCACCAGTGAATACCAGGCTGTCAGCGCAGCGCAGGGCAGCGTCGCCGCCTCCGCATCGTCCAGATAATCCGGCGCGAGAACGAACGCCTGCTCGTTTAACACAACATATTCAGCCAGCGCGCCGGGGATGGTATTTCCC
>JAQGPC010000299.1 GCA_028293285.1 Pedosphaera sp.
GGCTAAAAATGCGGAGGGCGGAAGACGGACGACGGAGTGCAGACGGGCTAATTGTAGCTGGTACGAGCTAGTGCGAGCAGATGTGAGTTAAAGCCGGGCGGGCGTATGTCCGAATGAGGAGGTCGGATGGAAGCTTCTGGTGAGCGAGGACGAAAGGAACAAGCTGAAGCTTGGACTCCAAACTTTTTGAACTCCGAACTCTCCTTAATGCCTGCGCAGAATTAAGCGGTGGTCGATGCGGCGGGTTTGGTGGTACTCGAGCGGCGGGAGGTCGGTGAGGGTGGGGGATTCGGTGTCGTTAAGAATGGATTTGGCGAGGGCTTGGAGTTCGCGCCAGCGGGGCCATTCGAGGTCGGGGGCATGGGCGATTTGGCGGAGCAGGCTGCGCCACTCGATGATGATGCGGTCGATGTCGCCAGCGCCGAGAAGGTCGGTGACGTAAGCGTGTTTGCTGAGCGGATTCTTATGGACGGCGGCAACGACTTGTTCGGCTCCGGCTCCGTATTTGGGGGGCACACCGTTTTCGAGATAACCAGCGATGGATTGCTGGCCGAACTTTTGATGGCAGGCAATCGCGAGGCGACCGGCCCAGCGGTTTTCTTCGCCGCAGAAACGAAAGCCGGCATCGAGATTGGCGAGGTCGTAAATCATTTCGTCGAGCGGGTAGGTGGTGTCTTCCAATCCGGCGGCAATGGCCAGACCGTCGCCGTGCGAAAAGAAACTGACGACTTGTCCGCGTTGCGTGGGGATGCCAGCGACATCGACGAGTCCAAGGCGACGCCAGAGCAGGGCGGTGCCGGTGCTGGTGGGGAGTTGACGGCAGACGGGAACGAGCGAGCAACGAGCGCAATCGGCATGAAGGACATCGCGGGTGAGCGGCTTGTATAGAGCGACGCCATGGGAATCAATCGGCACGCGCATGGTGAGGTCGGCGATGTTGACCTGTGCAATGATGCGTTGGGCGTGGTCAACGAAGCGGACGACGGGAGTTTTTTGGTGCGTGAGTTTTTGCTGAACGAGCGGCGCGATTTTTTCGTTCCAAACCGCAAGCGGCGCCTGGCGGCCATTCCAATTCGTGAGACGACGAACCCATTTGGCAATGATGACGCGGTCTTCGCCGAGACGGTCGGCAACGGTCAGACCACGGCCATAGGTTTTGATGCCATCTGCTTCGGAGAGGACGCAGAGATTGCCGGTGCCGACTTTTTCGAGGGCATCGGGTTCGGTGAGAACAGAACGTAGTTCAGCGGAGGTGATTTTGAGATTGCGCTCATCGGGGACGTTCGCCGGAACCGATGCCTCGGTTATATTTTCATCTGCGGTGGAAGGAGCAGTCGCTTCCACGATGGTGGGCATGATGAAAATTTCGCGAAGCGGTTTGTCAACCGGAGCAGGATAACGTTCCCATTGACCGCGACTGTTGAGCATTTCGCGGACATGCGTGCGGACATGGCGGGCACGTTCGGCATCGGTCTTCAAACCGCACGGGACATCGGGATGCTTCAACGATTCTTCCACACCGAGAAAAATGGGCTTGGTGGTGAAGAGACGTTCCTGTACATGGACGGCTTCGAGGAAAGGATCGCGTTGCTGTTGCGAGGCGGCAGTCATGATGCCAAGTAAGGCGCTCCAATCGACCGCACCGCTGCGGGACAAGTGAGCGGCATGGGCATCGAGAAGACGGAGTTCATTGGCGGTGACGAGGACGAAGCCGGTTTCGTCGAGGCCGCGCCGGCCAGCACGACCGAACATTTGGAGAATTTCGTCGGAGCGAAGGGGTTGCTCTTGATAGTCACGCCGATATGAAGCACCTGCGAGAGCGACACTTCGCAGGGAGAAATTAATGCCCGCAGCAAGACCCATGGTAGCAACGACGACGCGAAGTTGACCGGCTTTGGCAAGCGGTTCAATGACGCCCGCACGCGCGCCGTAACTGAGGCCGCTGTGATGATACGCGATACGACTCTTTAGCATTTTGGCGAGATGATCGCCGACGAGAAGTTTTTGGTCCTGGCTGAGTTGCAGTGGATTCGGCGTGGGGAGATTGCGCGCGAGATCGGCGGCCATGGATTCGGCGGCTTGACGGCGTGGGGCAAAAATGAGAATCGGGCCAAGGTCTTCCGCGAGACATTTGGCTACGAGACGCGCCCAATAGCCGCGAATATCGCTGGGAACATGGAAACTAAGATTGTTGGCATGAACTTCTTCGAGCGGAACCGGGCGATGATCATGACGAATCAAAACACCCTCGCGACCAAGGCGATGCAGCCATTTTACGAGATCCTGGGGATTGTTAACGCTGCCGCTGAGGAGAAGGAGTTGGGTTTGTGGCGGAGCGAGGGCCAACGCGAGTTCGTAATTCAGGCCGCGATCGGGATCGCCGATCATCTGGTATTCATCAACCACCAGAAGAGAAGGGCCATCACCTTGGATAAGACGATTCTTCTGGGTTTCCAGAGTAGCGACGAGAATGGGAGCATTCAGGTTTTCCGCAAGGTCGCCCGTGGCAATCCCTACATCCCAACCGCGAGCGCGCCATTCGGCAAGTTTGTCATTGGCAAGCGCGCGCGTAGGAACGGTGTAGATGGCTTGACCACGGTTCTTGCCGCCATTGGACCAGAGTTCGAAAATCAATGTTTTGCCCGCGCCCGTAGGAGCTTGCACCACCACATCCTTGCCAGCGCGCAAGGCGGTAACCGCCTGCTGTTGCCAAAGGTCGGGCACGGTAACTTGATTGAGCGCGGGATGATCCGCTAGTTGGTCGGCGAACGATGACACAGACCAAAGATAACTGAATCAGGGAAATCTGAAATGGGGAAAATGGTTGCGGAACCGAGGTTGCGAAGGAGCAGGGATTGAAGCGGGATGGTTGGAACCAAACTTGTTTTGAAAGACAGTTTAGAATTCAGATTGTCAAAGAATTGAGCAGGCCGTAAATCAGGGCAGTCTAAGGCTAGAACCCGCATCTTAACGGGTTGACTTGAGTTATAGGCAACCGTAGATTGGCGGAGCATGTTTGCTGCCGATACTAGAGCGGTTGCTGTTCCCGTCACCGGTGCATCAAAGAAGGAAACCCTTGCTACATGGAAACATATAGCGGAGCCGGTAGAGCCTTTCCTTGAGGCGGTTGCGCAGCGATTAGAAAAACAGGTTCGTGAATTCGATCCTGCGATTGTGCCATACGCCGAATACGCATTGACTGGACAGGGAAAACAGTTGCGTCCGGCATTGGTAGCTTTGAGTGCCGGAGCTATCAGCGAACCGAACGATTCTCATATCACAGTGGCGGTGATCATCGAGATGGTGCATCTGGCGACGCTGGTGCATGACGACGTGATGGACGAGGCGGAGATCCGGCGCGGTCGGTTGACACTGGCGGCAAATTGGGGCAACGAGATTGCGGTGCTATTTGGGGATTGCCTCTTTGCCCATGCTTTGAAACTGGCGGCGAGTTTTCCGACTCCGGAGATTTGCCGAGCAGTGGCGATGGCGACGAACACGGTGTGTTCGGGGGAGATTTTACAAACGCAGAAACGGCGCAATTTTCAGTTCTCGCAGGGCGAGTATTTCAAGGTTTTGGAAATGAAAACCGCGGAACTGTTTGCGCTATCCTGCGATTTGGGAGCTTGTTTAAGCGGGGCGACACCCGCGCAGAGAAATGCATTGCGGCAGTTTGGAATTTCGCTGGGGACGGCATACCAGATCTATGATGATTGCCTGGATCTGTTTGGTTCCGAAGTGGCCGCCGGAAAATCGTTGGGAACCGACCTGGCGAAAGGGAAGCTGACTCTGCCTGTGTTGCTGCTGTGGGAGCGGGCGAGCGCGGAAGAAAAGACCCGGTTGGAAGGCTTCATCCAAAACTGGGAACCAAATTATTTTGCACAGGTACTTGCACTCCTCGCGAAATACGAGACTCTTAACGAATCGTTGGAAACTATTCATCAATACCTTGAACAAGCGCGGCAGATGCTAAAGACATTGCCGGAACCGGCAAAGCTGGCCGGTTTGATTGGCCTGACAGAATATCTCGCCCGCCAAACTGATAATTTGGGAGTTTGTGCCTAGAGCAAGCCTTGAACCTATGACTGATCCGGCTTCTGGCAAGGTGCCCGAGGGTTCAAATGAACCCGCGGAATCTTCGCCAGCGAAACCCCCTATAACCGAGGAAATGGAATTAGTAAACCGCGCCCGCGAAGGGGACATGGCGGCGTACGATGATTTGGTGCGCCGTTATCAGGAGCGGATTTATGCGACCGTTTACCACATGACCTCCAATCATGAGGATGCGAATGATCTGGCTCAGGAATCGTTTATCAAGGCTTACCAGGCATTGAAATCGTTCAAAGGGGGTTCCAGTTTCTATACCTGGATTTACCGGATAGCAGTGAATAAAACGATTAATTTCTTGAAACAAAGGAAGAATCGTGCGCAAATGAGCCTGAACGATTTGGATTTTAATGCCGAGCATGATCCAGATCTGGTGGCATTGATTTCAGATAAAACGCCACGCAGGGATATAGGGCTGAGCGAGTTGCAGGAAAAATTGAACGCAGCTTTATTAAAGCTGTCTGAGCATCATAGATTAGTCGTGACGCTGCACGATGTGCAGGGTTTGTCGCATGAAGAAATTGCCAAAATCATGGATTGCAACATCGGCACGGTGCGGTCGCGGCTCTTTTATGCCCGCCAGCAACTACAAGCATATTTGTCAGACTACCTAAAGTAATATGAACACTGCCCCGGAAGAGTTCGAACAATTACGCAAACTGCTTAAGTTGAAGCGCTACGAACAGCCGCCACCCGGCTATTTCAACAATTTTTCCACCCGCATCCTCAATCGATTGGAGGAGCAAGCCTCCGCAACTCCTTTGGAGAGGCTGGGACAGGAATCACCCTGGCTGAAGAGACTTTTTGGCATCTTGGATAATAGTCCAATGGCGGCCGGAGTTTTTGGGGTGATTGTAAGCGGTCTGCTTCTGAGTGGAATTGTCTATTCCCAATATGTGGATCAAGGTCCAGCCATCGCCATGAGTTTAGAGGGAACGCCGGATTTATCAAATGCTGGCGCAATGGCATCTGTATCGGACACCAGTGCTATACGCGTGCGTGCCGACGTCTCCAGCACAAATGCCGTGTTTAGCGGCATGATGCCGGGGTCATCCTTTGGAGCAATGGTGCAGCCGGTTAGCTTTTCTCCTGAGGGTCGCTGAGTTTTAGCCAATTAACGCCTTCCATAGATCTTGTGGGAGGCTGTTTTCTTTCCCTTTGAAAGCGAGGTCTTGAAAAGGTGTCTGTGCGTGTAAGCGCGGAACCTTGGAGACTAAAGTATTCGCTATGCCAAATTACAATTCCCGCTCGAAAGCCAGGGGAACTTCGGTGCCGGTAATAGTCAGGCGGTCACCTTCAACTTGTGCCTGCATATTCCCCTTCTGACCGGTGATGGTTAAATTGTATTTTCCACTATCGCCATCCCATTGTCCCTGCCAGGTCTGCTTTTCCACGGTGGGCGGGGCTTTGGGATTACTATTGGGACGGAGGTGGCCGACATTCTTAATGATGATCTGCTTGTCCGGAGCAGCAATCAAATTTGCCTTCGACATGGTAAGCATGAGAACACGACGGAGCTTTGTCATGTCAGTGGAACTGAGGTTTGGCTTGTTCTTTTTGATAAGCGCAAGAGCAACATTCGCTTTAAAGTTCCAACGGCCGAGAATTGGCTCACCATCGTATTTGGCTGATTGGCCGGTCTTGAGGAAGGCCTCCAAATCTTTAAGATTGGGAGCGGCAATGCCCCAAATTTCCTTCAATAAATCCGGGTTGTTGACGATAACTTGAGCCTTGGGATTATTTATGATTTCTGAAATGGGCGGCTGCCGGAGTCGCAGTTCAGTAAATTCCTTGTCACTGCCAATGTCCTGAAATTCCGGCTTTTCGCCAAGGGCGAGAAAGGCAGGGTAGCGGGTAAGGCGGCTCTCAAGGAGATCGTTGTGATAAATAAGACCGAGGACATCAGATGCCTGATAATAAGTTTCGGGCATGGGGTCGATGCCAGCAGTGATCTTGGCCATGCCGGATGATTTGACGTGATTGCCAAGCATGTTTAACATTTTCACCGAACCACTGGCGGTATCGCCTGGGACCATTTGGACTGTGGCATAACTGAGAACATAGATGACGAGAGAAATCAGGATGAGGTAAGCGGCGGCATTCGCCAGACCGAGGCACAAGCCGAGGCGACGATTGAGCCGCTCAAATAGACCCATTTTCAGATCGCCTGCCTTGTATTTGTAATAAACATCGACTTTGTGGTGAACGGCATAGCCGCCAATTTTAAAGAGGATAAGGATAAGAATAAAGACAATCAAGGGGCCGAGTAGCCAGACGAGCAGGGGATTCTTGAGACCAAAGAGACCAAGCAGGGAATGAAACAGTTTCCCGAGCGGAAAAGCCAGCAGGGAGCCTACGAACAAACCGAGCAGAGAGAAACCAGCGCGAATGCCGCCCATGGTCCATCCCACATAACCGAGGCAGCCAAAAAGAACGAGTGCGAGAATCCAAATTATCATGCCGCTAATGTAGGGTGCTTCTGAAAGAAATCACGAAAAATTTTCATAAGGGCTTAAGATGGTAGCTCAGACGACCAAAGCATATACATGCATTCACTTGCCACGTGGAGGAACTTGGAAGGAAATGGTTATGGAATAAGAAGCGCCATCAATTGTCATATTAGGACAAGGATTCTGTGAGAAACGGGATTACGGGTTGCGTTCCGTGGGATTTTTTCTGAATATGACACATAAGTATTAGTCAGGCTTGAATATTATGGATTCACAAAAATCAGGGCAAACGGACCGGCGCGATTTTTTTAGGAAGGCGCTGGCAGTCATCATTGGTGGCATAGCCGGGATTGTGCCGGCCATTGCCGGATTGCGAACTTTTTTAGATCCATTAAAACATAAGAGCGATGTAGCACCGTCTGGCGTGCCACTAATTCAGGTAACAACTTTAGATGCGTTGCCGAACGATGGTGTGCCACGTAAATTTCCGGTACTGGCGAACAAGACTGATGCTTGGAATAAATATGTGAATGTGCCGATCGGGGCGGTATATTTGCGTCGGACGCCCGATGATAAAGTGGAGGCGTTGAATGTGGTCTGCCCACATGCCGGGTGCTTTGTGGATTTTGTAGCGGAGAAGGGCAATTTTCTTTGTCCCTGTCACAACAGTCTTTTTACCATGGACGGGAAACTTGCGGATGCGAAGAGTCCGAGTCCGCGCGCGCTGGATTCATTGAAGGTGGAGGTAAAGGACGGGGTAGTGTCCGTGGCATTCCAGAATTTTGAGGCCGGCCGGCCGGATCGAGTTCCTGTATCATGAAGGCAATCATCGATTGGGTGGATTCGCGGACGGGTGTCAAGAAGCTGACACACGAGGCATTGTACGAGCGGGTGCCGGGTGGTGCGCGCTGGCGTTATGTGTGGGGGAGCACGTTGACGTTTGCCATTGCGGTGCAGTTTATCACGGGAATTTTTCTTTGGATGGGATACGCGCCGAGCGGGCAAACGGCTTGGGAAAGCGTGAACTTTATCCAGAATGAAACGACGGGCGGTTGGCTGTTACGAGGATTGCATCATTACACGGCGCAAATCATGACGGTGCTGCTGATCTTGCACCTTATGCAGGTGGTGATTGATGGAGCATACAAAGCGCCGCGCGAGGTTAATTTCTGGTTTGGAATTTTGTTGCTGCAATTAGTGTTGGGATTGTCGCTGACTGGGTATCTGCTGCCATGGGATCAAAAAGGTTTTTGGGCGACCAAAGTGGCAACCAATATTACGGGAATTGTGCCGGGGATAGGCAGGGATTTGCAACGGGTGATCATTGGAGGGGCCGATTATGGGCATCATACGCTGACTCGATTCTTTGCCTTGCATGCAGGAGTGTTGCCGGGAGCCTTAATCGCGCTATTAGTCGCGCACATTTATTTATTCCGCAAGCACGGGCTTAAAGCGAAGGAACCAGTAAAGGGGCCGGATGTGGCTTTCTGGCCGGATCAGGTTTTGAAAGATGCAGTGGCTTGCCTCGCGGTATTGGCGGCGGTGTTGTTCCTGATTTTACGTCATAAGATGTTTGGGGGACATGGCCCAGTGGGAGCAGAACTGGGCGCGCCAGCCGATCCTTCCGAACCATATTCCGCGGCCCGTCCGGACTGGTATTTTCTTTTCTTGTTTCAATTCCTGAAATTTTTCCCGGGTGAGACCGAGATTTGGGGGGCGATTGTGATCCCTTCGCTGGCAATGGGAGTGATATTCCTGATGCCGTTCATTGGAAAATGGAAGTTGGGACATCGATTCAACATTGGATTTCTATTCGCCATTCTCATCGGGGCCGGATTCCTGACTTATCTCGCCATGGCGGAAGATAAAAATAATGCGACTTATCAGGTGGCGGTGAAGGAAGCAGAAGCAGATGCGGAACGGGTGAAAGTACTGGCGACCGCATTGGGTGTTCCAAATGGTGGGGCGGTCTTGTTACTGCGGAATGATCCGTTGACTCAAGGGCCAAAACTCTTTGCCAAAAATTGCGCAAATTGCCATCGCTTCGATGGAAATGATGGAATGGGCAACCAGCCAAAAAACTCACAATCAGCGTCCGACCTGAAAGGGTTTGGTTCGCGTGAATGGATTACCGGCTTGCTTGATCCGGAGAAAATCGCAACGACAAATTATTTTGGCGGGACGAAATTGAAGGATGGAAAGATGGTGAAGTTTGTGAAGAAGAACATGCCGGATTATACACCGGACCAAAAGGCACAGCTCAAAAAGGTGATTGCGGCATTGTCAGCGGAAGCGGGTTTGAAGGCGCAGGGGGCACTGGACGCACAGGATACTGCGATGATCAACGAAGGGCGAACCTTGTTGAAGGAAGCGATGAAATGCACTGATTGCCATCAGTTCCGAGCGAAGGACGAAGAGGCAACCGCGCCGAACTTGACCGGCTACGGCTCGCGCGAGTGGTTGATGAAATTCTTGAACAATCCGGGGCATCCCGATTTTTATGGGAAGAAGAATGATCGCATGCCGGCATTTGGAGAGAAGCAAATCCTCAGCGAGCAACAGATTGGGTTGATCGTGGATTGGCTGCGCGGCGATTGGTTTGAACCGCTGGTCCAGGTTAAACAATAATCTCATGGGCGAAAGAACTGTTTGAATTTCGCCTTATCTCCCCGACATTGAGCCATGCTTGACACTGAGTTTTTTCCGGCAAAACAAAAGGGTTCCCGCCGCTTGATGGTAGTGATGCACGGGTTGGGAGACAGCAGCGCCGGTTTTCATTGGCTGCCACAGGCGTTGAACCTGCCGTGGATGAACTTTCTTTTGGTGAATGCGCCCGACCCGTATTATGGAGGTTATGCCTGGTATGATTTCACGGGAGACGCGGACGCCGGGGTGCGTCGAAGTCGCAAGATGCTTTTCGAATTGCTGGATGAACAACGGAAAAAAGGGTTTCCAACGGAACAAACTGTGTTATCCGGTTTCTCGCAGGGTTGTTTGATGACGATCGATGTGGGGACGAGGTATCCGCATTTGTTTGCCGGACTAGTGGGTATCAGCGGTTATGTGCATCAACCCGAGCGGCTCGAACTTTCGCCGGTGGCCAAACAGCAACGTTTTCTGATCACGCACGGGTTTCAAGATCCGATCATTCCCTTCGCCGTGGTGCGACAGCAGATTAATGGATTGAAGGCGATGGGATTAAATATTTCCTGGCACGAATTTGTGAAGGCGCACAACATTGCGGGTGAGACTGAACTCGCGGTGATCCGCGAGTTCATCAGCGCGGGATACTCTTCGCATTAATACGCAAAACGGAAATCGTCCGCCGGATTATTCCTTGACCGTGATATTGTTTTGGATTTCGCGCACCCCTTGAATTTTCCCAACCAGGGCACCAGCGCGCTTTTTCAGTTCGGGAGTTTTTACAAGGCCATTCAACTGTATGATGTTGTTGGATACGACGCTGGCATTCACTCCCTTTAAATCTGGATTGATTGCCAACAGCTTGTTGATCTGGCCCAAAGCGGCAGGGTCAAAAGTGCGTCCTGGCGGAGTTCGGTGTATTGCTTCCTGGGCTTTCGCTTTGGATTCGTTGGTGCGCCGTTCTGCTTCCGATTGCGCAGCTTTGATTTGGTGTTCTTTAATTTTGTTTTGAATATCGGCTTGGGCTGAGATTCCGGGCTGTTTAATGGGAGCTGTGCCTTGCAATTGAGCGGTTTTAATCTCTTCTGCTT